>JAQCEJ010000026.1 GCA_027618475.1 Planctomycetota bacterium | reverse complement strand
AATGGCCGGTTTCACGGGGGAAAGTTTAGGGCGTTCGGCATGGATCGTACAGTCCAGATTCGCAATCTGCCAACCCCGTTTTTTGACTTCACGGCAAGCCGATTCGAGAAGCCGGGCCGAGTCGATTCCCTTCCACTGAGGATCGGTATCCGGAAACCATTCGCCAATGTCGCCGAGTCCGCACGCCCCGAGCAGCGCATCGGTAATCGCATGCAACAGGACATCGGCGTCGCTATGACCGACAAGCCCGTGATCATGGGGAATGGTAACGCCCCCCAGAATTAACGGTTTTTTGCTACCGAAGCGATGCGTATCGTGACCTGATCCGATGCGAAATTCGCGTAACGATTCACGTGGCTCGGAAGGAAAACTCATGCGTCCATCTGTCAAATCGGGGGTGGGTGAGGCTTAAGTGCTTTTGTAAACAGTGGTTGTGGTTCCGGCAGTCTGTGAAAACGGCATGATACCGCCAACCGTCAGGGATGGCAATTGGAAGTTCATCGACAGGTGAGCAGCGATCATCTTCGACTGCAATAAAGTGATTGACGCAATTGGAGTTGTTGGATACACTCCGCCCCCCTCCGTCTATACCATTCAATTCCACATCTCTTTTCCGCCGTAATCAGACTTCGACTGGAGTCTGCCTCACTCGCGTATCGTTCCTTCACCCCTGCCGCGGTTACATGACGATTCTCCGCCACATTCGAGGTCATCGCTCGACTCTCATCATATTGGGAGCCTGCTGGCTGATCGTGTATGTCATGGGATGCCGGCTCTGGGAACATTCAACGACTTGGCCGACCGAAGTCAATAATCCACTTCCTCCGATACCGACGTCGGACGATGCCATGGAGATTCAAGTCGTTTTCATCGAGAGGCCGGCCGGAGACCCGTTAATTGGTTCATTGTTGTGGCAAAATATTGATCAGATCGGAAGCCTCGATTCCGATTTGAGGTCGATGCTCCGTCGAAACGGTTTGCGGATTGGTTATGTCAGCACGACACCGCCACGGGCACTCGAGCAGTTGATGAATCTGAAAAGTCCCGTGGCACAACAGCTCTATCAGCATGACGAGAATAAGCTGTTCGGACGCAAACTCGTTTTGCGTTCGGGGGCAGAGTCGGAAATACAGACAGGCGAAATGCAGCAGGACTCGGTCGTAAAGATCGAAACCAAAAAAGGAGAAGAAAAACACGAATACGAGCAGGCGAGAGGTGTGCTCCGTATTAAAGCCGAACGTCGACTGGAAGGCTGGGCAAGTCTCGAAATCATGCCCGAAATTCATTACGGCAAAGATACTTTGCGGGTAGCGACTTCGCCATCGAGTTGGGCTTCGGCGACCGGTTGGATGTATCGCTCGGGACAAAAAGTCGAAGCGTTGTACGACTATAAAATTGTGACGACGTTAAACGTCGGCGAGATGGTCATTCTCGCGGCACAGGGAGATGACGAAGAATCGCTGGGACGGTTCATGTTTTGCTCTCCCTACGAATTGGGAGGCGTCGGCGAAAAACAACGCCTGATCATCATCCGACTCGCCGGGATGACGAAAACCGATCCGCTTCCGCAACGGCAAGTCGCGGAGTAATGCAAACGGTGCATAATAAGCAATAACCGGGCTACCGCGGGTTACACTTTGCCGCAGATCGACTTACCGGTCGACAGCAAATCGTCGCAGGCTTCGCCCAGTCGTTTTGCGACCGCTTCTTCCCCTTTCTTGAGATACCCGCGCGGGTCGTAGGCTTTCTTATTGCCGACTTCACCATCGATCTTGAGAATGCCATCGTAATTTTTAAACATATGATCGGCGATGGGACGGGTAAACGCATACTGGGTGTCGGTGTCGATGTTCATCTTCACCACACCATACGCCAGCGTTTCGCGGATTTCTTTCACCGGTGTTCCCGACCCGCCGTGGAAAACGAGATCGAACTCGGCCTCTTTGCCGAATTTCGCCATTACCGCCTCCTGACCCTGTTTCAGGATGTCGGGTCGCAATTTGACGGCACCCGGTTTGTAACTGCCATGAACGTTGCCAAACGTCGCGGCAAACATGTAACGCCCAAGTCCGTTGAGCGACTCGTAGACGTAGACCATGTCTTCCGGTGTGGTGTAGAGCCGGTCAGATGCAACGCCTTCGCGGTTGATACCATCTTCTTCTCCGCCGACGACCCCTGCCTCGACTTCAAGAATGATTTCGTTTTTTGCGCAGAGTTTCAGGTACTCTTGCGACAACCCCATATTTTCCTTGAGCGGCAGATCAGACGCATCAAGCATGTGGGAATGAAACAGATTCGGCTGACCGGCGGCCCGACGTCGTGTGGTTTCCTCGATCAATGGTTTGAGAAATTTATCGGCTTTTTCGGGCTGACAATGGTCCGTATGCAGGGCAATGAGCACATCGTATTCTGCTGCGAGGCGATGAATAGCCTCGGCGAGTACGATCGCCCCCACGACCATTTTCTTGACGTTGAGTCCGGACGCGAATTCACCGGCACCCGTGGATACCTGCAGGATGCCGTCCGATTTTTTATCAGCGAGGCCTTTTAACGCACCATTAATTGTCGAAAGCGATGAAATATTAATCGCCGGGTAGGCGTAATTATTTTTCTGCGCGGCGTCAAGCATAGCGCCATATTGCTGAGTCGTGGCGATGGGCATGAGTGCATTCCTTCTGCATGGAGATCGATGTCGATGGTTTACCAGCTTTGATATTCGGTAGATTATCGCACGCCGTGGATTCTGTCCAATGCTGCCATCGACATAGCGAAAGAAGGTAGCCGATCCGTTCGAAACGGATTGCTCAACCGTAGATTTTTCCGGACTCTGAAAGGTCGGTCCGATGATATTGATTCAGCCCGCAAGCCGATCTGTGAGGTGGTTACGCGAACGCAAGGCACGGTTTGAAGGTGATCACGATGATCTTTCGTGCGAGTGGCTTAATATCCGAGGCAAGTCAATTGCGACTTGCCTATGGAAACGGCAATACGTTCAGCTTCTTGAGCAGATCGATATTAATCGGAGAGAATGGCTCAACTTCGGGAAGAGACGGCTCCTGAACTTGCTGGTCCTCATTTACCAGTGTTTCGTTGCCGAATTCGTACACGTGAATCTGCACGTCGTCGAACAGGACGTCACCCAGCCCTCCCAGCGAAAGCGTTAAGACATAATCTCGCTCGACGTTTACTTCGCGGAGGATTTCGAATCGCTGCCATGAATCGGGCGCCATCGTTTCTGGAAGGGATTCGTTGGAGGTCGCTGTAAGTTGAATACCATGGGTCTCGGATTTTCGAACTGGCGAGGGAGAGGATTCGCCAGTTGATTTCCAGCGCAGGCCTCCGTCCAGACCGAGTAAATTGTCGTAGACCATAACGCCATCGAGATTGGCCGACACCGGGGTTCGAATACGAACCCAACCGCTGACCTGTATCAGATTCCCTGGCCGAACGGTGACGGGCGGGCTATGGACGTCGATGCGCTGCTGACGTAACGAATAAGGCTTTTCGGTTTTTGGACGCAGAACCGAAGCGAGCCGCAGGCTGAATTCGCCTTGATGGGCGATCGAGACGAGTTGCGCCGTCGAGGCGACGGTTTCTCCGGTCATTTGTTCGTGTCGCCGCCAGCCGGCGACGATCATCTGGTCGAAATCCTCGAAGTTTCCTGTGGGGAGTCGATTTTCCATCGGGGCTTCGGCCTCATTGGCGACCTGCTTCAGCATCTTCCAATGATCGGGCAAAGTCTGAAAACAGAGTGTATGCGGGCTCGAAGCGGGTGAAGGAAAACGCCGCGTGGCTGCTTCCCAATGCGCACGCTGCAGGATTCGTAAATACTGCATGGCACTCGATGCCTTGTCACAAGCCGATGAAAATTCCTGACGTTCGAGAGCCTGGTCAGCGTCCCGGAGCAGATTTCCAACCTGAGATAACTGGATAAACGCATCGGGAAGCGCGGCACCCAGTGATGTGAGCTGGGAATCGATCGCAGCCGTCCGCTTGAATTTCGCACGCGCAAGTTCAACGGTTGTTTGTGCATATTGTGAATTCAGGTCGCGAATTCGGGATTGAAAGGCCTTTTTTATTTTCTGGTCCGATGTCAGAAGGATTGCCGTCGTCATATCGAGGGTACTTAATTTCAGTTCGACTCCCCCTGCGACGCGATCTTTAGGAACATAACGAATTCGTGTCGGCGTAATCTCGTATGCCGACGCGGTATCTTCGACGTCCGAAACGAGAATTCGGACATCTCGTACCGTCATCGCGCCGGGAACGAATTGAGCGTGCTCCTGATAGCAGATCGGCAGAATCAACCCACCATAGGGACTACGAAAAAATGCAGCTTCGAAAACCATATCGTCGGGTGTGCGCGATGTTCGCTGTTTCATACTCGATGTTTGCCGTCTGTCGGTCTGTCGAGGTTGCGTCAGGCCGACGGGGGCGTTCGGATCGTATTCCTTCCTTCCCTGAAGCGACAGCACTTTGACGTTGGCGAATTGCGGCGGGGGTTCTCCGTTAATCGAAAATGGAATCTGCTCTTTTAAGTTCGCTGTTGCCAGAATCGGACCCAGCAACTGCAACTCGTCGTTGAGTTGACTGATGGCGAGACGACGTTCGACCGCCAGGGGGTCGTCATCATTGAGCGGAGTCGTCGACCAGTAACCAATCCCCTGGCAGCCTGCCGCGAGCGCCGCAAAAAGTTGCAGACGCAATTGTTCGGGTTCGTGGTACAGAGGCTGTTGACGAGCAGGATTCCTCAATGAGGCTAATGCTGGGTAGGGTTCGGTCGGAATCCAGGTCCAGACGAAACTCCCCGGAATTGCCAGGTTTCGGCTTTCTTTGAGCCAATCGCGATAGTCGCGAAGCGGGAATGTCGTCTGGATAACCGGTCGGCTGGTTCCAAGCAGTGAAATATTTCTTGAACTGACCCGTTCGGATCCTTGTACGTCTCCCATCAGTGGACGGTCGAATTTGCGATCGGCTGTCCGTACCTGTTCAGCCCAGGTCAGGATGTTCTTATGCATATCGGGAGTGATCTTTGAGCCCAGCATCCAGAAGGCAATCGCTTCGGTCTTACGTGAGAAAGGGACGAGGGATGCGAATTGTGCATCGAGCCCGTGTCCCTCGGCCGATTTTGACTGTGGTGGAACGGCCGTTGACCACAGGTCAAAATCACGGAGTTGGTCGATCAAGTCGTTGTCTTGGTAATCAGGAATCCAGACGACGTTTACTCCTAAATCATGCAAATCTCTCGGAGCTTCACCGTGATATGGCGTCATGATGGGAAAAAACGGTCTCCCATCGACTTGCAAATGGCCAAGTCGAAGCTTCACTCGCTTTTTCGTGGAACTAGCCGAGTCGTCGGAAACGAACGCCGGGGCGACGACGCGAGGGGAGACGATTGGTCCGAACGAGGCATCGTCGATAGCAAAGTTTGCTGTACCCGACTCCATCGGGATCTCAATAATCATCTTGTCGACATAGGCGTCTCGCAGGTCTTTCACCGGAAACTGTGACCGCATGAGGACGATCTGATCATGAATCTTTTTTTCTTCAGCGCGGCATTCGAGTTTCTGCCAGCGACCTTCAGATTCATATCGCGAACCTTGTATGAACACGAAAGCCGGTTTTGACGTTTTTGGGTTAATCTGATGAGGAAAGACAACACGAATTTTCATGACCGCGCCATTTCGTGTCGAATTCACCCAGACCGAAGTCGTGAGTTCATCAATGACGGCGGCATCAGGGAGAGCGTGTTCGAGGCGAATGATCGTCGATTCACTGTTCACCTGAAATTGAAATGATTCGCTCCCCTGTCCCGAATGTGCGAAATCGGCCACACGCTGATGAGCAAGAGATCTTGATCGCGTTCCCGAATGAATGACGGTCCAGGTCGTATCGCTCGACTCGAAGTCATTCGACCATTCGGCGGCGTTGGCCGGGGATATGGCGCCGACAGTGATCAGGAATAATGAACACAGTAACGTGGCGATCCGACGAATCATGCAGCCCCGTGAAATATTCCATGTTCTGAGCACACACTTGAGCGTTGTGCTGCCATATTGCCTGGGGAGAGAACGCTCACCCAGGGGCTTAACCGCTTCGGAATGTGCACAATCGTTATATCCGCTCATGGAAATTAGAAATTCGGCGGTTCGCATTTGAAAAGTGAACGGGTGAAATGCGTTGAGGTCAAGAGGCGTTGTTCCGATTCTGAATGGAGACGACGACGCCCCAGGAGATGCATAAATCCGGTAATGTATGAGATTTTGAATTTTTGGCCAAGACGAGACGTACAACCTTTACAATAACCGGCCACCGTGGGATAAGTGGGGTGTGTTTTGTAACATGTGTGGCAGTAGTGTGTTACGACAATGGCTTGAAGTTTGTCTGCAACTGGCACACAATCTGTAGATGAAAGAGACATCTCGTGCCATTCAACTTCAGACGAGCAACAGACGCCATGCAGACAAAATCGCGTATACCTGATGACGGACCTGACGAGCTCTCTCGTGAAATGATCGATCTCGGTCATCAGATCAGTCAGCTTCCTTCGCCTCATCAAGATGAGATGCAGGTACTCTATACCCGTGTGGTCGATTCGGTAAAACGACGTCGTCGAATTCTCACGCTTGTACAAGAGGCCTTGTCGCAACTCCGCCTGGATATCAAGTACCTGATGTTCGACCTGGAAGTCACCCGACGCGAAAGAGATGAACTTCGCCAGCGTCTGGATGACTGAAACATCCCTGAGTCCAAGGTTGATGTACCATCCCGTGGTCAGATTTCTGGTGATTTCAGCAGCTCACGCGTGAGTCGTTCCTGCTGAGCGATGACATGTCTGGGTTTGGTTGTCGCATCCCCAGCTCCGCTGAAACGGAACTGCTTATCCCCACGGCGAATCGGGATTGTTTTCGCAGATGTCTACAAGCAGTTTCATAACCCTCTGGACGGCGGATAATTCCGGACAATTTGGACGATTCTTCAGTCGCCAACCGGGTTATGAAACCAGTTCTAGAGTCGCCAATGCTGAGTGCTCGTGTAGACGATGTTACGCCCAATGAGCACGATGCGTTCGATCGTATGGCACTGGCTTATTATTCATTCCTGCGCAGTTTGGAAATCTCATACCCCCCCATCTTGTTACGCTTTTGATCCGAAGATTTTCATTCTACAGCCAAAATTTCAGAATTGAGAAAATCGAGTTGAGAACATGAAAAAATCGGATAAGATGAATCCGCTTGATGCAAAGTCACGTCGTTGGCGGTCTCAGACGCTGCTTTCGGAGTTATTGCGAAACCAGATTGATGATTCATACGGGAATTCTGGGGCTCGGAGCCCATTGGGATGATCGTTACGGTCCTGTGCTTAAGGCATTGCGACAGAGGATCAGTGTACGCGCCGTTTACAATTGCGTGACCAATCGTGCCGAGCAGATCGCGTCGGAATTAGGGGCCAACGTGGTTCAGGGAGTTCGCTCGCTGATGGAGCGATCGGATATTCAGGCCGTTCTTTGGATTGACCCGGCCTGGCATGGAATTTATCCATTGCAGGCGGCACTCAGTTACGGCAAGCCAATTTTTCTTGGTGGTTCGATTCAGGCGCCGCTTGCCGATTGGCAAGCGCTGTACGCGACCGTGCAATCTCAAGGGTTAACCGTTATTCCCGAACTCGGCAGGCGATATACCCCCGCTACTTCGCGATTGCATGAATTGATGGCGACGCAACTCGGAAAAGCTCAGCATATTTCAATTCAGCTTGCTTCTTCACGGCAGATTTCCGATGAAACCCCGCATGGGGATATCGACAACGATCTGTTGATGAACCTGATGGACTGGTGCCGTTATGTCATGCGGGCACGCCCGGCCCAACTTCGGCATGTGACGGCGATGGAACAAGGCGGGAGCGAATGGACATCGACAATCGAGATCGTGTTCCACCAGCGAACGTTCACGGCATCCCCTCCGGTTGCTGAATTGACCTTCGTGAATTCCGGCGTCGAACCGTCGGAAGAATCGAAAGTTAAAACGGCCGAACCTGTTCGAATCGAAATACGATGCGAACAGGGACGAGCAACGATCATCGATCCCGTCACGATCGTCTGGCAGACGAATAGCAGTCCGGTCACTGAATGCCTCCAGTCTGAACGGACCGAACTGGAAGTGATGTTCGACTTATTTTGCCGGCGGGTCGTCGGAGGTCTGATTCCCGTCGCCGACCTGGGGGACATTTGTCGCAGCTTGTATATGGTCGAAGCCGCACGTCGCAGCTACGAAACCCGGCAAGCAATCGTTCTCAACGGCGAGTCGACAATGAATAATTGATAATTGATAATGGATAGTTGACAATGGACAATGGAAGAACGCATTTCACTCTTTCATTATCCATTTCCCATTGTCAATTATCCATTACAAATCGTTTCCCCAGCGCTTGGTCATTTCGTGTTTGATCCCCAGTTGATCACAGATGCGGGCTACAACGAAATCGACAAGGTCGTGCAGACTGAGCGGATTATGATAAAACCCCGGCATCGCGGGGAGCACGATGACGCCGTTGTCGGAGAGACGCTTCATGTTCTCGAGCTGAATACTGCTGAGTGGCGTCTCACGCGGCACGACGATCAACTTGCGGCGTTCCTTTAAATGAACGTCAGCGGCGCGATGAATCAAATTCTGCGACATCCCGTTTGCCAGGCTACCCAGCGTACCCATCGAGCAAGGACAGATGACCATTCCGGCCGTCAGAAACGAGCCACTGGCGATTCCGGCTGAGAAATCCTGGTAATGATGATAGGTTAACTTGCCGACATTCGTTTCGGATTCGGAAAGGACCGAACTGACGACATGTTCGGATTGGGGATGGGGCCGCCTCAACCTGCTGAGAACGCTGTCCTCCGACACTTCGCTGTCGTCAGGGAGAATCTGATGGGATGCGAAAGCATTCAAATCGACATTCAAACCGAGTTCATGCTTCAGAACCTGTGCTCCCGCCGGACTGATTGTAAGTTGGACGTGATATCCGGCGTACAACAGCACATCGAGCAGCCGCACGGCATAGACCGAACCACTCGCTCCGGTGATGGCAAGGACGAAGTTTTTCATGAATGGTTCCTGTTATCGATAAGTCAAGCGATTTCCTCTGGTATTCACTCGATCTCGCATCGCGATGGATTTCATATCGTGGATGGCTTGCGACCGAAATACAATGTGGCAATTCCGAACGTCAGCGGTTTCCATTGAACCTCGACGAAACCGGCTTGACGCAAGAGTTCGGCAAGGGCTTCTCCCTGAGGAAATTCACTGACGGACTGCGGTAGATAATTGTATGCCGACGATTGATTCCTGGCTAATAATTGACCGATACGGGGCAGAATATATCGAAAATAGAAGCGATACATCCCACGGATGAATAGGTTGGTCGGCATCGAAAATTCGAGTATTGCGACGTGACCTTGCGGACAGCAGACGCGAAACATCTCGTTCAACCCCTTGCGTGTATTGGTGACGTTTCGTAATCCGAACGCCACTGAGACGATCTGATAGGTATCGTCTCGGAAAGGGAGTTGCTGTGTATCCGCTTCGAAAAAATGGACGGGTGCTTTTTCATTCGCGTCCCGTGATCGCATCGAGGATGCTTTGTCGCAGGCAATGACAAGCATTTCATGCGTGAAATCGCTGCCGATGACCGGTATTTTTCGTCCCGCCGCATTCCAGTAGGCGAGCGCGAGATCCCCTGTTCCGGTGCAGACATCGAGAATCGGTTGCGTCATCACCGGCGGGACGGTTCGCACGGTCCGCCAGCGCCAGTAATAGTCGACCCCTCCGGAGAGAAAATGATTCAGGAAGTCGTATCGCGGCGAGATTTCACCAAACATTCTCCGGATGCGCGTTTCTGACTTGTCGACCTGACCTTCAGTCATGCTGTTACCGATTCCCCCAAAACTCCGTCCAGCGTTCCGTGACCTGTTGTACGATCTGAGCGTTCATTTCCGTCCGCGGCGGAATCGGTACGGTTTGCCCTGCGGATTTCCACCGCCGAGTCGCATCGATCCCCATTTTTTGTCCGACTCCCAATACCGACACGGCATGATCCCACTCATCGAGTGGGCCGTCGACGATCATCGTATCACGTCGAGGGTTCACCATCGAGCCGACGGTTTCCCAAACCATTCCTTCATCGTGAATGTCGACAAGTTCATCGACGACGACGATGAACTTGGCATGGACCGTTGGAAATAAACTCCAGATCCCCTGCATTACTTTATGGGCCTGATCGGGAAAATCGTTGCGAATTTTCACGAACAAGAACTGGCGAAAATGTCCTGTACGCGGAAAATGCCAATCGAGGATTTCCGGTAAAAACAAACTTGCGAACGGCAGTACAATTCGTTCATTCGCTTTGCCGATCCAGTAGTCTTCGTGTCCCATGCCGCCGTGGACCGTCACCGGGAAAAACGGATTGGACCGTTGCGTCACTGCGGAGATATGCAGAGTCGGAAACGACATCGGTGGATTGACCGAACCGGTTTCATTGACGAGAAAACCACTGTGCATATCGTCCGACGACGGGGTTTCTCCAGCCTCCAGAAAGCCTTCGAGAATAATCTCGGCACCAGCGGGAACCTCAAGACTATGTGTGCGGCATTTCACCAGTTCCAGCGAGCGTCCTCGCAAGTACCCCGCGCAGACGTAAGGGTCGATTCCGTTCGGCAACGGGGCGGCCGACAAATAGTTCAAAAGCGGATCGCCCCCCAAAACGACGGCGACGGGCATCTGTTCGTGCCGATGACGGTATTCGATGGCACTTCGGTTCCCGCAGTGCGATCTCGGCCAAAAAACTCTAAGACGGTCTTCCGACAATACTTCCAGCGACGTTGTACACAACTGTCGCTGATGTGTCTCGGGATGAAGAAAACAAACCTGACCGGACGTAATCGATCGACCTGATTCCTGCGGCCAAAAATGAGGAATGGGGAGCCGGGTCAAATTGCAATCGCGACCGATATGGACGACATGCTGGCACGCAGCCGAGCGGACTGTGACCGGTTGCGTACGCAGTATCTCCGACCAATGGGGCAACCAGCGAGTCATATCCCACCAACTTCGGGGTGGTTCAGGCGACAATCGTCCAATCAGCCGTTGGCCTGCTGCATCGAACGATTCGGCCCGCAAGACACGTCGCAATCGTCGCTCCGCTCCGAGCAGATTGGTAACGATCGGCATATTCGATCCGCGGACACTTTCGAAGACGATGGCCGGGCCCCCATCGTCGGCTCGGCATAGGCGTTCCGTGACTTCCGTAAGCTCGAATACGGGATCGACCTCAGCCGAAATACGGACGAGATCACCCTGGTCCTGTAACCAGGCGAGAAAATCGGCCAGATGATCCCACGTCGTACTCACGAAACCATTCCTCAAGGGTGAACATTGTCGGCTTGGTCACTCATGAACCGCAAATTCATCCAGATCGTAACGAGACGAACGTTGAATCGAAAGCGCTCCTGAATGGAATCCTCTCCCTGTTATTACTCAAAGGAGATATTTTTGATCGGGGTGTTGACTCTTGTCGCACGGCATTCAACTCTCTACAACATGGCCATGCTGCAGCGATATTTGATCCTCTGGCTTGTGTTGAGTTCGCTCATCGCGCTGATGTGGCCCGATGGGACGACCGGGATGGAAAGCCCATTCGTCGCCAGCACACCCTATCTGTCGTATCTCATCGGTTTGACGATGTTCTGCGTGGGATGCCTCCTGCCACCGGACGAAATGCGGCAGGTTGTGCGTCGCTGGCCCACCGTATTGTTCGGAACAGGCGTGCAATACCTCGCGATGCCGGCGCTCGCCTACGTTATGGCGCACTTGTTTGAGGTCGACACGACCGATCGCATCGGCATCATCATCGTCGGTGTGGTCCCCGGTGCCATGGCATCGAATGTATTGACGATGACCGCGCGCGGCAATGTCAGTTATTCCGTCAGCCTGACGACGTCGGCGACGTTGCTCTCGCCTGTAGTCGTTCCTTTTGGTTTATGGCTGTTGCTCGGGGCGGAATTACCGGTCGAGCCGTTGAAAGTCGCGCTGCAACTGCTGCGAGAAGTTGTCTTGCCGGTTGTCGCGGGATTTACGATATGTCGTTTTTCTAAGCGCTTCGAACATCTGGCGACGACGACGGCACCGACGGTCGCCAACGTGGTCATATTGTGGATCATTGCGGTCGTCGTGGCATTGAATCGCAATGAAATCGCAAAGATCCATACGATCACCTTGTTGGCATTATTTTCGGTCAACGTGATTGGATATCTGACGGGATACAACGCGGCCCGGCTGATTCGTCTTCCAGAAAAAATGCGACGGGCACTGACGATCGAAGTCGGCATGCAGAACGCCGGCGTGGGAACAGTGCTCGCGCTCAAAATCTTTCCCGAGACCCCGGCGGTTGCCATTCCGACCGCGACCTACACGTTCGGTTGCATGTTGACAGCGACGATTCTTGCCTGGTATTGGAGCCGTCGCGCTCCGGACGATATGATAGGGGACGTTGAGGGAGTGCATTCCGTTAAGCCTGATCGGGAGTGAATGATGGGTCGATGACGAGTGAACCGGAGGGACGGCGTCACGCCTGAAAACCGGCAATCGCGACACGGAGGGACTAAACGATGAATGGAAATGGACCTGACCATACTCCGGATCCCTTGAAGATGAAGGCGACTTCGGGAGCCGGCGAACGAAAAGGCGAACATTCGTCGCATCTGACCGAAGAGGTTGAACTGCAGGGGCACGTCATTGACAGCCTGATTTTCCCCAAAATTCTCGACGAGATTACCTCGCTGGGGGGAACATTCGAGATTCGCGAAATCAAGGTTGGCTCGCGCCGACACGATCCGAGTTATGTCCGATTACAGGTTGGTGCCGATAACACCGATCTGTTGGAACAGATACTAACGCGTGTCGGCCAGCATGGTGCCATGCCCGTGCATCAGCAGGATTGCGAACTTGTTCCGGCTGATCTCGACGGGGCCTTCCCCGAAGGATTTTACTGCACCACCAATCAGGAAACGGAAATCCGGCTCAACGGTCATTGGTTGCCGGTCCATCTGCAGGAAATGGATTGTGGCCTCAAGGTTGATCTCGATACGAACACCGCGGCGTGTCTTCCGATGACCGACGTCAAACGAGGTGACTGGATCGTCGTCGGTCGCCTGGGGACGCGGGTTTTTCCCCTCGAACGAAAGTCCGAAGGACATGACGCCTTCAGCTTTATGAACAGTACGGTTTCCAGCGAAAAGCCGAAAGGGGTGACGGTCCGTGAAATCGCCGGGCATATGCGACGTTCTCGCGATGGTAACGGAAAGATTCTCGTGGTGGCCGGACCGGCGGTCGTTCACACCGGCAGCAGCGAACTTTTCAGTCAGCTCATTCGTCGGGGATTTGTCGACGTCTTGTTCGCCGGGAATGCTCTGGCAACACATGATATCGAGCAGTCGTGGTATGGTACGAGCCTCGGCATTTCGATGGAACATGGCGGTTCGACTGAAGAAGGGCATGAACATCATCTGCGAACCGTCAATCGTGTTCGTCGTCACGGCGGAATTCGAAATGTTGTCGACGAGGGCTTGCTAACGTCGGGGATTATGTATGAGTGCATCAAACGCAATACTCCCTACTTACTCGCAGGAAGCATTCGAGATGACGGTCCGCTCCCTGACGTTGTGACGGACGTCATCGAAGCGCAGCGGAAGATGCGAGAACTGGTTCAAGGAGTTACGTTCTGTCTGATGATCGCCACAACACTTCATTCCATTGCGGTTGGCAATCTGCTGCCGGCATCGGTCAAGGTCGTTTGCGTCGACATCAACCCGGCAACCGTCACGAAACTGGCTGACCGGGGTTCGTTTCAGACGGTGGGGTTGGTCACGGACGTTGAACCGTTTTTGCGGGTACTTGTTGCCGAGCTTGGTGAATCGTAAAGCAAACCCAGTTGGTAAGTTAGGGGGAATTCGCGGTTGAGGTGGTTGTCCTGGATTTCGAGAGCGCATGTTGTGAAATTTTCTCATTTCCTGATTCAGCTCCTTTCTAATGCCGGATTTCAGAAGTAGAATAACATATCGTAAGAACGATGCTCAAAACCCGAATGACACAGACGTTAGAAATACCGGAGATCGGCATCTCAGTAACAATGACGTCAATAAATATGAGATGTCGCTCTTGAGTTTTGTGTGCCATTCTCATTGCGAGTAAAATTAACTCAAACTGGTTTTCAAATCCCGTTGGTGACGGAATAAATGTTCAAACGATTCCGAAAAAATGTCGCCATTCAGCGGGTTACGAAACGGCTTGTATTAGACGGATGACCCTGCGTCGCCAAAATATGTCCGAAGCCAGCATATCATTTACCGATGCGGATGAGATTCGATCGCTCTTTGGTGCGAAAGATCAATATCTGCGACAAGTCCGCGATGCCATCGGCGTTGAGATCGTCATTCGCAACGACGAAATCCGCCTTCACGGCGAACACGGCAACATCAAGCGCGGGCTGCAGGTGCTCGACGAACTCCGCCAAATCCTTCACAAAAAGGGGTATCTTGAGGAGAGCGAATTGCATCGGGTACTCGGAACAGGGCAAGGCGACAACGGTAAGGGGGAAGCAGGTTCGACCGGACCGTATCCGGCAGCCATTCATCTTTATCAAAATACGAAGGTGGTACGCCCTCGTACCAATGGGCAATCGCAGTATGTGCAATCCATTCGCGATCACGAATTGGTGATCTGCACGGGCCCTGCCGGCAGCGGCAAGACGTATCTCGCCGTCGCTATGGCCGTCAATGCCCTGCGGCAGGAACAAGTGAAGAAAATCGTGCTCGTTCGGCCGGCCGTCGAGGCCGGAGAAAAGCTCGGCTTTCTGCCGGGAGATATGCTCTCGAAAGTCAATCCTTACCTGCGTCCTCTGCTCGATGCATTGAATGATATTCTTAGCTTCGAGCAGGTCAAACGATACTTGGAAAACGACGTCATTGAGATCGTTCCTCTTGCATTTATGCGCGGACGCACGCTCAACAATACGTTCATCATTCTCGACGAAGCCCAGAATACAACCGTGACGCAGATGAAAATGTTCCTGACCCGAATGGGAGTCGACTCCCGCATCGTGGTTACGGGAGACACAACTCAAATCGATCTTCCCAGTCACGTCGTGTGCGGACTGACGGATGTCGTCGCGCGCCTGAAAAAAATCGAAGGCGTGGGCATCGTCAACCTGACGACGAAAGACATCGTTCGTCATCGGCTTGTGGCAGACATCGTCAAAGCCTACGACGATGAACATCAGGTTTCTTCCACGTCGAAGGGAAGCCGTCCGACCGCAAAATAATTCGGTCCGAAAGCGCCATGTCTTTGTTCCCCAAAAAACAGAAGTCCACACGCACGGTCACCCTTAAGGCTGCACCGACGTTTCGCCAACGGCTGGGTGATACCTTTCGCGATGAAAGCGTGATCTTGCGACTGGCCACCTGCATCGTTGCGCTGGCGCTGATGCTGATTGCCGTCGATGCCTGGAAGAGTCCGTTCATGTACAGACTCGGCGATCATCCGCCGCACGGCATCGTCTCCAAGACAACGTTTCGACGGGTGAATCAGTTTGAAACGCAGCGGTTGAAGGCTGAAAAGGAAAAGGAAGTTGCCTTCATTTTTCAGCATGACCCCTCGTTGCTCGCCAGGCTTCCGACTGAATTTGAAGACAGTTTGCGCGAAGTGTCTCGCGCCCAGAGTCCCAATGAGCTTTCGATCAGCAATCGTAGCGCCTTTGGTCTGAGCAAAGACGACCGTCAGGCCCCCGGCGCTCAAGAGCCTCAGGCCAAGGATATTCAACTGGTTTGGGATAAACTGAAGGCCTCGGTGACCAATCCTCAGGGGGTCTCGGATGAGGCGATTGCTAATCTCATTTCGAGTTTTGAAAAGTTCATCGCTCCGCTGACGAAAGCCGGAATCGCCGATTTTAATGAACTCTCGAATAACCAGATCAAACCGACCGACCCGGTGAAAGTCGCCGGGCTCAAGAATCCGGCAAATGCCTGGACGGGAATCGCCCGCGAAATTCAGCTCGTCGAACAGTTGCGTGACAACGGCAGTCTGGGGCAAACATGGTTGTCGTATCCCGATTTGTTAGAACTCCGTCCGCAACTGGTCAGCTGGTTGCTCAGTCGTGAGCCAAGCACATTAAAATACGATGCCGCCGCGACGATGACCGCACGTCGTGAAGCACGCGAAAACGTCGGGGACGTGCTCGACGTGTTCGAAGCCGGGACGATTCTCGTCGCGCCGGGTCGAATTATCGACGAAAACATACTCGAATTACTCAATCTCGAATATCGTGAGACAGAAGATCAGATTCCGCTCTATCAGCGATATTTACGCGTTGCACTCGTCACATTAATGTTTCTCGTGCTCGGTGTGATGAACGGTTATCACTTGTATCATAATCAATCTCATTTGTTTCATAGTACGCTGCGTCTTACGTTGTATCTGTCGGCGATGCTGATCACGATCGGTGCAGCACGTTGGTTATCATTCGACCCTTGGCGTGCTGAAGTGGTTCCATACCTGGTTCTCGTGATGGTGCTGACCATCGTCTACGATCAGGTTTTCGCGATGGTAGCGGCGTTTACTTTGGCGCTTATTCTCACGCTCTCCACGCGGATGGATCTGGGTGAACTGGTGGTGCTGATGAGCGTTGCCGGTTCGGCGGTCTTGTCGCTATCGCGGATTTCGTCGCGATCGTCGATCATCAAGATTGGTTTCTGGACAGGAGTCGTGTATTTCGCCGTTTCCAGCGGGATCGGTGCCGTTGAAAGTCAGACGCTGGCAGAAATCTTTTCGGATCGTACGCTTCTGTGGCAGAGTTCGCGCGGAGCAGCCCTTTGTCTGGCGGCCGGATATCTCGTCGCCGGCAGCTTACCGTTTATCGAATCGGCATTCGGCGTGGTGACCGACATCAGTCTTTTGGAAATCAGCACGGTTTCCCATCCCTTATTGCAGGAACTCGTTCGCCGCGCACCGGGAACATACAATCATTCGATGACGGTCGCTTCAATCGGTGAAATGGCCGCCGACCGCATTGGCGCGAATGGGCTTCTCGTGCGTGTGGCCGCGTATTTTCACGACATCGGTAAGATGCTCAAACCTCATTATTTCATCGAGAATATGGCGACCGGAGCAGGAAGTCGTCACGAACATCTGGCCCCGGCGATGAGCACATTGATCATCATCGGACACGTCAAAGATGGGGCGAATCTCGCCCGACAATATGATCTTCCAGAACGGTTGATCGACTTTATCGAACAACATCATGGCACGACATTGGTCGAATACTTCTATCACGAAGCGAACAAGCAGGCCGATCAGCAGCCCGATCGATTCGGACCGGTCGAAGAGTCGTCGTTCCGCTATCCGGGACCGAAACCTCAAAGTCGAGAAGCGGGCGTTTTGATGCTGGCTGATGCCGTTGAAAGTGCCAGCCGAACGCTCAGCGATCCGGCCCCGCGGCGAATTGAAAACCTGGTTCATGATATTACAATGAAACGCCTGCTCGACGGTCAGTTCGAAGAATGTTCTTTGACGCTCAGTGAAATTCATATGATTGAAGAATCGTTAACCAAAACGCTCATTGGAATTTATCATGGGCGCATTAAATATCCCGAGCAGAAGACGGCCTGAAACGAGCATTGAGGAATGAGTAAGTGGGGATGGTACAATGACGTCCCTTTTATACACGCCGATTACACCAAGTCATCAAACAAGAAACGATATGACATCCGATAGCTATAGTATCGACATCTCCGATCAGCAGACGTATTTGACCGTGCATTCATCCGACATCGAGAAAATCCTGCATCAGGCTCTCTCTGATGAACAGGTTGCAGCCGCCGATATCAGCGTGGCGATCGTCGATAATGAAACGATCTGGGATCTGAATCAACGGTACCTTTGCCACGATTATCCGACCGACGTTTTGAGTTTCTTGCTCGATGTTGAGTTTCCAAACGACGAAAACAACGCTGCTGAGAACCGTCCGCGTGGATTTGGCAAGAAAATCGACGGTGAATTAATCGTCAGTGCTGAAATGGCAATCGAAACCGCAGTAAAATATGGCTGGACAGCGCACGACGAACTCGTGCTTTATATCGTACACGGTCTGCTGCATCTCTGCGGATACGACGATCAGTCCGACGGTGAACGAGAAGTCATGCGCTCGCGCGAACGAGAAGTGCTTCAACGCTGGAATATATCACCGCACGAGTCCACAATGACCGATGCTTCTGGAACGCCGGGTATATCTTCGTAAGAGTCCGTTTGGGCTGATGCTGACTATGGCGGAGTTTCAATTCGGGGCAAGGTTTCTCATGTGTGATGATGCTCGGTTGTCGTGTTCGTTTATTTGCAATCTAAGGATCTGGTGATGACGAATGGGCTGCTGTGGAGTGCAGCGGTATTATCGTCGATCGGTTTTCTGCTGTCGTGGATCTGCTATAGCCTGAGAGGGTTTTCGTATAGCCGCCTCGAAGAAATCAGCACTGCGCGCAACCGTAAAGACCGATTTAGTCAAATTCTGCGACGATCTGATGAGGCATTGCTCATCTGCGAGATTTTGTTCGTGGTGAGCATTTCTGCCGCGAGCATGATCATACTTGAGCGCATCTCACGGGCGCACGTCGTCGCGGCGGACACCGTAAGCCCCGTCATGACGACGATCATTCGTGTTGTCGGTTTTGCTTGTTTCTGTTCGGCCGTCTGGGTGATCGGGCCGTGGACATTGGCTCGTATCGGTGGTGAAAGTCTTATTTTTCGCCTTTGGCCTGCATTGAATCTTCTCACATGGCTTCTGGGAGGCGTCCTTTCTACCAGCCGTTACGTCGATACGGTTTTGCATCGTCTCGTCGGTCTTGAGGAACCCAAAGACAATGACGCCGAGAGCCTCGATGAAGAAATCCGAACGGTGATTGACGAGGGGCATACTGAAGGGGTACTCGAATCGGAAGCTCGCTCGATGATTCACCGCGTCATGGACCTCGGCGAACACGATGTGGCAACGATCATGACACCGCGCACCGACATGTTCTGCATTCCCGAGCAGACGCCGTTGGAGGAGGCCCGTCGTTTATTCATCGATGCTGCTCATTCACGTGTACCTGTGATCGGACAGTCAACGGACGATATCATCGGCATCCTGTACACAAAGGATTTGCTCAAGACGTTACACGAATGTGACCGGGCGCAAGACAATGATGACGACACGGCGGTAAGGCCGCTTTTAAAAGAGATCGTCCGCGAACCGTTTTATGTCCCTGAGACGACACCGATTGATAAACTGCTCGAAACGATGAAGCGGGAGTATATCCATCTTGCGATCGTCCTTGATGAATATGGCGGCGTCGCGGGATTGGTCACTCTGGAAGATATTCTCGAAGAAATTGTCGGCGAAATCGGCGATGAATACGATGAAGTTGACGAACCCAGCCAGATCGTCGAAATCGGTCCGGATGTTATAGAAGTCGATGCTCGCGTTCGCATCGACGATCTCAACGACCGTTACGACTACGACCTCCCCGACAACGACGACTTCGACACGCTGGGCGGTTTTGTGACGGCGCGTGTCGGACGCGTACCGACCCCTGGTGAAAAGGTGGTCTGGAACACTCTCCGCTTTACCGTCCTTGAAGCCGATAAACGCAAGGTCGACAAACTGCGCATCGAAGTCGATAAAGCTCTGGCAGCGAGCGAACAAGACGAGATTTAGAGTGCGTCACCATCGTTCGTTGGGACCGGCCGGGACTGGAATGTGCATGTCATCGAGTGTTCCATGACGATCTCCCTGTGCCGGGCCCGTCTGTCGAATCATCTCGAGAGAAGCGAGCAGCTCGGGTTTGGTTTTTGACATTTGAAATTGATGGCGTAAGGCCGAGCGGACCCGCATCGATTTCAGGTACCAGTGTCCCATCTTGCGGAACGAACTGACGGCCTTATGTGCGCCAAGCAGTTCTTCGAGATGGAGAAACTGCCGATGCAGCAGCGAGAGTCGATCGTCGAATCCACCGGGAGGTGTGACCGTCCCTGTGGTTTCCCATTCGGACAATTGCCGAAAAAACCACGGGTTGGCCAGCGCGCCACGCCCGATGGCAATCCCCTGGCAGCCGGTTTCGCGAAACATTCGCTCGGCATCGGCGATGCTGCGAATATCGCCATTGCCGATGACAGGGATGCGATCGACAGCGGCGACGACTTGACGAATGCCGTCACGGTCGACGGTTCCTGAAAACCCTTGTGCACGTGTGCGGCCGTGGATGGTAATCGCTGCGACACCGACCTGTTCGAACTCACGAGCGAACCGGGGAGCCGTCAGTTGCGTTTCATCCCAGCCAAGTCGCATCTTGACAGTGACAGGGATGCGAACCGCTTCGACGACGCATTGTACGAGTCCGATCGTTTGATCGACGCGGCACATCATGCTTGCTCCGGCCCCTCCTTTGGTAATGCGATCGACAGGGCATCCCATGTTAATGTCGATTGACGCATATCCGCGAGCTTCGAGATATTGTGCCGCTTCGGCCATGACTGAGGGTTCATTTCCGAATATCTGCACAGAGAGGGGTGAATCGTCCGGAGCGGTCGAAATTAGAAATGTCGAACCGGGGTTTTCTGTCAGCAGCCCACGAGCGTTGACCAGGTCGGTGGTTGCCAGTCCCACGCCTCCCAATTCGCGAACGATACGTCGAAACGGAAGATTGGTGTACCCTGCGAGCGGTGCCAGCAAAAAGCGGGTTTTCAGTGACAACGATCCATATTGGAGCGGTGGAATCTTCCTCATGAAGGTCGGAAATGGAACTTCCGCCGACCGGGAATCCAGCGATGACGCTCCTTGAGATGCAATGGGAAGATTATCGTGAAGAGACGTTTCCATCGGTTTCCGTTAAACTGGGGTCACATGTCGGCGGTCAGCTTGGTGTCGTTGGCTGATGTTTTGAATACAATACATTCTATGAGCAGGCGGATAAAGTCCAGTCGCCGATGCGGCGTGAAGTTTGTCATTACCGAGAAGGATGATTGTGAAGCTGGCTTGGCGCGATTGGATGTGGGCGGTTCATCTGGGAGCGTTGCTCTTTTTATCGGGGGCATGTGCGCTCATTTATCAGACCGTCTGGTTTCGCGAATTCCGGCTGGTATTTGGGGGATCGTCCCCTGCGGTCGCCGCAGTTCTGGCGATTTTTATGGGGGGACTGGGGCTGGGTAATGCCGTCATCGGATCATGGACCGATCGTTATCGTTCGCCGCTGTTATTGTACGGACTTCTCGAAGCGGCAATTGCAGTCAGTGTCGCATTAAGTCCCTGGTTGATCGAATTTGTTCGCGGTATCTACATTGCCAGCGGCGGACAGACAACTCTTGGTGTCGTGAGTGCGACGCTGTATCGGTTAATACTTTCCACCGTTGTCCTGTTCGTACCGACATTTTTAATGGGGGGAACGCTTCCCGCCGCAGCAAGAGCGATTACTGCTGCGGGGGACAGTACACGGCGACACGTCGGTTGGATCTACGGTTGGAATACGTTAGGGGCGGTATGCGGTACGATGGTGAGCACGTTCTGGTTGCTCGAACATTGGGGGATGCGACAAACGTTGTGGATGGCCTGCGGCGTGAATCTCTTGATCGCACTCTGGGCGTCCGTCTGGTCTTATTGTCAGTTGCGTCGAGCGACCATTTCGTCAGCAGTTCACTGTTCAGGCGATGTCGATGCCAACGGGGCATCACCCCTGATTGATGAAGACATTTCCTCCCTTTCGACGAGGCGTTTGCATGATGAGCCAATATCCGTGCAATTCCTGCTCACGTCTGCAGCCTGTGTTGGTTTTGCGTTTTTCGTGATGGAGCTTGTATGGTTCCGAATGCTGGGGCCAATATTGGGGGGGACGACCTATACTTTTGGAATCATTCTGGCGACGGCACTGGCCGGAATTGGCTGCGGTGGGTTGATTTATCCATTGTGGTTTCGCACGCGTGCTCCTTCATTAGGGCATTTTTCATTCACGTGCTTGCTGGAAGCCATCTGTTTGCTTGTTCCGTTTGTGTGGGGGGACGAAATCGCCGTTCAGATAGCGATCTGGCGAGGCCGCCTTGACCAGCAGTTTTCATCGCTGGTGCTCAGTTGGATGGCGGTTACCGGGATCGTGGTCTTTCCCGCGGCGATCGTCAGCGGAGTACAATTTCCAATTCTAGTGTCGCTGATGGGGCGAGGCCGCAGTCATCTCGGAAGGCAAATCGGATGGATTTACGCCGCCAATACCATTGGCGCGATTGCCGGATCGCTCGCTGGGGGATTCATTCTCCTTCCTCATCTCTCGGCGACGGGGACTTGGAAAACAGTGGTTGCCTTGTTATCGGTCTGGGGGCTTGGGGCCGGTATCCTTCACTGGAAACGTCGGCCACGTATCCTCGCGATTGGCAGTTTAGCAACGATAGTAATCCTCGTGAGTTGGCTGCTGTCATACCCCGGTCCGACTGCTGTTTGGCGACACAGTGCAATTGGCGCGGGAAGATTTCGGCTCCCCGGAACATCGAAAAACCAATTGAAGAGCTGGACCAACATGCAACGCAGACGGGTCTTCTCTCAAAGCGACGGCCTCGAATCGGGAGTCGGTATCGTCGTCAGCAGCAGTTATTCGTTTATTGTTAACGGCAAGTCGGATGGCAACGCGTTGGAAGATTCCGGTACTCAGATCATGCTTGGTGTGATGGGAACGATTCTGAAACCCGACGCCGAGCAAGCGATGGTCATCGGACTGGGAACCGGCGAATCCGCCGGATGGCTTGCGGCGGCGTCAAATCTGAAGCGACTTGATGTCGTCGAACTCGAACGGGCCGTCGATGAGATGGCGCGGCTGTGCGGACCGGTGAATCAACACGTTCTCGATAATCCACGAGTTCACCGCATCTATAACGACGCCCGTGAAGTTCTGCTGACAACGGAAGAAACATACGATGTGATCGCCTCCGAACCCTCGAATCCGTATCGCGCCGGAGTTTCGAATTTGTTTACCACCGAATTTTATCGCGCCGCACAGTCGCGATTGCGTCCCGGTGGTTTGCTGTTGCAATGGGTGCAAGGTTACGAGATCGATACCGAAACCGTTGCAGTGATTTGCAAAACGCTGAAATCGGTCTTTAACCATGTCGAAGTCTGGCAGACACAGACACGTGACTTACTGTTCGTCTGCGGAGACATTTCCCCTGACCTTTCAGCCAGTCACCTTCGTCAAAGAATTGACACCGAAGAGAACCTACGGTCGGCAATCATGATCGCCTGGCACGCACAGACCGTCGAATCGGTACTTGCCCACTATGTCGCCGGAAATCGATCGGTCGAAGAGTTCGCCAGACTGGGGACAATCAATACCGACGATCTGAATGAAATCGAATATGGTTTCGCACGAACGGTCGGGAAGCAAACCGCATTTCGAATCGACGACTTGCGACGGACGGCATGGGAGAACGGCGAACAGCGTCGGCCGGGTGTCATCGACGTCGATTGGAATCAGGTCGAACTCGAACGAATGCTCGGCTATACATTACTGGGACATGAAGTTCCTGCTGACGGTGTGGTGATGCAAAAGCAATCAAAACAGTACCGCGCATTGTACCATTATTTGTCGCAGTATAATGTCTCCTGGAATGAGCGAAACCTGGAGAGGTATGAAAAGGCCTGGAAGTTATGGCCCAACAAGATGGATCCTCAATCGCTCCTTGAGTTGGTATTTCTTGCCCATGTCAAAGTGGCCCTCAACCATAATGATGCCGAACCGGTCCTACGCGCACTCGAAGCGAGTCGACCGAATGAAGCTCTTAGTTTACTCGTCCTCTGGCATTGGCAGCAGGAACGTTCGGCCGCCGCCGTTCAAGCCCTCGAACGCCTGCTTGAAAACCTGAAAACCGACCCGTGGGGTATGTCGATGATCATTTCCCCGGCGATCGAACTGGCGGATGATTTGGTCGAATGGCAACCGACGGCAGGCGAACGAATTCTGAATGCATTAAGCGAGCCGTTTGCCGCGCGGGCCTATGACGATGATCGCAAGCGAATGGCGGTCAACGTCTCGCGATTTCTTACAGCCGACCGAGCCGTCTCTTCACTCCTGGCATTCGAACCCCACGTGTTATGGGACGAGTGGTTCCTGGCCTATCGAGAGCGTGTGTATGCGGATGTCAATCACCCTCTGGCCGAAAAGGCAAAGCAGGAACTGGAACTGTTCCTTGCCAACGAAGGACGCACACCGGAAGAAAAGACGACCGAGTAATCACAATTGTGATTCGATGTCACGCCCGGAGTTCGGCTCCCAACTGCTGCGTGCAGGCGGAAACGACCGCTCCTTGAGCCGAGTCGATTTCATCGCTCGTCAGCGTGCGATCGGCCGAGCGGTACGTGATATTTACGACGTACGATTTCTTCCCTGCGGGGATCTGTGGTCCACGGTACTGCCCGCCAAAAGTGACCGACTCTCGGAACGGACCTGCCGCAGAGGAGACCGTCTTCGATAATTGCTCCCAAGTCACTTCGGGGTCGAGTATGAAGTTCAGATCCCGTGAAATGCTGGGGAACGTCACGAGTGGAATGTACGTCGGATGGAGTTCAGAAATGGCTTCGAGAAGCGAGAAATCGACCTCAGCGACTGTCACGACATCTTTTAAATCGACCTTTGACGACGTCTCTCGAGACAATTCACCCAGCCAGCCCCACACCGTTCCGTCGATGAAGAGTTCCGCCCCTCTCTCGGATGCAAATTGTGGAATCGAACTCGGGCGAACGTCAATGGCCTTGTTGCGATTTACGGACTGCACGACAGCCGTCAGAATTCCTTTCACTTCATTGAACGATCTGCCGCTGACCAGGCCGAGCATAAAGGGTTCCGTTTGATGTTCGGGCTGACGACGATCGGCCGAGAGATACACACGGGCAGTTTCGAAGAGTTGCACCCCATGCGACCCCTGACGCTGATTATCGCGCAGGCATTGCAGTAAACTGGGAATAAGCGTCGGCCGCAGGACGTTTTCATGCCGTCGCGATGAATGTTCGACCGACAGCACGGGGACATCCCCTCGGGGAGTGAATAACTTCACCTGATCGGCGCTGATAAATGTTAACGTTACCGCCTCAAAGGCTCCGGCGGCCGTTAACACATGACGGACTCGATCGAGCACTCGATCACGCAAGGGACGGCTGGAAGTCGTCAACGGCACATCGACGTCTTCGGGAATGTGATGATAACCGTAAATGCGAGCCACCTCTTCGATCAGATCGATCTCTCGCGTCAGGTCGCGACGCCAGGTTGGAGGCAGAAATTCGACTCGTTCGTGAGCAACGGGGCCATGTTGCACTGCTCCGAGTGCCTGAAGAATATGAAGCACGCTATCGGTGGGGACTTCAATACCGAGTACCCGTTTTAACTGGTCGAAACGGAGCGTGATTGGGTTGCGCTGCTGGGCGTCGTTTTCCGTTCGCCCCATCGAGACCGAACCTTTGCACAACTCACCTCCGGCGACTTGGAGAATGAGGTCACAGCAGCGCCGGCTCGCCCAATCGACTCCGGCAGGATCAACGCCTCGCTCGAACCGATACGACGAATCGCTGTGTAAATTGAGTTTGCGGGCCGTGCTACGAATCGAGAGCGGGGTGAACTCCGCTGCTTCGATCAACACGTTCACCGTACCGGCCCCGATCTCGGTGTCGAGACCTCCCATGACCCCGCCGATCGCAACCGGCCTGTTCGCATCGGCGATGACACACATGGTGTCGTCAAGCATATACTCCTTCTGATTGATCGCCATGATCTTCTCCCCGGATTTGGCCCGGCGAACGATGATGCGATGGTCTTCTATTTTATCGTAGTCAAACGCGTGTAACGGCTGACCGCATTCCATCAGGACATAATTGGTGATGTCGACGATGTTGTTAATCGAAGGCAAACCGACGGTCTCGAGTCGTTCGACGAGCCATGCCGGGCTCGGTCCGACCTTGACCCCTTTGATCACGCGGGCGATATATCGAGGACTAAGATCAGGACATTCGATTGAGACCGACGCGAGACCGGAGACGTCGCTCCCCAATTCCTGCGGTTGCGCCGTCGGTTTATTAAGCGGCCGACCGAACAGTGCACTCATTTCGCGGGCGATACCAAGATGCCCGAGGCAATCGGCGCGGTTGCTGGTCACTTCCAAATCGATGGCAACATCTTTTCCCACGTCGTGAAACTCTTCGAGATTCAGTCCCGACATCGTCAGCCGATCGGTGACCGTCGCCACCTCTTCGGTGAAATTGATATATTCCTTTAACCAGTTCCAACTGACGATCATGGGCTCTCACTCGCAATTCAACAGTTCGTAAAAGTGATAATCTCGCAGAAAAATGTAACGTCGATGCACACTTTATCGTTTGCAGCACGAGAAGAAAAGCGCGATGGTCATGATAACGGCAGTGCTGGCAAGCGCGAGTTGTGCCGACAAACAGGTTACAGGTTCGCATTTCACGATCTGTTACGACGATTGCGCCTGCTTGCGAAGTTCGTGGAACAACGCCAGCTGATGCTTTAGCCCCGCAATGCGGTCTTCGGGAGCGTCACCCGCTTCGAGGAGCAGCCAGCCGTCGTAATCCATCGCTACCAGCAGCTTCATCAGTTCAGCATACGGGTAACTCTTGTCATCAAACTGATGGACGTGACATGTCGCACCGAAATCATCTTTCAGAATGTTGAAGTTGAACTCGAGCCCTTCTCCTTCGAGATCAGTCGGATTCGAGTTCCAGCAGACTTTCACGTGCGGATGATCGGCGATATCGATGATCTGTCTGATGACGGGGGGAGCCGCGGCCTGGCCGTGTACTTCGAGCCGAACTTCCTGGCCGAGTTCTGCGGCAAATTTTCCAAGTGTATTCAGCGAGGCACCGATCTGTGCGATCGTTTTTTCGCGGGGAACGTCTTCGTAAAAGCGGTCGGGTTTAACTTTGACGCCGGAGGTACCGATGTCGTGACTCAGAATGAGAAAGTCTTTGGTCGTCTCGATCGCCTTTTCAAGTACAGCAGAGTCGGGACTGTCGTAACGTTCGTTGCTTCCAATGCCGACGTTTGTAACGCTGCTGTCGTCAAAGCGTTTCTTGACATCCTTTCGCTCTTGGGCGGTCAGCGACAGTTCTACGCCATGGGCATGTGTCGTGCGGAGTTCAACCCCCAATACGCCGGAGGCTTCACAGTTGGCAATAAGGGTGGGTAAATCCCAGTCCTGTCCCCAGAGGTATGTCACCAGTCCATATTTCATCTTCGAACCTGGGATATCATCGGCGGCAATCGACGTCATCTGTTGAATGCCAGGCATGAGGTGTGGCCCCAAAAATGCCGAACCGCCAATTGCCAGACTGTTTCGAATGAATTGTCTGCGCGAAGAGGGTGCCATGTCGTTACCTCGTTGAATTAAAAGATGAATGATGAAGCCGGCAGACCGGTCTCAGTTTGTTTCTAGGATAACGTAACTCTGCAATGCCACGCCAGTCTGAGTCTTCCCGAAACAGTATGCAGAGTCGTTGAATTCAATCGTTATACTTTCCTTCCTCCGAAAATCGTGCCACAATACGACGCATCATTCACGACACTTCAACCTAAGGAAACCATCATGAAAAATACGATTTTCGATTTATCGGGACGGACGGCACTTGTCACCGGTGGCAGCAAAGGGCTCGGTCTGGCAATGGCTCGCGGCTTCGCCGAGGCGGGAGCCAATCTCGTGATCGTCAGCCGACACGAAGGTGAATTGGCGGCAGCGGCGAAGGAAATCGCCGAGGGGACGTCGGCAAAGGTGAAAACCATCGTCGCCGATTTGAGCCAACGGTCCGAGTCGAGCCGACTTGCAAACGAAGCGGTGGCCGCATTCGGAGCGATTGATATTCTTGTCAACAATGCCGGGTCGAATGTGCCGGAACTCACCGACAAGATTTCCGACGAGAACTGGGACCGCATTCTCGAATTAAACTTCAGTTCCTGTATGGCACTCGCTCGAGCCCTCGTGCCGCAGATGAAGGAACGCCGCTGGGGTCGGATCATTCATATTTCATCGATCATGGCATTGGGTTCGAAAGAGGGACGCAATGCCTATTCGGGGACCAAGGCCGCACTCATCGGAATGTGCCGGGCGGAAGCGATCGATCTCGGTCCATTCGGTATCACCTCGAACTGCATTTGTCCCGGGCCATTCTTGACAGACCTTCCAGGAAGCGTGTTGACGACGGAACAGAAGGAAGCATTCGCGAAACGAACGGCCCTCGGCCGTTGGGGAGAGCCGCGCGAACTCGCCGGCACTGCATTGCTTCTGGCGAGCAACGCCGGCAGTTACATCACGGGATCACACATCGTCGTCGACGGTGGCACGATGGCGCGGGTCTTCTGAATCGTACGAGCTACCGGGTACTGACCTCTTGCACGAGTTCGTCGATTTTTTCGTAAATGCGTTCTTCCACAGTTTCGGTGAAGGGGCCGGGAAGTGACGTATAGAGCATCGCACCCCCTCCTTCGTAACCTCCCTCTCGCAGGACGCGAAGGCTGGGAACGTAACCGAACACGTCGTTCGAATAGCCGGCAACCCAGACATTCGTATTGCCGAATCGCCGTTTGAGCTCCAGTGAATAATCGACGACGACTTCGCCTGCGAGTGCGATCATCAAGATCTCGGAACCGAGTTTGATCACCTGCACGGGATACGAATAGTGTGTGTTGATCGATCCCGATGTCGCTAATTCATCGAGCAGCGTCTCGGCGTGAAGTTTTACGTAAATGTTGGTGCTTTCCTTGTCCTGTTCAAGTTGTTCGCGGCTCGCCGGGGGAGCAAACTCCAGATCGGCGTAATCGTAGGCGCTCTTCAGTGGACCATGCACGACTGTTCGGTGAGCGATAATGGCCGCTTCGGTGGCATTCGCCAGAGCGCGGCCATGTCGTTCGGCCCATTCCTTCGTGCTGCGCGGGTACGGATTCTGATCGCCGCCGCAGCCCATCATGAACATGGCGATCGTACCGGGATGCTCGGCCTCGAGGTATTCCTGGGCATAGCCGGCGTAATCACCGCAGTAATAGTAGAGACCGAGAACGGTATTGTGACAGGCGTAACCAAAAACGACAGTTTTGAGTTCTTTATCGGGCGATTCGACGATGAGCACAGGGACATCCTGATCGACCGGTCCATCGGGATACGGGCTGTTCGTGACTCCCCCGGGTGTGGGAAGTCGGCGATTCATGGAGATGCCGGCGCGGGCATGAGAATAGAACAGATTTGCCGGTGCCAGTTTTTCGATCGCTGTGCCGATGAGTGCAACGAGTTTGTCTTCGAGGTCGTTGGCGTATTGATCTGCGAGAGCCGCCCATTTCGCGTCGTGTCGCTTCACCAGCAGATACCGCGATCGCAATTCGGGTCCGCTGTGCGTATGTGAGGCGTTTATTAACAACGACGCCGGAGCGAGATGATATTCTTGTTCCACGCGCTGCTCGACGTTTTCCCGTACCGAGCGGGGGACACCGATGAGGTCAAGCGTGATCATGGCCATCCGCGTACCGTGGAGATCTTCCAGAACCAGCGCCTTGGCATAAAGATCGTGAAACTTTCCTTCCGCGGGTTTGTCGCGCGAGGCATAACCTGCCATCCAGGTTGGTTCCTCGGGCGTAATGACCACGGCGGCCGATCCGGCTTTCCATTCTGGTTTTTCGTCTTGTGCCTTGGCGGAAGAAACAACAGCAACAAATAGCAATGCCCCGGTAACGATCTGAGTTATTGAGCGAAGAAAAGAAGAGTGTCGATGGTTAAGAAATGTCATTGTCGAGAAAATCCTTGATGTTCGATGTCTTGTCGGTACAGGTTGTTCCATTATGAAGTTATGATAAACAATATCGATCTGGTAGTAATAGTCACTCAGCTCACTGCGTCATACAGAACAACCGTTTCGATTCAACCGCATGGGAATAAGGAGCAGAATATGTCTCGTCCGTCCTTTAATCGCCGGGGTTTCATGGGTACAGCTGCCGCTGCATTCTCACTCTATGGCTGGAGCCAGTATACACGCGGAGCGGAACGAAGTGAAAATGACGAACGCCCCCCCGTGCTCGAACCGCGAGCCACTTCCGGTGATGACGCCGTCGAACCCGACTGGGAAGAACGGTTGACGATGACCGTCAGCCCGAAACAGGGCGATCTTGTCGGCGCAAGCGAGCGCGTCATTCAAGCGGCTATCGACTACGTTTCCGGCTTTGGGGGAGGGACAGTCAAGATACTTCCGGGAACATACAAACTGCGGAACTCGGTCTTCCTTAAATCGGGCGTACGGATTCTCGGTAGCGGACTCGACTCGATACTTATCAAAGAACCGTCACACACGACGAAACTCGCCGTCGACTCTGACTGGTATGATCAGGAAGTAACACTGGAAGACGACAAAGGCTTCAAACTCGGTGACGGCGTCTGTCTGATCACGAAAAACCCGCACAACGGGTCGATGCAGTATCTTAAGCGGACATTGGTGGCGCGATCGGGAAAACGATTCAAGCTGGACAAGCCATTGCGAGAAAACTACTGGCAGATGGGAAATTCAACAGCAAATGCTTTATTTCCGTTGCTCACCGGTGAGGAGATCGAGAACGTAGTCATCGAGAACGTGGCGCTCGATGGCAACCGCAATGAAAATGAGCATCTTGACGGCAATTATGCGGGGTGCATTTTTCTGCAGGATTGCCGGCGCATCAATATGCGAGAAGTGACGGCGCGAAATTACAACGGGGACGGCATCAGTTGGCAGATTTGTCATGACGTCGTCGTCGAGAATTGCCACTCACATGATAACGCCGATCTTGGCCTCCATCCCGGCTCGGGTTCTCAACGTCCGCTGATTCGCGGCAACACACTCGAACGAAATAACATCGGTATCTTTTTCTGCTGGGGTGTGAAATACGGCCTCGCCGAGAACAACATTGCCGACGGAAATAAATACGGTGTATCGATCGGTCATCGTGATACCAACAATCTCATTCGAGAGAACGATATCATTAATAGCGGCGAGGTCGGCGTGCTGTTCCGCCCCGAACGCGGCAAAGCATTTGCTCCGCATCGCAACCGGTTGGAGAAGAACCGAATCGTCAACAGCGGCCCCGAGTCCGGTATCGCCGTTGATATTCAAGGGGAGACCGAATCGGTCATTATTGCAGAAAATGTGATCAAAGAAACGCGCGATCCCATGCAGAGGGTTGGTATTCGCGTGGGAAAAGAAACACGGGATATCAAACTGGTCGATAACACCTTCGAAGGGTTGTCGGTCCAAGTGACCGGGCCATAATAAGTTTCGTGGGGCGAGTGACATGACACGGCGTCGCTCAAGGGCTTGTTGTTGAAGGGATCCCCTACCCTCTCGCGTGACGAATTGCAAGAAAAAAATGCCGGGAAAAATCTTCCGCGAAGATTGTGGATTTCGGTACTTTTCATTCCTCGCGCGATCGGGTTACAATCGGGGGATCATTGTTGTTTTTATTTTTCAGAATGCTTCGTAATCGGCGAGATGACCAGCCTTGGCTGTTCTGCCGCCGTTGTCGATCGTGTTTCAGGGCAAATGCTCATGACAATTCCATCCGCCCGAGCGAGTGTCGCCGATCTGGTTTTTCACGTGTATCGGCGACCTGTGCATCCCGAATTATTTCGCACGTTCGTGACTAAAAAAATTGTGACGAACCAATGGTCGGCGGATCTCAGAATCTGCGACGTCGGTCATCTCGTTACGTTTCGATACGGCAATCAAGTCCTTACGGAAATGACAGCAACCGAAACGCAGCCGCTACCGCACCATTTTCATTGTCTAGAACGACGGCTTCGAGGACAGCGAAACGAAACAGTCGATGTCCTCAGCGGATTGAAGTACCAGGTTAGTTTTCAGGTTGAGCAACTCGATCAAGACATTTTTTTGCACGTGAATGAAGAACTATTGGCCGATTCGCGAAAATCTCAGCTCGCGTATCATTTTCCGCCGGTGCATCGATTTATGCCCGGTGCGATCAGTGTCGTGAACGCAGAACCGGTATATGGCGGTTTTCTGGTTCACACGTATCATACGTTTCCCGAGAATACGGCGGTTGTGAAAACACAATCGCTGTTTGAAATCGGTTGAAAGTTCTATTCAACGACAATTGTTTCGTGTCGTGTTCGACTTTCCCCGGGCGAATGCGACGACAATGAACGGGCCGTATCGGTTCGATGAGGACACGGCAGTGCCAAATGTTGCCGTTGATAAATGACCGAGGGGAATGTTGATGAAGTTTCGCGTGTTGGCAATTATATTGTTGCTGTTACAGGCGTTTGTCGTTCTAGGTGGGGAGCGGCGTCGTGCCTACCTTCGTCCCGTGCCCTGGTACGTTCGTCCGTATCGATATGGAACGGTCGGTCGATTTTACTGGTCGTATCCGTACTCGTGGTTGATGGATCGCGAAAACCCTTATCATCGCCAGCAACGAGTGCTCAATTCTCCGAGTCTGTATGCGGGGCCGTACCCCGCCGGGGGATTATACACGTGGAGGCAATGGTATTACGATCGATTGCGGTATCCGTTATTCGATCATTCATGGCATCCCCTATTCAGCGTGCTGCCGTATTCGCCTGAGCTCTCGATGGCGCAGTCCGTGTTACCGGATATTGGGGATGGCGAAGCGATACCTCGGGAAGACGATCCCGTCACAAAACTACAAGAAGCCTTTTTCACGGATGATGCACATTCCGCCGAAGACTTATTGCAGTTGAAGCTCGGGTATTAGAACTGGTTTCATAACCCGGTTGGCGACCGAAAAGTCGTTCAAATGGTCCTGAAATACCCGAAGTCCAGAGAGTTATGAAACTGCTTGTAGCGACACATCACCCGTTGGGATTACTCAATGCTCCAGGCCGAGAGCGTATCGACGTCTTTCACGACGACCATTCCCGGAGCAAACGCAGGGCTGGCCCAGACCGGCTGCGTGGTGATCTGATATCGATGAAGCTCTTCTACGTTTTTCGACTGCGCGCGATAGACGTGTAATAATCCGTCGGTCGTCACCATCACAACGTGGTCGCGCGAGACGAACAATGACGCGTTATCCCCCATGCGGCCGTCGGTGCTCCAATAGACATTTCCGGACGAGACATCGGCGCAGAATAAATGTCCTTTCTGGCGTTCCGAAAAGCCAAACAATCGTTGTTTGTAGGTGACCGGCGTGCTCATATAGAGCGGAATTTCCTCGTTGCTCCATTTCGTAATATCATGCCAGCGCCCCGCCTGTTTCGTGATCGCGACGAGAGACGTTCGCTGCCGTGTTCCCGCAAGTAGAACCTGATTATCAATGGTGATGGGCGTGATGGAGTTTTGATCGTACGGTGTTGAAAACGGACGCGACCAGAGTAACTTGCCGTCGTCAGGGCTCAGCCCCACCAGATGCTTTTGGGTCTGAGTGAGAAGCTGATTTGTTCCATCGATTTCGGCGAGTACCGGCGAGGCATAAGCGGGGCCGTCATTCAGGCTGTTCCATTTGACGTCGCCGCTTCGGAGATAGAACGCGTAGGTTGCACCTTCATCGTGTCCTCCCAGCGAGACTATGACGGCATTATCATGAACGATGGGGGAAGCCGCGGTTCCATACAAGGGGGATGTCTGAGAAAACGAACCGGTAAAATCCTTTTGCCAGCGGAGCTTTTGGCTCTTCACATCCCAGCAGGTGACATTTCCACCGATACCGACCGTAACGATTGATGTTTCATCGGCCCACGGTGTCGACTTAGGGCCGGCTCCGTGTCCTTCGGCGGCGGGGTGAACTTTGTATGGCGCAGAATACCCTTGCTCCCATTTCCACTCTCCCGTCTTGAGCGAGTATGCCTGCAGCACTTCGTTTTCGCCGAAGCGGCTCTGAAGGTACACCGTCTCGCCGACGACGATGGGGGAAGAATGACCGATGCCGACTTTAACCTGCCATAACGGTTTTAATTCTATCGGCCATTTTTCGGGAAGCCAGTCGGTTGGGATCTGTCCGTCTCTTGTCGGGCCGCGCCACTCGGACCAGTCGGCCCCCCACGAATCCGCTTGCGGAATCACCCACCAGATGACGAGAATCTGGCACAATAGGAACAGGGAGAACCGTCGCAGGGACAACATCATATACCCACTCCGTCAACGTGATGTCACTTAAGGTTCACACGTCGTTGATGGGAGACAAGACTGAATCTGGATGTGCGGAACAGACTCGGAATCGACTCCATTCCATACGTTTCGATTCTGGGGATCGTCACCACCACAAGACGCCGACGATCACATCGTACACGGCGTGGCAGCCTACGGTAATCCCAAATCCGCGATAGAGGAAGAGCACCGAAAAATACATTCCCGCAAACAATCGGAACATGGCATTGAAGCCAGTGAGCTGCTCCGCGCCGGAAAGGTAATGCGCTCCCATGAAAACCGAGCTGCTGATGAGGATCGCACCCACAATTGCCACTCGGTGCGAACGAAAAACGCTGTTAAGCATTCCGTAACAAAGAGGGATCAGGCACAGCCGAAATAGCGTTTCTTCGTAGATTCCGGCACCGATGTAACTCACGATTCGATTGGCGCGGGACGGGATCATCATCTGAGGAATCGACGTCAGAACCGGATCGGTTCCGCTGATCTTCTGAAAGATAAACACGAGTATCTGGCCGCAGAGAATCAGAAAAAACGCGAACAACAAGCTCTCGGCAAGCATTCCGGCAAATGTACTCGGGGAAACTTTCCATTTGTCCTGATTCGAAAAATGCCAAACGAGCAGACCGAGCACGATAAATGCCGGCAACAACCAGAATTCTTCCAGACGGAAGTGTGACAACAGCCCGCGTAGCCAGGCGTCGGCACCGTTGCGTAATGTTTCTGCTTGACGTGCGCCGGCTCGCCAGATGCCGACCTCGTAGGCGATTAACAGCGGAATCAGGAACAACAACGAGGGCCACGGACGACGCGAAATCGCCCAGTATTCATCCAGAAAAACGTCTGCCCGCGAGCCGGCGAAAGATTTCGAGCGAGATTTCGTGGGAAGAACGGTACTCATCGGCTCGGCGGATCCTCTCGGTGTTGGGAGAACGCGGGGACCGCGAGAGGCTTTTTGACGTATGACTGTTCGCTGAGACGGAAGTGTGGTCCATTCAGATGCAGAGGATTCGTATTGCGTTCATCACAGAGAGAATCGACCGTTTGAATTTCTTGACGAAGGCTCAACGACTGGTGCGGGGCCGAGGGGATATTGGTTCGTCCATCAATTCGATAGCGCTGCTCGGGCACGTACAATTTAGAAGACAATGTCGGATTTGCGACGATCGCCAAGGCGTTGAGCACCGGCTCTACGAACGTCAGATCCCAGGCACCGGCGCGTGTTTCGGTGACGAGTTGATTGGCGACAACATTAAGATTGTGCACGAAGTGTTGTCCCGTCCCGCCGCTCAGGCCGGCAATGGTTTGTGCCGCGACGGCAAGCAAACGATCGGATAGGTGCAGGTCGGTTGAGGTCAATTTGTGTGGATACCCTGTGCCATCGAGGCGCTCATGATGATGGCGGATCATTTGGCGAACCGAACTGGGAATGCCGGTCACCGAGGAAATCAACGCGGCACCAACGTCGGCATGAGTCTGATTGATATGGGGGATGTCGACAGTGGCCGATGGTTGGCGCCGATCGGGCTGCGTCAAGGCGAAGTAACCCAGATCCATGAACGCTGCTGCAATGGCAACATCCTGCCAGTTCATGAGTGGCATCGGTTGGTGGTGGAACATCCAACTGGTCAATGCGGCGGTCGCGAGCGAACGTTCGAAAATTCGATCGGATGACGAAACTGTTGTGACCCAATACTCCAGCGAATCGTGCTGCGTGGTCTCATCGTGAAGTTGTTCCAACAGTTCGATCACCGCGGCCATAGGAACGGTTCGAGAACGAATCATGAGCAGCGAAAGCGTCTCATGCGACTTGATCAATTCAGAACGCGTCGAGTCCGTCATAGCGCCAGGTTAAGACAACTGAAGGTAACGTGTGATTTGAAACCGGTTTAACTATCTATTTATCGGCCATTTCAGGTGATGTGATTGACGTCGTTTTGTTGTCGACGGATATATTTTACGAGTCACAACATGAATAATCACTTGCGTTTGTGGATAGAGGAACGCAAAATTAGATTTCTTCGATTCGAGAGGCATAGCCCACAATACAAATAGGAATTGAAATTCCTGCAATGTAAGGAAAGATCACGATGAAACGTTATTTCTCGTTCATCTGTTGGATTGGACTTGCGTTACTATGCTGCAAAGATTCAAGGAGTTTGTCGGCAGCTGAAGAAGTAACGGAATCAAACGGGGTTGCAACATTCGTTGCGGGAAACAGCGGGATGATTTCCCATGAGGTTAAGCTAACCACAGGTGAAGTGGTTGAAATCTCAATTCGTATCGACAGCCCCAGCAAGCTTCCTGAAAATGGACGAATGTTAGGGAAATGGGAACTTGTCGAGACTCCGACTCCCGAGTTGATTCCCCGTGCGCCAGCAGACGGACCCGGTGCGGGACGACCGATCGATGCCTTGGGGATCTCTACGGCTCCGACTCCCAATTGGTCAAAGATTCTGCATGCGCTCGACGGCGACACCTATGTGATCTATCGCGCACCAGTCAGCGGTAAGTATCGGTTGACACTCACTCCTTACATCGAGGAAACGCAACTCTTCTCAGGAGAACGTTGGCGTGATGCAGGGATGGCACCACAGATGGCCCGCTCGCCATCATTGGTCGATTGGAACAGAAATGTGTTTCCGTGGTTGTCGGTTTCAGTCAAAAAGGTCGATACCACCGGCGAAGCCGAAGCGGGTATGTTCATCGAAGCCGAGCCGAATGATACGCCGGAACAAGCTCAGCCGATTGCACTAAAAGTCACCGACGACGATCAAGTCTTGCACATCGTTGGCGGTGCCGATGACATCGAATACTTCGACAACGGCCGATTCGGCAAGAGCGGCGACGACTGGTTCCGGCTGGAATTCAACGGCACCGAACCCAGGTTACTCTCGGCGTGCCTATCGATTCCAGATCAACTCGTCGTCGCTCAGGTGCGCTGCTATATGCTCGATGCCGACAAAGCGACCGTCACGCCCGGTGAGTTGTTGCCCCTTACGATCGAGTACGAAGAGGGGAAAAATCCGAATGAGCGAGTGCATCAGCAAAATGAACAGTATCGCATCGCCATCAATAGACAACTGCACCCGGGGAAAGTCTATTTTCTCCGAGTGGAGGCGAATGCCCCCGGCTACGATCTCGAACTGCGCATTGTCCGCCCTGCTCCGTTTGACGATCCTCATCAGGCCGTACGCCACGCATTGTACGATCACGTCGGACAGGTCGATTCGTGGCTGATGAATCGCCCACGCGGGGGTGCCGTCGAACGTCGCATCCGCGATACGGGCAATTTGCTCGGCACAATGTGTATGAGCTGTCACACGCAATCGGGAGTGTGGGGACCGGCGATACCCTTGAGTCAAGGTTATCGCGTGCAGAACGCTCAATTGCTGCGAGAACTGACGAATATCTGTTATCAATCAATGCGGCCGACGAACGTTTTGATTGATGCCGCAAACAATACCAGTCTGGCACCGCTCGATTTGGGGGATGGACCTGCGGGAACGCGTGTTGCCGGTCACGCCGTCGTCTCGATCGAGCGTTTCAGGAAACCGCGAAAGCTGCATAGTACTCAGGCCATTCGTGCAGCGAATTTCGTGTTGCAGTCGGGTGACCCCGGAGGCATCAACGCCGCCGGACCAGGTGCTAATGTCGGTCAGGGGGTCGTCTTCAATTATGCCGGCGAAATTCTGTTTGAGGCGTGGCAGGCAACCGGCGATCCGAAATACTTTCGCGCGCTGGAAGACAAGGCCCGCAAGATGCTCGACATCGACGTGAAATTCTGCGACGACCTCGGTCACCGTGTGGAGTTTTTTAATCGATATTTTCCCCAGGAATATCCCGTCGAGGCCGAGAGGATGGCTCAAAAGGAAACTGACGCACCGGAAGAAACGAATCGCGTGCCGTACGAAGGTCATAAAACGTCATCCGAAGAGGCCATCGCACTCCAGCAGCGCATTCAAAATCAGCTGGCAGTCGATTTGAATCGATTACGTGATATTCAACAGGAGGATGGGAGTTGGGGATTTAACCCTGGTCAGTCGAACGACGACGGCAAGACATGGAAAGTGACCGTTCCCAACGCCGCCGATCCGTCACCGACGGCTATGGCGTTGCTGGCCTTTCAGGCCTCAGGTTTTGGACCGGAAGATCCCACCGTTTCAAAGGGGGTGACGGCGCTTTTAAAAATGCAACATCCGACCGGTTACTGGAATGCGGCGTCGCAGACAGGGTTTGTCTCGACGAGTTATGCAATGCATGCGTTGTCGCGATTATATCCGGTTGACCCGCCGACGTATGAACGGGGGCGATATCATTTCGACGACGACCCTCCAGAATCACAATCGGAACTGATTGACACATTACGAAAAATCCGCGAACTATCGATGATCGAAGAACCGGCGCTGCTTGATATTGCGGTCATGGCATCGAAACACTCGAGCCCACTCGTTCGATTCTATGCAATGATGACGCTCGGCAGTCTTCCCAGCGACGAAGGGATAAAACCGCTAATCGAGGGATTGGGGGACAAGACTAAAATCGTGCGTGAGTCCGCCCAATGGGGGCTGCGGCAAACGCTGATTGACGATCGCGGTTGGGATGCCGTGTCGACCGCCCTGAAGTCGGAAGATGATTATGTTCGCGAATCGGCTGCGAAGTCGCTGCTGATGCGGGTTGATACCGAGATGCCGCAGAGCACGATCGATATGGCAATCGTTGGCGAGTGGTTATCGCAGGGGATCAATGACGATCCCCATCCGGCCGTTCGAGCATGGTCGATGCGTGCCGCGTGGAACTGGTGGATCTGGAACCCGTCCATTCGACCGGCGATCAACGCGGCATGGGTCACATTGTACCGTCGGCCCGAACCGAATGTACTCGTCGAAAATGCGATGCGCTACCAGTCTCACGCGTTGTTTATCGCCAACGGACACCGCGCCAACGGCAGCGGAGATCATCAGTATCCGGAACTCAAATCGTTGTTTGCTGACCTCAACGCCGAGAGGGAAAAGACACAAAGCACTGATCCTGACACGCACCGTCGCATCGTTCGTCGGGTCGTTGCCTCCGCCGCTACGTTCTACAACACGGCGGGAGGAGACGGAGGACCAGGGCAGATGGGATACGTCACGCCGGGACAAGGCGAACTGTTCGGTTCGGCAATTCTCGCCTATTTGAAGTCGCTCGGTTCGAGCGATTCGGCTGATGCCACATTGCTGCAATCGGCATTGGAAGGGGCTGCGAACATTCCGCATCGCGAGTTACAGCAGACGCTCATCGACTATTCGCTCAACGGGCCCGAAGATTTGCGGCCGATCGCCGCTAGCAGCGTCTCCGATCCGCGATCGGCTCAACTCGTCGCCGTGCCGGAATTGCTTGAACCGTTGCTCAAGCAGATCGAACGTGGTGCTGCCGAGCCGGCGCGTCGACCGCAACTCTCCGATCCGGTTCTCAAACTTTTTTCACGCGTGAAATGGGTGATTCCAGAGACCGTCGAACAGCAGCGTGAAATATTCACTTATCTTGTCCCGGCGATGACCGACTACGTGTCGGTCGATGAGATTGCGAGTCTCGAAGATCCCGCGGAGAAAGCCAAACGCGAACGTGAAATGGAATCGGCGTGGTATCTCATTCGAGGTCTGGGTGATGCGGTCGGTAACAATCCCGATTTGCGGATCGATTCGGCGATCGAACGGGTTCCCGATGAGTTTCAAAATCCGTTGCAGGTCCGTTTCTGGTTGCCCAGTGTGGAATGGATCTTGACCTATAAAACGATGCTTCCCGAGGTCAAGCTCGAAGCGGGACAAGCCCCGCCGATCGATCCACTGGAAGAACTTCGTTCGCGCGTACTGCTGTTCTTCATCGAACAACTCTCGGAAACGGCTCATGCCGAGAATCGCGAACTCGCCGTCCGCCAGGCCCAGGCGACAGCACTACGGCGAAATCCTGAAGTGCTCAATGCTCTTGATGCGCTGGTCAAATTTGAAACGCGCGAGGAAGTCGTGAAGATGGCGAATAATGTCCTCTCGACCGGACGCGAAAACTTCTTGAAAGATCTCGAACACGCTGTGAAACAGGAGAACCCGCCGCGATTTGCCGTGTCCGCTGAGGGAAAGGTTGAATTGCCGGCTGAGTTTGTACAAGACTTCGAATACTTTCGCGATTACGTTTCGCCCGAGATGAATCGCGTGTTGCGATCGGATCAGCGAAGTTGTTTTGCCTGTCACGGCGTGCCGGGGCGGGTTCCCCCTTTGACGCTGCACAATCCCGACGATGTCGGTTACTTGCCGGTCGGTCAGATCCTGGAGAATTACCGCCTGCTTCAAGGGCGTATCGACCTGAAGGAGATCGAAAAAAGTAAACTCCTGCGAAAACCACTGAACGTCCAGACCGGTAAAGAAGATGGACATCAGGGGGGCCGCCGGTATCAGCCCGATGACCCCGGCTATCAGATTTTGAGATCGTGGGTTCTCAACCAGGGAAAAAACCACGAGCATCTCGGCTTTTCCCCGCTTTCGATGGGGGATGGTAAAGATTGAGGGCTGATTCCGTTGTATCAACGGAATCAGATTTCCAGATCGTCAGAATCGCTCAACTTGCGGTGAAATGCCGTCCGATGTCAATGATGCCTCTGCCTGGATGCCCGATTTGGGTACGAAGGATTTGGCAAGATACGCTGCTGCAGGGCATTTTGACACTTGGAAATCGAACGCATCGATGTAAATAATTGGTAAAGTTGACGCTGTTACTGCAGTGTGGTGTGCGTTCGGAACAGAGAACGAAAGCGGACTGATCGTGAAATCGATGAACGAGGATAATCATTTTTGGCCCAACGGAGCGAAAGCCATTATCAGCGCCTTGTGCTCCTGTAGTTGTCCGGCATAGCCGGACCTCCCTTCGCCCGTTTGATTATCTCATTGTTTTTCCGATACCGTTTTTCCACGCTCTTGCATCAGGCTCGCCCCACGTTTACTCGATGAACGTCCCCTTGAAGCCGACAGTCTCAGCGAGTTGACGTCGCCCACCGCCGTCACTGATCACGAGCCGACACCATCTGGAGCAATTATGGCTACCGATTTTCGCCGTAAAGAACGCCTTCCTGAATTGACCGATCGCATTCTCGAATCGTACCAGTTGCTGGGTATTATCCATCATCTTGGCCATTGCCCGTTACCGAGCACCGAGGCCGTGATTGAAATCGCCGTCGATCTTAAAGAGATTATTTTCCCCGGGTATCGCCGCCGACAGAGTCTGCATCTGGGTAACGTCGGTTATCATGTGGGAAATCTGATCGACGGATTACACGACAAGCTCACCGAGCAGATCGCCCGCTCGCTGCGTCACGATTATTTTCTGACGCATGGAACATCTGCGGCGGATCGCTGCATCGAGGACTTCGAAGAACAGGCTCAGGACATCACGCTCAATTTTCTGGAAACGATTCCGCACGTGCGCCAACTGCTGGCATCGGATGTGCAATTGGCGTTTGCCGGGGATCCGGCCGCCAAGAGTTTTGATGAAATCATTTTCTGCTACCCGGGGCTGGAAGCGATCACAACGTATCGTCTTGCGCATCAATTGTTTCAACTGCATGTGCCACTGATTCCCCGCATGTTAACCGAATGGGCCCATTCGCTGACCGGGATCGACATTCATCCCGGTGCCCGGATCGGTCCCGGATTCTTTATCGATCACGGCACCGGTGTCGTGATCGGCGAAACTTGCGATATCGCTCAGAACGTGAAGCTGTATCAAGGGGTAACACTGGGGGCTCTCAGCTTCGCAAAGGATACGCAAGGGAACTTGATCCGGGGCGCAAAGCGACATCCGACGATCGAAGAGAATGTCGTCATCTACGCGAACGCCACGGTCCTCGGCGGTGAAACGGTCATCGGTGCCAACTCGATTGTCGGTGCCAGCGTCTCGCTGACGAAAAGCATCGCTCCCAACACCGTCGTGACGATCGACCGCCCGTCGCTGAGGTTTCGCGAAGCCTCGTAACGTCCCGAGCAAGTAAACGGGTTATGAACCCCGTGAACTACGATGCGTAGCACTGGTTTCATATGCCGATTGGCGACGGAATGATCGTCCATTGGCCCTGAAAAAACCGGCACCCAGAGCGTTATGAAACGGCCTGTAGCAGGGATTAGCTCATATCAAAAGAAACATCCCGACGAATTTCGCCGGGATGTTTCTTTTGGGAGAATAAACAATCGAGTTCGTTAAGCCAGCTTACGCAATGGCGCGTCGCGGTGTTTCAAACGGCTCGACCTTCTTGTCTTGTTTTTCGGTCGACTGATCAACGTATTCGATCAGCGACTGTAACTGCTCGGCGAGCTTCTGCTGCGATTCCATGATCGTCGATGCGGCTTCGAGGTACTGAAGATCGCGCTGGCTCATTTGATCAGAGCGTTCTTCAAGATCACTGGTCACCTGGCCGAGTTCGTTGACGATCTGTTCGATCTGCAGCATATAGTCGGTTTCGAGGCCGGCGCGAACGTTGGATTTCGTGCTGGTGCGGTTTTCCCGCCGATGTAACGTCTCGAACATTTCATCGATGTTGAGTTCGTCAACCGAATTCAGACGCTGACGTGCGGGGCGGGCAAGCTTCTGGCGGCGAATCCGCGAGTCGGATGTCCGCATAGTATCCTTGCGGCGTTCGACACGCTCCATCAAGGCAGCCCATCCCTGTCGTTCTCCCCGCTCGAAATCTTCAACCATGTTGAGGTCGTTTTCGAGACGGTCGAGCAGATCGGCAGCGGAGAGTTCCGACAGATCGCTTCCGTGTTCGTGGCTGGAAGTCTCTTGACGACGGGCATATGCCGACGGCATGGCCGGGTCGGGGACTTCCTGTTTGCGGGCGACAAATTCGAACGAGCCGATTTCGATATGATCGCCATCGGCAAGAGCGGCCGATGTGACGACTCGACCATTGACTTTCAACCCAGGCTCGGTTTCGAGTGAGCGAATTTTCAATTCTTCGCCGTCAACCTGAATCATCGCGAACAAGAGGGGGATCTCCTGACCTCCCAATTGCAGATCGCAATGCTCTCCCGATCCGATGAGGAACGATTTATTGGTAATCGGTCGTCGGCGGAACACGGTGCGACCGCGATTGACTTCGAGGAAAAACGGAGTCGTTTCGGCCTGTGCTATAATGTTTTCATCGCCGACCATTATTGGTGCAGCGGAGACAGACGGATAGTTCCCATGCATGGGCGAATATCAACCTCGTGTTGGAAACGGCGTGGAACGGTCTTGCCCCACGTGCGTGAAGAAATGACTTGGACACACTCTCTAGTTCGGTCGTTTGATTGTGGAGAATCAAGAGAAACCGATCGAGATAGCGAGCGAGCGAACAAGCCGCAGATTTTGCGCCCTAATGGCCATGTCACTTATAACGCTTCGGCAAAATCTGCCCGCTGATGCCTGTCTGATTCGTTGAAGACAGGGGAAGTTGGAAGACTTTAACGGCGGCGACGCCAATTCAGCGGGATCTCTGAATTTCAAGATTCCTGAAATGAATATGACAACAGGACTCTTGGGACTTAGCGCACATGATGTCGATCGATCAGGATCAAGAGCGGGACATGGAGATCATACGCCGAGCCCGAACCTGGTCGCGATCTTTCTGCTCAGCTTCAGCATCGGTCTTGGCGACAACTGCGCGGGCTTGATTTAGCTGGTTCTCGGCGTCGGCAACCGAAATCTTCTCGGCGGGGATGGCCCGGTCGGTCAGCAGAGAGACGGTTGCCCCTTTGATCTGTGCGAATCCTCCGTCGATGTAGAAGCGGCGTTCTTCCTTATCGGTTCGAAACGTCAATTCGCCATAGCCGAGTCGACCGACCAGCGGGGTACGTCCGGGAAGCACTCCGATCATTCCATCGTACAGAGGAAAACGAAGACTGGTGACCGTTTCGTTGAGTACGGTGGTTTCGGGAGTGACGACAACCAGTTGTAGTTCTTGGGCCATGGCTGTGTTTCTGAACGGACGGTTTGAAAACGGATATAAATATCTTCAGGCGACGTACGCCGTGCGATCAGGCTTCGGCGGCCATTTTCTTGGCTTGCTCATCGGCTTCTTCGATGGCACCGACATACATGAAGGCCGATTCGGGGAGATGATCCCATTTACCGTCGCAGATTTCTTCAAAGCTGCGAATGGTGTCGGCGAGCGGGGTGATTTTTCCCGCTTTGCCGGTGAAGACTTCGGCCACGAGAAAGGGCTGCGAAAGAAACCGTTCGATACGTCGGGCACGATGTACGACCAGTTTGTCTTCTTCGCTCAATTCGTCGACACCGAGAATCGCGATGATATCTTGCAACTCGCGGTATCGTTGCAGAATCACCTGAACGCGGCGGGCGACCCGATAGTGATGCTCGCCGACGTACTGCGGGTCGAGAATTCGGCTCGACGATGCCAATGGGTCGATCGCGGGATAAATACCTTTTTCCGAAATACGGCGTTCGAGGTAAATGAACGCATCCAGGTGCGAGAATGCCGTTGCCGGCGCGGGGTCGGTCGGGTCGTCGGCAGGGACGTAAACGGCCTGCACGCTGGTGATGGCCCCACGATTGGTCGACGTAATACGTTCTTGCAGGGCACCGAGTTCGGTTCCCAGCGTCGGCTGATATCCCACGGCAGAAGGCATACGTCCCAGAAGCGCGGAGACTTCGCTACCCGCCTGAGAGAAGCGGAAAATGTTATCGACGAAGAGCAACGTATCGGTGCCGGTGGTGTCGCGGAACCATTCGGCCATCGTCAGCGCGGTGAGCGCGACGCGAAGTCGGGCACCAGGAGGCTCGTTCATCTGGCCGAACACCATGCAGGTCTGTTCGATAACCGAGCGATCGGTCTGGCCAATCTTAGTTTCCTGCATTTCGAGCCAGAGGTCGTTTCCTTCACGAGTTCGTTCGCCGACACCGGCAAATACCGAGTAACCCCCGTGAGCCGATGCGATACGGGCAATCAATTCGGTGAGAATGACGGTCTTGCCGAGACCGGCACCGCCGAATAGTCCCGCTTTACCTCCGCGAACGAACGGCGTCAGCAGGTCAACGACCTTAATGCCCGTTTCGAACAATTCGGTTTTCGAACTGAGAGTATCGAGCTTCGGCGGTTCGCGGTGAATCGGCCAACGTTCTTCGGTCTGCACTTCGCCGCGACCGTCGATCGGATCGCCGAGCAGGTTAAAAACGCGACCAAGCGTTCCCTTACCGACGGGAACGGAAAGAGCGGTACCGGTATCGATCACCGGCATCCCGCGAACCATACCGTCCGTCGAACCCAAGGCGACGCAACGGACGCGTCCGCCACCCAGGTGCTGTTGGACCTCTCCCGTCACCTTGATGTGCAGTCCCTTTTGCTCCTGCTCGATCTTGAGAGCATTGTAAATCGCCGGGAGATGCTCTTCGGGAAATTTGGCATCAAAGGTCGAACCGATGATCTGAGTAATTACACCATGTTTTGTTTCGGTTTGTGACGCGACGGTTGCCATCGACAGTCCTCTTTAGTTTCTGCTGATCTGTGAATCTTGCAAATCGCCGCCGCGCGAAGCGAACGGCATGACATAATTATTCGAGTGCGGCGGCTCCGCCGATGATTTCTGCCAGTTCCGAGGTAATCTGCGACTGACGGGCGCGGTTGTACAACTGCGACAGATCGCCCACCATTTCGCTGGCATTTTCGGTCGCGGCTTTCATCGCGACACGCCGGAAAATCTGTTCGCTGACGGCCGCATCGAGAAAACACTTAAACAAGCGAGCCTTGAACGAGGTCGGTACCAATTCCTGCAGAATTTCCCCCGCCGACGGGAGAAACTCGTATTCAACTTTTCGTGTGGATGTCGTTTCGGTGGTCGATTCAGTTATCAATTTGCCGATCGGCAACAACGTCTCTACCGTCGGATGTTGTCTCGACGCCGAATCAAATTGCATGTATGCGACATCGAGTCGATCGATCTTTCCGTTCACGAATAGTTCGATATAACGGCTTGCGAGCACGTCGACTTCGTCGAAGCGGGGTTTGTCTTCAAAATGAGAGAAGCTGCGTTCGAATTCATACTGTTGAAATCGCAGGAAGTTCAATCCACGCTTTCCCGAAACTTCGAGCGAAAGATTTTGATCGACGTCCTTCGCTTCGCGAATTCGTTGCACCGCTTGCTTTAAAATTCCGCTGTTGTATCCGCCGCACAGACCGCGGTTCGATGTAAGAATCAGCAGGACACAATTCTTTTCGGTCTCGTGTGCCTGCAAAAGCGGGTGAGACAGGGTCATATCGGCTTGCGACAGATCGGCGACGATTTCTGAAAGTTTGCGGGTGTAGGCGGCGGCCTCTGATGCACGGTCCATGGCTTTCTTGAACCGGGCGGTTGCAATCAATTCCATCGTCCGCGTGATTTTGCGGATGTTCTTGACAGCTTTCAGCCGTTTGATAATGGCTCGTGTTTTGGCCATGATACGCTTACCGTTTCAATCGTTGGACGTCGATTGTTTCCGTTGTGCTTACAAAATTACTTGTCGTGAAATCCACTGGCGGGCGAGCCGCCAGTGCCACTCCTCCGAATTACTGCTTCGCCTGGCGAATTTTCTCGTAATGCGCCTGGAATTCTGTCAGTGCGGTCTTGAGTTTTTCTTCCGTCTCCGGTTTCAATTCGCCCGTTTCGACAATCGTCGTGCGGACGTCCAGATGCTGTTCTTGAATGAACTTGAGCAACTCTTTTTCGGCGATGGCCACTTCGTCGACGGGGACTTTGTCGAAATATCCTTTGGTGCCGGCGTAAATGCTGATGACCTGGTCGGCCATCGCCATCGGCTGGTACTGCGGTTGCTTGAGCAGTTCGACCATGCGGTAACCGCGGTCGAGCTGAGATTGAGTGGCTTTGTCGAGTTCGGTACCGAGTTGGGCAAACGCTTCCAGTTCGCGGAACGCCGCGAGATCGAGTCGCAGACCGCCGGCGACCTTCTTCGTTGCCTTGGTTTGGGCGTTGCCACCGACACGCGACACGCTGATACCGACGTTAATGGCGGGACGCACACCGGCGAAGAACAGGTCGGGTTCGAGGTAAATCTGGCCGTCGGTGATCGAGATCACGTTGGTCGGAATGTACGCCGAAACTTCTCCTTCGAGCGTTTCGATGATCGGTAATGCCGTCATCGATCCGCCGCCGAGTTCGTCGCTCAGTTTCGCGGCTCGTTCGAGCAAACGGCTGTGGGCATAAAACACGTCGCCGGGATAGGCTTCGCGGCCGGGAGGACGACGCATCAACAGCGAAAGCTGACGATAGGCGGTCGCCTGTTTTGACAAGTCATCGTAAATGACGAGCGTATGTTTACCCTGATACATGAAGTGTTCGGCGATCGCCGCACCGGCATAGGGGGCAACGTATTGCATTGGTGCGGGGTCGGCAGACGACGAGGCGACGACGACGGTGTAATCCATCGCCCCTTCACGTGTCAGCACGTCAATCACACCGGCGACGGTGCTCGAACGCTGTCCGCAGGCGACGTACACGCAAATCACGTCGCCACCCTTCTGGTTGAGGATGGCATCGATGGCGACGGCGGTTTTTCCCGTCTTGCGGTCACCGATGATCAGTTCGCGCTGGCCGCGGCCAATCGGTGTCATCGCATCGACGGCTTTGATACCGGTCGCCAGAGGTTGCTTGACGGGCTGACGTCCGGCAACGCCTGGTGCGGCGAATTCCACCGGGCGGGACTGATCGGTAATGATCGGTCCCTTTCCGTCGAGCGGATTCCCCAGCGGGTCGACGACGCGACCGAGCAAGGCATCGCCCGTCGGCACCGACAGCAGTGCGCCGGTGCTCTTCACTTCGTCCCCTTCGGCGATCGTCAGGTAGTCGCCCAGAATAATAACGCCGACGGAGCTTTCTTCCAGGTTGAAGACCTGACCCCGCACGCCGTTGGAAAATTCCACCATTTCCCCGGACATCGCCGACGACAACCCGTATACGCGGGCAATGCCGTCGCCGACTTCGAGCACCCGACCGACTTCGCTGGTCTGGATGCTGCCGCGAAAATCTTCAATCTCCTTCTGGATGACTGAAGCGATCTCGTCCGCTTTGAATTTCATGGAGGCTCCTCTTTCGTAGCGAATCCCGCAACTTATTCAGGCGGGTCCGCAACGAACCGTCATAGACCGTATCACCAATTTGTATGACCATTCCGCCGATCAAACGTGGATCGGAGCGGGTTTCCAATACCGGAATAAAAGACAACGCCTTCGACAACTTCTGTTCGATCGTGTCGCGCGTTTTTGAATTGAGATCCTGCGCCGTCGTGATTTGCACACGGCGTTTTCCATCTCGCGATTCTTGTTCCATTTCACCAAAATGCAAAATCGACAATAGCAGCATCAAACGATCGTGCCGTGCCAGCACTCTCAAAAAACTGGCAAACAATTCGCTGCTGTGGGGAGCGACAATGCGGTCGATCAGTTCGACTCGTTGTGCCGACGTCAACGTCGACGCCGTCAGCAGTTGATCGAACTCAGGGTTTTTCTCCAACACCTCGGTCACAAACGACGAGAATTCAACGAGCGGTTCCTTGATTCCCGCCGCAGTCGCGGCATCGAGGAACGACTGCGCATAGACTTTGGCAATCGCTGCCGAGCCGGGATCTTCCAGCACGTGCGGGACGCGAGTCTTAAGCTGTTGTTCCTTCGCCATGATCGTTAATTCCGTTCCGCGAATTGAGACAGAGCTTCTTCCACCAGACGATCCTGATCGGCTTCATTCAGAGCCCGGCCCAGAATCTGTGCCGTGGCATCGATCACCGCGCGAGACGTGTGGTCGAATAACTCCTTGACCGCCGCATCGCGGGCTCGATTGATCTCTTCCACGGCGCGATTACGAGTTGCCTCGGCATCTTTTTGTGCCGTGGTCAGAATATCCTGTTTGAGCGCATCGGCATCTCGCCGCGCTTCGGCAATCATTTCGGCGATCTCGTCTTTGGTCTTCGAGATTTGAGCCGAGTGCTGTGCCAACAGCTTTTCCGCTTCCCGACGGGCCGCGGCCGCTTCGTCGAGGTCACTGCGAATTCGCGTTTCACGGGCCGACAGACCGCTCGAGAGCGGACCCCAGGCAAACGTCTTTAACACAAACACAAAAACGATAAACGTTACGAACGACCATAAGGCGAGATCGGTCTGAAACGAAAGCGGTGGACCGCTTTCGTGCGGCACCTCTCCCTTCTCGTGATGATCGTCACTGCCGCCCGCATCGTGATGCGTTTCGAAGGCATGAGCCGGCATCGCACCGACCCCCGGCAGAGGAGACAGAATCATCCCTAAGGCGATCAGGCCTCCCCAACAAAAACGTGCGGTCCGCTGACCGCTCCTACGAGCGAATCGTGGGAACATGTTTTCTGTTCCTGCATTAAAGACAAGTGAAACTGCCATCCGCGCAAAGGTTCTAACGATGAACCTGACGCGACCGATCGTCAACGCCGCAGATTTATGATCGCAACGCTGCCGGTACGAAATGCGATTCTGCCGTGTCGACATCGTCGCATATAAACGTTCCGGTCAGGCATCCGTCTCCTCTGAGGCGTGTAACGTTCGACAATCGAAATATCGATTATTGTGCCACGGCGAAGTACGACGCGTTGTTACCCATGCAGACGATCAGGGCGAAGAATGTCACACCCTCGATCAGCGCGGCGGCGATAATCATCGCCGTCTGAATCTGACCGGCCAATTCCGGCTGGCGTGCCATGCTCTCGACCGCGGCAGAGCCAATCTTGCCGATGCCGTATCCGGCACCGATGATTGTCACTGCGGCTCCGATGGCGCCCGAAAAGTGAACGCCGCCGCCACCGGCGACGTCAGCCGCCATTGCAGGTACGCTCAATACAAAAAAGACACCTAAGGCCGTAAACAAAATTCGCAGGCTCTGGGACACGTTACTCTCTCCTCATTCTGCAGTGACGAAACCCGATCAACAATACCCAAGCTGACGGCCCGAGCGGACCAATTCATCAGCATTTGTAAACACAACTCTCAATTCGATAACAAGTACTCAAACTCAATCTGTTGTGACCCATCGAAGGCGTCACGTCTTCAAAACTGCCCGGCTGGGCAGTAATATCAGATCCCATCGATCATCAGTGCGGATGGACCGCCGCCGAAATAAACAACGTCGCAAGAAACGCAAACACATACGCTTGTAAGAAAGCGACAAACAATTCCAGCATTCCAATGGCAACTTGCCCGAAAATGCTTGCAGGTGTGATCACGTACCACCAACCCGAATGGGCCGACAAGGCGATAAAACCGAGTACCACGGCGATCACGGTATGTCCCGCCATAATATTCGCGAAAAGTCGCACGGCGAGCACGCCATGTTTAATGAATAGTCCCAACAGTTCAATCGCCCAGATCATGGGGATCAGTACAATCTTTAGCGGCCCCGGTAAATCCATGCCGGGAACGAGCGATTTCCAAAAACCCACGAAACCCGAAACCTGCGAACCGCAGTAAATGACGTATGCAAACGTGATCAGGGCTAATGCTCCGGTCACATTCAAATTGCCTGTTGCCGATCCCATCCAGGGAATGGCTCCAAGCAGATTGCAAAATAAAACGTAGAAAAAGCACGACCAGATGTATGGTAAAAACGCATCGGCTGGGTGGCCTGCTACGGCATCGAGTGTGGCACCATGAGGTTCATAAGACACGGCATGCGCCGCACCGGCACCGACATGGCTGTTGGCATGTCCGCCATGATCATGATCGTGACTATCGTCGTGCCCATGTTCGTCGTGACCATGCTCGCCATGTTCGTGACCTGCTCCCAACGTAGGTCGTACGACTTCGTCGCGAACGAACAGAGCCAGCATTTCCCAAAAATTCCACCATGCACCGGTGGCCGGCTCGCCGCTGGTCACTCGTTTGGCTAATCCCTTAAAAATCAATAGCGTGAGTAATCCGGCGACGACCTGCAACACCATAAACTTCGACAACTGCAGGCCAAAGATATTGGGAAGATCAATATGAATTCCCTGAGGCAATTCGAAGTACGGAAAATCGCGTACGTGATGAAATGTGTCTTCGTGTCCTGCAGCCATAGTGGCTCCCGTTGTCCCTTTCATCCCTCCGATATTCTCGCCGGTCGCAAACAGTTTCTTTAACGACTCTTCTTTAATGACTCTGCTGCGGCGTCGACGGACTGCGGCGGACTCCTTTCAGGATAAAACACGTTTCCAAAGCCAACGCGGCTCCGTAAAACACCACCACCCAGATGTGAAAATGCCAGAAGCGTAAGTCTGGACGGGCCGACTGTAACAACACAACCGCGATTCCTACAACCATCAATCGCAACGCCGTCGATAACATTGCTCCGTTGCCGGCATGTGAGCCGGCGGCAACCATAACATGCGTCAGCAGGAGTGCAATGTAACCGGGAGCCAAGCACAACAAAGCGGCGTAAGTCAGTCCTTCGATTCCCCGAGAGCCGGCGATGCGTGATGCCGGGAAATACAACACCACCCAGAGGGAAGCGATTCCCAGCGTGAGCACCAGGCATTGCCGAACGACACGACTCAGACCTTGTGAGGCCTCACTCTGAGGAATGGCATCGGAGTTGGTCGCCAGGCTATTCATTCCGGTCGTTCGTTTTAGGCTGTTGGGTTGTCTTATCGCGTTGTGTGGTCTGTTCAAACCGCTTCAGGCCCGGAGTTTGGCTTGATGTTTTTGTGAGTGCCATCAGGTGTTTCATGGCAACGTAAAAACCGAGCACCGCTCCGACAATAACTAACCAGGGGGATGTCCCCCATTTCGTATCTAACCAATAACCGCCGGCTGCCGGTAGCGACATTTCCAGCGAGATGGTGGTCAACTGTGTGACCCACTCCATCGCAACGACAAGGGGAGGCCTTTGATTCTGCCGAGGGGTCGGCATGAACAAAACTCCTCTCTTCATCAGCCAGAAATGAATTCCAATCCGGCCGATCCGTGGCGATGACCATTGCACGAAACGAGTGAGACTGTTCCGATATGAAGTAGAGTTTGAATAAAACCGGCTCGCAACCCGTTGGGACGAGTCGCTGAAAATGAGTACCGGTTCAGGATCGATTCTACAACCTCTCCGCAGTTTCCCATCGCTTCATGGCCCGTCAGTGTATTGAGAGTCACAAGCAATGTCAAAGCCCCAAAATCATAGTTTTTTATTTTCCCAAAAGTGGTTGCGAAATTTCTCAAGTTTGGGAGGGGGGAAGAGATAAGGATATCGGATGTGGCAGATCGACACGGAATTAGTGCATCCTGAGCAGCTCGTTTGAAAATGGGTGGCACTGCCGGCTTGTCCGGCAGTGTTGTTGTAAGGCATCGGAAAAACACGGGAGGACAAGCCCCCCCATGACACACAAAAAATGATCATCCCTAATTTTCAACAGGTTGTTCGTTGAGCATGAAGCAGACGGTTTCGCGCCTCGGCAGTCGGATTCGGTTTTCGTCCATGCGGATTCCCACATTTTCGCGAACGACTCATATTTTGTGCCGGACGCTAACCGTTTCAATACTTGCATTTATATAATCTTAACAATTCACCAACAGGAATCTTCATTGTTGTTGCTTACCTAACCTCAGCGAGAAAAACAGTATGTCAATCCACTTGATTCGTGATCTTGATTCTTTGCAGCACGACATCCTTTCGATGTGTGCGATGGTGGAAGATGTCATTCACAGGGCGGTGGTCGGTCTGAAAAATCCCAGCGAACAGCTGGCAAATGAACTTGCCCTAAAGGATGACGAGATCGACAAGTTCGATGTTCGAATTGAAGAAGAATGTCTGAAGATTCTGGCGCTCCATCAACCCGTCGCTATGGATCTCCGTCGCATTGCTACAGTTATGAAAATTACGGGCGAACTCGAACGTGTTGCCGACCTGGGCGTGCATATCGCCGAACGTGGGTGCGGATTGATCGGCCAACCCGAAATTCAAATCCCCGACGGCTTTGATCCTATGGTTCGACACGCTTTGCAGATGTTGCAGCGAAGCATCGATTCGTATGTCGAACTCGATACAAGCATTGCCCGCAGCGTTTGTTCGCACGACAGTATTGTCGACCGACTGAATCGCGAGATTATCGCCGAACTCGTACAACTGATGCACGAATCACCCCATCAGATCGAATCGGCCATTCACCTGTTCTCGGCCTCCCGGCATGTCGAGAGAGTTGCCGATCACGCTACGAACATCGCCGAAGATGTGGTGTACCTGGTCGAGGGTGAAATCATCAGGCATCGGAAGATCCACGCATAACGAGGGCTGAAGACTTTTCCATGTCAAAATCGACTATTCTCATCATCGAAGACGAACGCTCCCTGATCGACATTCTTTCGTACAACCTGACGAAAGAAGGTTTTGAGGTCGTCACGGCTTCGGATGGCCAAGAGGGGCTGCAAAAAGCCAAATCGCTCGTTCCCCATCTGATTATTCTCGATTTGATGCTGCCGGTCATCGACGGATTACAGGTCTGTCAACAGTTACGGGCCGATCCTCGCACGCGGCACATTAAGATCATTATGTTGACCGCAAGGAGCGAAGAGGTTGACGAGATCGTGGGGTTCAATATGGGGGCCGATGATTACGTCACCAAACCCTTCAAGGTCAAACCGCTGATCCACCGCATCAAGGCGAGATTGCAGCCGCAGGTTCACGAGACGGCTTCGAAAGATATTATCAGCCTGCGCAACCTGGAGATCGACCGCATTAACCACGTCGTTCGGGTCGAAAATAAGGAAGTGGCGCTGACGTTGACCGAGTTCAAGTTGCTGTGGACGCTTGCTCGACAGCCCGGACGCACCTTTTCGCGAAACGAACTGATGGACAGCAGCCGCGGAGAAGATGCCAACGCCCTCGATCGGACCATTGATGTCCACGTTCGCGCTCTTCGGTTCAAACTCGGTGACAACGCTCATCTCATCGAAACCGTTCGCGGTATCGGTTATCGCTTGAAACCGGAATAAAGGGATAAATGTCGCCGAGCATTGAGAGACACCGCGTCCTCAAGTCCCCTCGATCATTTCCCGTCGCGCCACTCTCTGCTCCCCCTCCCCTTGCGAATCGCTTGCCCGGTCCGGTACAAATTTGTTATCCAGATATCCGTTCTACGGCTTCTCCCGAATGCGAGCACTTCTATGAACTGGCGATTTACAATCATTTCGAGGCGCATGGCCCTCATTCTTTGTTGTACGCTGGGGATCGCCGGGTGCGGGTCATCGGCGGAACCAGACAACAAATCGTCCTCGGGTGCCGGATCGTCGTCTGGAACAACAGCCGAAGCACCCTCCGGCAATGACGAGATCGTCATTGCCATGCTCCCCAAACTCACGACGATTGCTTATTTCGAAGCGTGTCGCGTTGGTGCAGAGCAAGCGGTCGCCGACCTCAATGCAAACGGTGTGAAGGTCAAATTGATATACGACGGCCCTTCGGAGAACAGTGGATCGGAGCAGACGAAATTTATCGATACCTGGATTCGTCAAAAGGTTGATGCCATTTGTGTCGCTCCGAATCAGCCGAAGACGATGAAGCGTTTCGTGCAGAAGGCTCATGATGCGGGCATCAAGTTTCTGACGTGGGACAGCGACGCAGAAGAGAGCGGACGCGATTTGATGATCACACAAGTCGACGAAGAAGTGCTCGGACATATGTTGATCGAAGACCTGGCGGCTCAAATGGGCGAAGAAGGAGAATGGGCGATTGCGATTGCCAGCCTTGACGCCCATAACCTCAATTCGTGGCGACGCATTGCCGAAGCACGGGCTCTGGAAAAATATCCCAGACTGACGTTGGTCAACACGGTTGTGACCGAAGAAGACGAAAACCTGGCCCGCCAGCGCGTGCAGACCTTGTTAAACGCTCATCCCCAATTGAAGGGAATTCTAGCATTCGATTCGAACTCCGTTCCCGGTGCCGCAGAAGCGATCAAGTCGGCGGGCAAGAGTGGTCTGGTCGCACTCACAGGAAATTCGACCCCCGGCAAGATGAAACCGTACATTGATGAGGGAGTGCTACAAAGTTTCTACCTGTGGGATCCCCGCGAGTTGGGGAATCTGACCATTCGTCTGGCCGTTGCAATGGTGCAGGGAAAGACCATCGAACCCGGTCAGGAGTATCCGGGACATCGACCGCTGGTCTTCAGCTCTAAGGATTCAAAAACCGTCATTCTCTCCGATCCGATCCGATTTACGAAAGAGAATATTGACCAGTACGATTTCGGTTTTTGAGCAGGTCAACGGTTATCCCAGCGGTATTTCGCTTTCCATGCGAGCATGCGTTCGGCCTTGGAGGAGTTAATGATGCTGGCGTTTCCGATAAGTTCACCACGAATTTCGATCCGGTTGCCGAAGTTGAGGCGAATCAATTCACGAGTTGATTCACGAAAACGGGTCACGGGCTGAGCGATCAAAAACGCTTCGTGGCCGGTTATGTCTGCTTCCAGTGCTTTGACATGTGCCTCGGCGACGTCGCGCGGGTCGGCGTACGACCACATCACCAGCGTTAACGGGTTTTCGGGGGTTGGTGCCGGCCAGGGAAGTTCCCCTTGCCGGTCGACCGGAACGACATTGGAAAACCGTAACGAAACGACCGATGTTGTCGAGGTTCTCGCGACCATACCGGCAATGCATTCCCCCACGAGTTTCGATAATCCATAAGGTTCAAACGGCATCGGAGGATGATCTTCATCCAGCGGCAAATAAAGAGGTTCGAATGCCCGAGGGTCGTGTGCCCAGCCCATGGCGAAGGCGCTCGATGAAAATACCACGCGGCGAAGTTTGTGTTCACCCGCCAGCATCAGCACATTCAACGTGCTCGCGACATTGTTCTCGAATATGACGAAGGGGTCGTCTGAGAATGTGACCGAGGGTGAAGCGGTCGAATTCGCCGCCGGTTTTCGAGGTCCGGGTATCGCCCCGAGATGTATCACCGCTTCGGCTCCACGCAGGAGTTGATCGACGGCCGAACGATCGCATAAATCGGCTTGTTCAAACCGTACAGGTGATGTAGCGAAAGGAACGATGTCCGTTCCGACGACGTCGTAACCTTGAGAGAGCAGCCGTTGTACGACGGCACGTCCCAATCGACCTGCGGCACCGGTGACGACGATCATCGAAACACCCGGAATAAAGGACGAAATGAGTATAAAACGACCTTTGTGATCATATGCTGACTCGAACGAGATTGAAATCGTCACGACGACTGCCAAATTGTAATTACCGAGCGTGAAAAGCCGATAAGACGTTGACGTAGGCGACATCGCACCAGATAATACGGATCTCCAGAGGGGCCTCGATGTGCTGTTGTTCCGTAACTCATTGTTTAATCAGGTTTTAACGTTGGCTACCGCTTGATGGTGTTCTAGCAGCACGACCGATTTTTTGTTCGATGAACCGTTTTGTCATCCCCCACCTTCGCTGATTCTCCCCCGCTGATTGATTTCCACCACGACGATTGTTTCCCGCTCCCCTTCGGGTTGATCTCACGCCGGTCATCTTCACCTGGCCGGCAACTTATCCATCTCACACCGAGAAAAACTATGTCGATTCCACAAGTGCAAGACGAAGATCAACCCGCCGCTTGCGACGTCGATGCGGTTGGTGACGCCGCAGCCGACGAATTGATTTCCCCTGCCAGAATTCTCGGAGAAGTACAGCGTCGACGCACGTTTGCCATTATTTCGCACCCCGATGCGGGAAAAACGACGTTAACCGAAAAGCTGCTGCTCTATTCAGGTTCGGTCGCCGAAGCGGGGGCCGTTCGCGGACGCAAATCTCAGCGGGCGGTGACGTCCGACTGGATGGAACTCGAACGACAGCGCGGCATTTCGATCACGTCGACGGTCTTGTCATTCGATTATCGCGGCGCTCAACTCAATTTGCTCGATACGCCGGGCCACCAGGACTTTGGCAGCGATACCTATCGCACGCTGACGGCGGCCGACTGCGCCGTCATGGTCATCGACGCTGTCAAAGGGATCGAATCTCAGACCCGCAAACTCTTCAAGATCTGTTCGCAGCGCCGCATTCCGATTCTCACGTTTGTCAATAAGATGGACCGTCCCGGCGGCGACCCTCTGAAGAACCTCAGCGATATCGAATCGGTGCTTGGCATTCACGCCGTACCGCTGAATTGGCCGATCGGAAACGGTTACGATTTTCGCGGCGTGTACGACCGTCCGAACGATCGCGTCATGGTTTTTCGTCCGTCGCAGCGAGGCTCGTTGCGGGTACCCGTCGACGAGAGTTCGCTGAGTGAGGCCGCCAACGGATTGCTCTCGGAAGAGAGTGCAGCTCGGCTGCGCGACGAGATCGAACTACTGAACGAAGCGGGAGAACCGTTTGATCGCGATCGCTTTCTCGCCGGCGAAATCACGCCGGTATTCTTCGGAAGTGCGTTAAACAACTTCGGCATCGAGCCGTTTTTTGATGCGTTTCTGGAGCTGAGTCCCCCCCCCGGACCGCGTAACAGTCTGACCGGTTCCGTATTGCCGTCCCGTCGCGAGTTCTCGGGCGTCGTGTTCAAGATTCAGGCGAATCTCGATCCGCGGCATCACGATCGGGTGGCATTTATGCGAGTCTGTTCGGGGACATTTGCCCGCGATATGGAGATCGTCAACGCCCGCACCGGCGAAAAGATTCGCGTGAAGCGATCGCAACGTCTCTTTGCCCGTGAAAGAGAAACGATGGAGGTCGCCTATGCCGGGGATGTCGTCGGACTGGTGATTCCCGGCCAGTTGCGGTTGGGTGACACATTGTACGAGGGAACGCCGCTGCAATTCGACGGCGAATGGGATTTTCCACTCGAATGTTTTGCCAGACTGCGGTGCGACGATACCGGCCGTCGAAAACAATTTGACCGTGGATTGCGACAGCTTGAAGAGGAAGGTGCCATTTCACTGTTGCGCGGGGCGAGTAACTCATCACAGGAATTTGTCCTGGCCGCAGCGGGTCAGTTGCAGTTCGACGTGGTGCAATATCGGCTGGAGTCGGAATACAAAGTCAAATCCGTCATTCAACCATTATCGCAGACGATTGCCCGCTGGGTGACCGGCGATCCTGCCGATGTGGCAGAGCTGAAAATTCCCAGCGAAGCCCGCTTGTATTACGACCTCGAGGACAATCCGATCGTGCTCTTCGAGTACGACGGCATGCTGCGGTATTGTCAAGGAATGAACGAACGTTTGACGTTTTCAGAAGTGAAGCAGCGATCGAAAGCCTAGCCGGTTGCCTCTACTTTCGTCAGTCGATCGTTTTCGAGTGATCATGATCACCCTGTTGCGACACGTCAAGATTTGACGATTGATACGGTTTTTCGATCGGGTCGCTCGGAGATTGATGCTGGATTGTCGGACCAAACCATTTCATAACCCTTAGAACGGTCTGTTTTCAGCTAAAATCGAACGTTTATGTCGTCTCCGGACGGGAAACGATGCGGCCTTTAGAATTCATACCGACTTATTGATCGTTCTGAAATTTTCCCCGGACGTTCTGGACCGCTTTTGGTCCGTTCGACTATAATTCAATTCGCAAGTACGAATCATTCGATCGAGACCGACTCATCGAACGCAGGAATGAAGCCGAGATTCACCAAATATTTTTGTGGAATTCACACGGGTCGCGGTGAAAAAATTTGTGTCTCACATTTTTCCCGTATCATCCGTCTTTCTGCAAAACCAGGAACTTAATTCTCAAACCACTTTTTCAGGATGAGGTGAATTGATGCCTCTTTTCGAGATTGAAACAAACGCGCATATCATGGTGGGGTGGGCCGATTCGAATTCGACAGCCCAGGCCCTGGCAAAAGAACATTATCCCGACGAAGACATCGTAAGAATCACCAAACGTCCCCGCGACATCTGGGTGATTTCAAAACGGCTGCTCGGACTCGACGGTTCGGTCGAACCGTGCGACACCGCCCGCGACTGCCTCGCCCGTGCACATGGCGACAAGCTTCACGCCATTCGCCTTTACATGCTCGACACCGGCGTCGACCTGCACGAAGCTCAGCGGGCGATCGAAACGAACATGTCGCTCGGTTGGTAAGCGGCAGTTTTCCGACCGGATGGTCCTGTTGTCGGGATCCGAACATCCGTGTTCCACGGCTGTGACCGCCGCGTCTTTGCTCACCGGTGCATGGTGCAGCGAAATGATTTCAGAATTGATTTCAAAGCGACGGATCGAAACGATCAACCTTCCACGGCTCACTGCCCGGCATGCTGAATTGGGAGGGGATCACGCTCTTCTCTCAGTCAGCGCACTCGGCTGTATGCGGGTGCATCCATTAAATGGTGTGGTCGACCGGCCCGAAGGGCTAGCCGTTCCTATAGCCAGGTCCGTAAGGGCCTGGTCCATGTCG
>JAQCEJ010000135.1 GCA_027618475.1 Planctomycetota bacterium | reverse complement strand
ACTCTCAAGGGGAACAGAACAGACCGAGAACGGACAAAATATGTCGAAATTGATCGAACGACCGGTTACAATTGCCATGAAGCAACACGACGGTACTGCGTCAGTGCCGCCGAAAAATCTATCTGGGAAATCCCGGACCAATTCTTCACACAAGGAACCAGGCTATGCCACGGTCCATCTCACCGCTCTACTTGCGGATGTTCACGGTTTACGGAATTCTTCACGTATTATTGCCGATGGCGGATGCCGAGGATTTTGCAGCGATCGATCATGTTCGCGCGACGATTTATCATTCTCCGCAGTCGCCCGGTTATACCTGCTGGGTCGGGGCTTGGACTATGCCCAACGGCGATCTGATGACCTGTTTCACTCAGGCAACCGGTCCGGTCGAGGGCCGGCCTAAGGCTCCGAAGGAAGTCTTGGAAATATTGAGTTGGTATCCCCAATACGACATGACGGGGCTTGACCTCAGCAATGTTCAATTGCGATCGAACGACGGTGGCATGACCTGGAAACAGGTCAGTGCTGATCCGTTCAAGAGTTGCATGAATGGAATAACTGGCGAAGCGCAAACGGCGCTTTCCGATGGAACGATTATGCGCGGCGTCTTTGGGTTTTATCTTCCTTACGATGATGATGCGCCCAAAACAGGATTCCTGCAACGATCAACCGATGGCACAAAAACCTGGGGCAAACCCGAAGTGCTGCTCGATCCGGAAAAATTCACGACGTGGCCGCGGCGCATTCGGACGCTGCGCGACGGCCGCGTAGTCTTGCTGATGGGTTTGGCGCCTCTTCCAGCTGGAAAACATACTCGTATTGAAATCGCCAAACTGTTGCAACCGACGATGTTGATTTCGTCGGATAACGGTCAAACGTGGAGCGAACCGATTGCGGCGAATGCCGCCGATCAAAAGGAAGGTTGGACCGAGGAGTATGACATCGCCGAACTCGATAATGGTGATCTACTGACAATCTACCGCCGCGCGAACGATACTCATCGCTGGCAGGGAATCCTGAAAAAATCGGGAGACTCCTTCGTTCCTGGGACGGCCGGCCCGACGACTTTGCCGCACAGCGGGCACCCGGAACTGCTCGGAACGAAAGAAGGCCCCATTCTGCACGTCGCTACAAGCGGCATTCACTGGACGACCGACGCCGGAAAAACGTGGAATCGCTTCGATATTCCGGCATCCGCGTATTATCCACGTTCGGTGCAGACGAAGGATGGCGTGATCCATGTCTTCGCTCATATCGGTGGAGACAACCCCTACGGGCAGGTCGACCAGTCGATTGTGATGGACACCTTTCGTCTGCAGAAAAAATGATACCTAAAGTGGTCGTTCAGTACCAATTTGCAAATGCACATCATTTCGTAAATGAGGCCGCGAATGAAAAGACGTGATTTTCTTGAAGGAGCGGCATTATCGATTGTCGGGTCAACCGTCGGCTCATCGCTTTCGGCTCAAACGGCAGACGAGGAACCGGAAGCAACCGTTGACCGACGTCTGGCCTTCACGGAGGCCGAATACCGCTCCCGCGTCGCGAAAGTACAATCCGCGATGGCCGAGAAGCGGCTTGATGCCTTGCTCTGTTACAATATGGCGAGCATCTGTTATCTCACCGGGCTTGAAAGCATCGCGGCACACAAATATTGGCTGTGTGTCGTCCCGGCTCACGGCGATCCGCTGCTGCTCATGCAAGATTTTGAGAGTCACAATGCTTCGCTGTCATCGTGGATCGATCGCATCGAGACCTATGCGCTTTTCGCCGATCCCGTCAACGCCACGCGGAACATTTTAACGGCACACCAACTCGACGATGGTCGTTTGGGGATTGAATTGGGAGCACTGTCTTCACTGAGCACACAGGATTATCTTCGACTCTCCAGGATGATTCCAGCGGCAGAATTGATCGACGCAACCGACGTTGTGCCCTGCGCAGCGACGATCAAATCGCCGGCAGAGATCTCATATTTGCGCGAGGCGGGTCGTATCAGCAGTCTGGCCATGCAGGCGGCAATAAACGTCGTGAGTGAGGGGACGACCGATAATGACATTGCGGCCGTAGCGGCCGAGACGTTGATTCACGAAGGAAGCGAATACATGTGCTATCAGCCGATCGTCACGGTTGGTCCGCGATCGGGTGTGCCCCATTCGACGTTTCAGCGCATTCCGATCCGCCGGGGCGATCCTGTGTTTATGGAATTCGGTGCGTGCGTGCGCCGTTACAGCAGTCCAATTATGCGTACGGCTGTTGTTGGAAAACCGTCGAGCAAAATGCGCGAAATGTTTGATCACTGTTTGATCAGCGTAAACACGTCGATTGCCAATCTCAAGGCGGGGGCCGTGACGGGTGAGGTCGCCGCTGCCTCGGAGCGAGCGATCGGTCCTTTGCCTGAAGGTTGGGTCTGGCATGGCTATTACGCCTATTCGATCGGGCTCGGATTTCCCCCTGAATGGGCCGATTGCGGTGAGATCGACGTGGTTAAAGGGAATAAAACGGTGCTCGCGCCCGGCATGGTTTTTCACTGCAGTACATCAATACGCGACCCCGGGAAAATGGGGACAACTTGCAGCGAAACCGTCGTCATCACCAATGACGGCTGTGAAGTCCTCACAAATCTACCACGGGAATTGTTCGTGCGGTGATAATAAAAAACGATCGTGTTCGTCGGTGCTTCAGTTTGGAGAAAACGGCAATATTTGGGGCCAATTTTCAGTGTTAACCAAACGCCATTCCCCCACCAGAGATAAAGAGAGTTTCACCGTCCGCCACGGGCGCCCGCAGCGGACACCGGGGTGTCCGGAATGGCCCCCCGGACTCTCTTTCGAACCAGAGGTATTTCGCCCGTTCGATACGCCGCCAGGCCCTCGCCACAAAAGCTTGGCCAGTCACGGACTTTGCGTCCGCGCACGAAAAAACGCCGGGAGAAAACCTCTCGGCGTTTTGCGTTAACCAGCGGGTAAGTCCTTTCCGCTGTGCAACTTAAAGCTCCCCGTGCAAGACGCTCTTCGAACACTCCAAAGAGATCTCGCGCGTAACAAGAAGAGAGTCCGACACGTTCTACCAGGTCATCGCCCCCGGCTGCTCATAAATGCTGTGGAACGACGCCTGCGTGGTGGCGCGGTCCAGTCCCATGATCAAGGCCACGATGCCGTCGATGCGTTCGATACATTCTTTTCGACGGCGTCCATTTACCGATAGCGGCGAATGACTCCCTGGACCTTGCCCATGATCTGGACATTGTTTGAAAAAATGGGCTGCATCTTCTTGTTGGCGGGTGTTTACAGGGTCAGGAGCGAAAGAAAAACCGAAGAGAATGGAAGTCTTATGGATGAATGACGACGTTGATCTGGTACACAGCTGAGTCATACAGCTCCAAGCCGTTGACATCGTCCTATCTTTCACAGCCTATAATAAATCGATGATGAGATCGCGTTCTGCAATCATCTGTTCCGTCAAATCTCGTTGAACCACCGCACTTTATGTGCTACGCTTGTAGCTGTGAATTCGGTGGCGATTCTTTTTTTATGCGGAGTTCCCCATGTTACGCATTCTCGGCGGAGATACGGCGCTGTGTAACGGTATTACCCGTCGGGAATTGCTGAGAGTCGGCGGGTTGTCTCTGTTTGGAGGGATGACCATCCCCCACTTGCTCGCGGCGCAGGAACATCGCGGGGAGAACCATCTGCTAGGAGCGGCAAAGTCCGTCATTCTGTTTAACCTGCTCGGCGGTCCGAGTCACATGGACATGTTTGACATGAAGCCGCTCGCTCCGCCCGAAATACGCGGCGAGTTTCAGCCGATCGACACCTCGCTTCCTGGATTGCAAATTTGCGAGCATCTGCCGAACACCGCCAAGTGGATGCACAAGGCGAGTTTGATCCGTACGGTCTCGCATACGTACGATTCTCACGATCCGCTGGTGATCATGACCGGTTTCACCGAGGGCAATGCCCAGTTACCGACGCAGCCGACCTATCCGCCGGACATCGGTGCGATCTGTCAATATCTCGGCCTGGGGCCGCAAGATATACCAGGTGCCGTCTGTCTCCCCTGTTATCCGGGTTGGGGAGAAGGTGGTCGCCGTGGTGGTCCGTACGGCGGTTTTCTCGGTAGTCAGTACGATGCCATGTTCTCGATGTGCGATCCGACGTTCTCCCACGAACCCAAACGGAATAACTACGAACCCGTGATGCCGCTCGGCGAACCGTACTTGTCCGGCTTCGACAGTCAACCGGGAATGACGGTCAACCGCTTTGACGGTCGTCGTTCGCTGCTCAGCCGTCTCGATGAAGAATTTGAGAGGACGAGCCAATCGGCCGCCCAAAATCGATTGAATCATTTTCAACGCCGTGCGTTCGACATGCTGACGACAAGTAAAACACGCGACGCCTTCGATCTGTCGCAAGAGCCCGACGAAGTCCGCGACCGCTACGGTCGTAACTTGTATGGATCGAGCATGCTCGTCGCCCGGCGACTGGTCGAAATTGGGGTGCCGTTTATCAGTGTCCATCAAGAAATCTTCAAGCATTACGGCCACTCGTACGACATGCACGAAAACAATTTTGGCATGCTCAAGAATCACAACTTGCCGGTTCTCGATCAAGTCTACCCCGCGCTCATCCAGGATCTCGACGAGCGAGGATTGCTCGATTCGACGCTGGTGATCGTCATGGGCGAAATGGGACGCTCGCCCCGCGTCAACGGAAAAGCCGGGCGCGATCACTGGCCTCGTTGCGGTTTCAGCCTACTCACCGGCGGGGGAGTCAAGTCGGGGACGATTCACGGCGTCACCGACAAGCAAGCGGCGTATCCCGAGAGCGGACTCACGCACCCCGCCGATCTCGTCGCGACGGTGTATCACCTGCTCGGCGTCGATCCGCACTTGCTGGTCAAAGATCGTACAGGTCGCCCCTTCCCGATCGCCCGCAGCGGCGAACCGGTGTTCGAGGTCATCGCCTAACGCGATGACTCACCGCTTGGCCCGTTGAAGAATCCAAGGTTCAACGAATCGACTCTGGCCGTATATCCCCTTATCATATCATCACACGATTTCGCTATTGACCGATCATGATCACCAAACGCAGTCCAGCCAGTGTCAAAAATGTTATCGGAAGTTGGTCCGTATCGTTAACGGTCATTCCTGCCATGCGTCGTCAGTCATCGCTCGTGTCGAGCCTAGCACCGCGACGCAGGGCCAACTTGCCAAATTTCGCCGTGATTTGATCTGCCACACGATCGACATCCTGATGACGATTGCGGTCAGGCCGATCAAAGAGTTGTTGCTGGGATGTGCCGGAACCATCCAGTTTATTGACGCCGAACCCTAGCAGCCGGACCGGCGGATGCCGCGAGGGGAGGCGTTTCGTCAACAGCTCGATACCGACTTCGAGTAATTCATGAGTGATGTTGGTCGGCTCCGGCAGTGTCAGCGACCGGGAAATCGTCTTGAAGTTCGCGAACCGCACTTTCAAGTCGACCGTGCGGCCTTTGATATCGTGCTGACGCAAGCGGCGGGCAACCTGTTCAACGAGTTCCACCAGCCAGGCTCGCAGCACATCCGGGTCGGTAATGTCTTCGGCGAACGTCGTTTCGTTTGAGATCGACTTGGCCTCCCGATCAGGCACCACCCGCCGTTCATCGATCCCGTGGGCCAGCTGCCAATAATGCTCGCCAGACGATCCAAACCAATCAATGAGCGTATTGAGCGGAACGTGTCGCAGTTGCCCGATGGTGCCAATCGACATTTGCTCGAAAACCTGGCCCGTGACTTTGCCGACGCCCCAGAGTCGCCCGACCGGCAGGGGGTCGAGAAAGGTTTGAATTTCATGGGATTCCACGACGACGAAACCGTCCGGTTTCTGCACATCGCTGGCAATCTTGGCGATGAACTTATTGGTGGCCACGCCGACGGAAGCGACGAGGTGTAGTTTGTCACGAATCTGTTGTTTGATCTGCCGACCGATTTCGGCGGAGGGACCGAAGAGGGCTTCACTCCCGGTGACATCGAGAAACGCTTCGTCGAGCGACAGGGGTTCGACCAACGGTGTGAACTGCTCGAAAATCACGCGAATCTGCCGGGACACCTCAGCGTAATGATCAATGCGAGGTTTGAGAAATATCGCGTGCGGGCAGAGTCGCTTCGCACGGGCGGCAGCCATCGCACTGTGAACGCCGAACTTGCGGGCTTCGTAGTTAGCCGCTGCCACGACGCCCCGGCCTTCCGCCGAACCGCCGACGACCACCGGTTTACCGACGAGGGATGGGTTGTCGCGTTCCTCGATCGAGGCGTAGAATGCGTCCATGTCGATGTGGAGGATCATGCTGAGTTATACACCCTGTTTTGATAAACAGCAGCCTGATCGTTTAATCCATCCTAACCGCACACACGACGTTTAAGCAAAGGTGAAATACCAATTTTGTCGAATTTCGTCACGGCCCGCCCGACAAGCCATCATTTCTCAACCGCCTCGATTCGCAGGCCGTTCACTATTCCCGAGAAATACGGATGCCGTTCCTGATAGCTCCCGGCGTTGAGGCGGAGCCGCACATAAAACGTCTTCACGCCGGCGTCAGAAATGTCGGCCGTCAGGCCGTGACTGGCCCAGCCGCTTTTGTTGACGTCGAGGTTTTCAGTGCTTGTGAGGTGCGTCCACGTTTTCCCATCGGCCGACATGTCGAGATAGTGATTCGTCCCCAACGAGCCGCGGTTTGCCTTGCCGTCAACGGCGACGGAAATGCGAGCAAGTCTTCGCGGCGCATTGACCTTCCAAATCAATTCGGGCTGCGCGCCGCCGGGCTGCATGCGCACGGCGATCGAACCGCGCGACCATTCGATTTTATCGAGCTGCGAGATTTTTGCAGAGTAGCGGAATTTCTGCGTCTGGAAGTCGTCGCGATACGAAAACCGCTTGGGATCGTCCGCAGAGGCTTTCAGCGTAATTGCCGGTTCTGGAGGAACCGTCAACTCCGCCGTCATGTGGACGTCGTCGACGCGGGCGACGACCGATCCATCGGAGATCTCGCCTTCCAGTGCAATGCGGACGCGAAAGGATTTGTACTTCGATACCCGGCGATCGTTCTTGGTCGAGATGGACAGGATCTGCGGCGATTCGCCGTCCGTCGAGGTCGCATGCGGCCACGTCTTGCCGCCATCTGTCGAAAGGCTGAGCGTCGCTCGACTGCCGGTAGCGAGATACCGCACAGGGACGACGATTTTGATGTTGTGCGCGGGGAAATCACCGTCGAAGCGATACGTAAGAGACGACCGCGGGGGCTCGCCGTTGCCGCTCCGCAGCGCGAGTGTGCGCGATTCATCCCAAAGCAGATTCTGAAAACCTTCGAGATCGGCATCTTCGATGAACTGGCTCGTGTCGAACCCATCGTGAAACACCAAACTGCCGTCCTCGAACGGGGCGATCTCCAAGCCGTCGCCGATGCCGACATTCGCACGCGGCAGCCCGGCATAGTCTGCCGGTAACGATTGCGCCTCTTTCGTCCACGCGAGAATGCGTGCGTTGATTTCGTCCATGAAATTTCCGGTATCGAGACCGAAATGCGTGCCAGTGTTATAGACCCAGTAAAACGCCGTCGGCAGGTTGTACTCGTGGCAGACTTGCAGCTGGTCTTCGAGACTTTGCCACGTCGCGTCAGACCACGGTTGTTCTCCGGTGCTCCACGCGGCATGGGGCATCACGACGAGCGGAACCCCGGTGACCAGGTAACGCTGCACGATGCGGCGAAATCTCGCTTTCCCCATGAAGTATTCGTCGATCACCCAGCCATCGGCAGGAATGTTCCACGTCGGCACGTTGCCGCTGGGGCTCCACCACTGATAGACCGCCAGGTCATATTTTGATTTGATCCGCCGGTAGAGTTCGGTCAGGATTTCGGCTCGCCCGCCGCCAGCGACATTTTCCTCGGCGAGGACGATCCCATAAAACTTCTTCAGCGGCATCGCCGCCAGAAATGTATCAAGTCGCTGCCAGTAAACGTCGATGTCGCGCAGCGGCCCCTCGAAGCGATCGTTGCCGTCCCAGAAGTAAACCCGCGGCAAAAAGACTTTCCCTTGTTCGGCTCCATGTCGGGCATGATCGGCCCAGCTTGCGAGAAAAGCCTCGCCGATCTCTCCATTGAGGTTGACCGAAGCCACGCTGAAGTTGAGGTGTTCGACTCGCGTATTTCTCGCTCCGTCAGCCGTCCAGGGGACGGCGGCATATTCGCCCACGTGATGGATCGTGAGCCTCTCGGCGGCGATGGTCGGCTGACAGATCAAACCGACGACGATGGCAACAAGGGCTGTTCTCACGGTGAGTCTCGTTTTTTTCCGACATTTCCCAGATGGAAACAGTTCCCGCTACGCTGGCAGTGATTTGAGTTCATGCTATCAGCGGGTTGCCTGCAGTTCAACGAACTCTCTTCGTTTTCGGACGTTGTCGGTCGGTTATCATTGCTCAAAACGCCCGTTTCTCGCTCAGCACTCGGACCGTCTGTGCCATCGTTTACAGATCGCGAAGTTATTCAACAGGGAGTCCCAACGCTTCGTCGAGTTCGCGGTAGGCCAGCAGTCCGGCGTCAGTCGTGATCTGACTACCCAAGAACTTCAGCTTCAAGCGTCTGTCAAAACCGACCCGCAAATCGTCGTTTTTCGCGTCACCCATTGGGTTCCCCTGTCACCTTGGCATGATTTGGCAAAATACCCTTGTTTTGAAGGGCTTGGCGCAAATCGCGTGCCAAAGTTCGGGAAGTCAAATGGGAAATGCGGGTATAAAGACAAAGATAAGCGAACTGCGAATCCTGCTTGCTGGTTTCAAGACGCTGCTATCTGTGCTCAACGGATGTTTGGAGTCGCTTTACTGATGGGCGGTATGGCTCTGGCACTGACACTGTTCCTACTTCCGCTCGGTATCCCAATGGGCCTGTTGGGAATGGCACTTCTTATGAGCCCGTCAGCAGCAGAAACAGGTCGGAGTGCGTAGCGGTCGTCAATCAGGATAGTCGAGGTCAACAATTGCATTGATGCCGATGAATTCCATGAATTGTCCATGACGACAAAACGATTCTGAAGATCTACTTCGACGCAATCGTCGCCGTCGTTTTATGGAATTTCCCTGACTGAATTTTCTTCTTAGCGGGTAAAAACTTGCTCGATGGAATCTTCTTCTTAGCAGTTGAGAACTGGCGGGAGGGGATTTTCTTCGCCATGTCGTGGCACCTAAATTGTCAGCCCTGTGCGGTGATAAGTCGTTGCCGAACCTCTCGCACGATCTCGTCGATCTGGTGCAGGGGCAAATGAGGAGGCTCTTTTTCCAGCTTTGCACGCCATTCCACCAAGAGCCGCTGTTTGCCTGATTCCTTCGGTTCGTGATTCGATTCGTCTATGATTTGTTGAATAATCGTTTCCCACTTTTTAAGAGACATTGGTCATTCCTTGCTGATGTGGGTGTTGCTGCCAACACCAAGAACTCATTCAGGAACAAATCGTAGCAGATCCCACTGGTGAATTGTGGTTTTTGGATGCGAACATGAATCAAAGCTGAATCAGGAAGTGGCTGCTTGACTTTACTCCGTACCACCATACAATCCGTGGGCCTATAATCTCCTAGACCTTATTACAACGGAAAGCGGGGTTTCATGATGGATAACGGTCAAGTCGATGAATTTGAAGACGAAGACATCGAAGATGAATTCGAGGATGACGACGACGATGGCATAGATGAACTGGATGAAGATGACGATGATCTGGAGGATGTAGATGTCGACGACGAAGATGATCTGGATGATGACGACGAGGATGATGACGAGTTAGACGATGATGAAGATGATGATGAAGATTTCTAGTCAGTCGTCCATGCCTCGAAATGAAATATACCCCACGGATATATCCCCGTGGGGGTTTTTGTTACCATGAGCGCTGCGGCTAATAGGCGTCACAATCAATTGAGGATAAAAGGCATGGCAAAATCGAAAGAAGAAATCAATAAAGCGCACGCTATTCGTGAAGCCCTGAGAGCCAATCGAGACAAATCACCCAGCGAGATCGCCGACTTGTTGAAGGCGAAGGGTGTTGACGTAAATGGGCAGTATGTCAGCAAGATCAAAGGCAGTATGCTGAAAACGTCCAAAGCCGTGCGGAAGACGAGGCGGGGGATTCAACAAGCCGGGCGAAATAGTAAGCTCGGAGGGGATAACAACATTAAGAACGGACTTCAGGTGATCAATGCCGCCGTTGAATTGTTAAAGGTCGCTGGCGGTATGGATCAAGCGAAGTCCGCTCTGGCAACGGTCGAGGAAATCGGCAAGGCGATGCAGTAAGTGATGCCAAATCAACACTAGCTCTTGAGTCTTATCGTTCCGTTCGAGTCGAATTCCATCAGAGACTGTTCGTCGTCGATAACGGCGATGAAATGGAGTCGGTTACATCTTTTGAAGCCTTAACCTCAAGGCCGTGTATCTCTGGCCGGTGTCGACTCGACGAATCGCCATGCCGAGAGCCTTCTTCGTTCCAATCAGTACCACCAGTTTTTTCCCTCTCGTGATCGCCGTGTAGAGCAGGTTCCGTTGCAGCATCAGGTAGTGCTGCGTGTGTAACGGAATCACGATGCAGGGAAATTCTGAGCCCTGACTTTTGTGAATCGACAGCACATAGGCCAACGCCAATTCGTCGAGATCGCCGAAATCATATTCAACCGATCTCCCCTCGAAATTGACGACCATGATCTGGTCAATCCGGTTGATCTTCTCTACGATTCCTAAATCGCCGTTGAACACATCCCGGTCGTAATTGTTCTGGTTTTGAATCACCCGATCCCCGATCCGGAATGTCCAGCCGAATCGTTCCACTTCGGGGCCACCGTCCCCCGGATTGAGCGCCGTTTGCAGAACTTGGTTCAGATTTCTGGCTCCCAGGAGCGAACGATTCATCGGTGTCAACACCTGAATGTCAGACTTCGGATTAAAACCAAAACGAGCCGGAATGCGTTCTTTGATGAGCAACAGCAACATGTCTTGAATGGATTCCGGTTCCTGTGATTCCACGAAATAGAAGTCGCTGAGTTGGTCCGAGGAAGCTAAGACGGGCATCAGTCCCTGATTGATGGCATAGGCGGCAGAGATAATCCGACTTTCGCTGGCCTGCCGAAAAATCTCAGTTAACCGCACGACCGGCACCACCTGAGACGCAATCAGATCTGCTAAGACCGCCCCCGGTCCAACCGAGGGGAGTTGGTCCACATCACCCACGAGTATCACACAAGCGTCCGCAGGGATGGCTCGCAAGACCTGATACCCCAAGACCACATCCACCATCGATGCTTCGTCTAACACGAATAAATCACCGGTCAACGGATGTTGCTGGTTTCGTTTGAATTCTCCGGTCGCCGGATCAAACTCCAGCAGACGATGAACGGTTTTAGCCGTACGTCCGGTGGTTTCAGCCAACCGCTTGGCCGCTCGACCTGTCGGTGCTGCCAACACGCATTTCAGCTTCTTGGCAGAAAAGATTTCCAGAATACTGCGGACCAGCGTCGTTTTGCCGACCCCCGGTCCACCTGTAATCACCAGAAATTTGTGCTGGCACGCCTGTCGGATCGCCTCCTTCTGTGCAGCAGCCAATTCGATCGTCAAGCGCTGCTCGACCCAAGTGAGTGCTTTCTCGATGTCGATGTGAGGTAAGGGATGCGGCGTGGCGGAGGCAATCCGGTGGACCGACTGTGCCAGACCCACTTCGGCATGGTAGAGGCTGGCGAGGTACAGCCAAGATTCCCCTTCGACAGATTCACGTATGACGCTTCGTTCCTGGACCACGCTTTCCACGGCGTCTTCGATGATCTTCTGTTCGATTTCCACCAGTTTGACGGTTTGTTCCACCACACCAGGTTCAGGATAACCACAGTGTCCCTCTCCCGCCATTTCTTGCAGCGTGTAGCGGATGGCGGCTCTCGCACGATAAGGACTGTTGCGGTCGATGCCGAGCTTCATCGCCAGTTCGTCGGCGGTCTTGAACCCAATCCCACGAATGTCGTTCGCCAGTTGATAGGGGTTCTCCTTGATCTTAGCGATGGATTCATGACCGTATGTGCGATAGATGCGAACGGCCCGGCCTGAGGTAATGCCATGCTCCGTCAGGAACAGCATGATTTTTCGGACTTCACGCTGCTCCTGCCAGCTTTGGCTGATTTTGGCGAGCCGTTTGTCTCCGATGCCTTTGACGGACAACAGGAAATCCGGCGTCTTCTCCAGGATTTCCAGCGTGCGTTCTTTGTAAACGGCGACGATCACCGCCGCCAATTTGGGTCCGATACAGCGAATTGCTCCGGAGGCCAGATATTTTTCGATCCCTTCCGCAGACGCCGGGTGCGTTGTCTTGAGTTCGTCCGCTTTGAATTGCTGTCCGTGTGTCCGATCGATCACCCAGCGACCGACGGCTTCGACATGTTCTCCCGCCGTGACGGAGGTTGTACTGCCGATGACGGAGACCAGATCATCATGCCCTTTGACCTTCACTTGTAGAACGGCAAACCCGTTCTCAGGATTGTGGTAGGTGACTCGTTCAATCAATCCATTCAGGATGTCGGACATCCGTGGCCTCCATACCTCACCCCCAACCACACAGTCGGTTCATCCGGCGTCGTCCAATCGACTCGGTGTTTTTTGAATGCCGGGATGTTGATGAAGTCGCCCACCTTCATCTCGACCATGCCATCCTCGAACTGCAACCTCGCCGCTCCCCTCAAGACGATGACCCACTCGTGCTGCGGTTGGTCGTACCAGAAGTCTGCGGCGGAAGCGTGACCGTAGGAAATGATCCGTTCGATGCGCACGTCGGCGGCTTGGATGAGAGTCTGGACAACTTCCTTGGGTAAATGCTGGGGGAGGTCGTCGAAGATGTTTGTGATGCTCTTGCCAACCTGCTCACTGCTCGACGTCAAGGGTTGAAAACGAGGCACTTCCTGTCCATCAACCTTCACCGTCTCCAAGAACATCTGCTTCGGACGCACCCACAGACCGTGTTCGCCGTACTCCTGCCGGTAGACGACGTGTTCTTCCAGCGTTTCGCTGTGACGGGCCGTGCCGATGACGGTGTATTCGTTGCCCTTGAAGTGCCGGTAGCGACCGGGCGGGATTGAGGTCTTCTCAGTCATCGCTTCGTCTTCTTTCCGTCCTTCTTCCTCTGCAATCTTCCGGTGGGAATTCCATCACAGTCA
>JAQCEJ010000134.1 GCA_027618475.1 Planctomycetota bacterium | reverse complement strand
GATAAGAGGGCCTTCTCGGTTCACCCCGGTTGCTCACCACCCGAACCGTGAAATGGCAAGAGGACATTGCACAACAAATGAAGTACGCGTCGTCAATATTTCGTTTCTTCAAAAAGATAATAACAGCCGAAGACCTCGTGTGCCTGCGGCACCCGGACACAAAGCTGTCCGGGCTACCCAGCTGGAATGACGAATGTCGAAATCCGAATGTCGAATCAAATCCGAATGACCGAATGTCCGAAGGAAACGCCTTCTCGATCCCTCCGGGATCGGGAACCATCAGAATGACACCACCTTCTACTCTTGCAGGAAGGGTTATCCCCACGCCTCATGTCATATCGTCAACCCGCATCTGCTCGTGTACAATTCGTTCGAGCCAGATGCCCCAGTTGAAAATGCTCAGGCGATCTGATTCGTCATCAGAAATTCAAAGAACACTGGCTGAAGCAAGTGGCACGCCGGAGAAGAAGATGTTCTCTCACGCGGTGATCAGATCGAACGCGGATAACGTTCATCCCCAATTTTCACGGATCGCAGAGCCGTGGCACAAATACATTCGGGAACCTTTGCCACTTCATGTCAACCGATGCACCCGGCACGCAGGAGCGTCTGGGCCACACCGTGGCGGAGCAATGAGAGATTATGTCGGCTGGGACGTGTCCCACTTTCGATTTGACATTCGGCAGCCGTGTCAGTGTAATATCATATATTCATTGATACAGATTCGGGTCAGCAGTCTCTCACGGCTACGCCGCACCGATTTCATCGGTACTACCCTGCGGTAAAGGGGAGAGTGTCTGCATCAACACAGAGTCAAGCACATTATACTTATGTTTCCTCATTCCTTCACACGGAGCTACGAACATGTTTGCCTATTACCGGCTACTCCAAATCAGCGCTACAGTCCTCCTCTTACTCAGCTCGACTGACGCCCATGCCAACGTGATTGACTGGCATGAATGGCGGGAAGTGGATGGTGGAAATGGTCACTTTTACGGGATCGTCCAGCAAACTCTAACATGGCAGGACGCTGAAGCTCTTGCTGTGTCATACGGCGGTCACCTGGCATCCGTGTCAAGTCTTGCTGAGAACAATTTCATCTACTCGCACGATGGGCGTGACGTGTGGATTGGGTTAAACGACGCTGCCTCCGAGGGTAATTTTGTTTGGTCGAGCGGCGAGCCAGTGACATATACGAATTGGCGCTCGGGGGAGCCAAACGGAAGTACCTTGGAGAATTATGTGATCATCCGGTGGGAAGAAGGACAATGGAATGACCATCATAATCCACCGCTGATGCGGTCGGTCATTGAACTTGATGTTGCCCCTGTTCCAGAGCCTTCGACCCTCATTTTGGCCATGCTGGGAGCCAGTTGGGTTTGTGTCTTCTATGTTCGACGCCGCATCTTGCCATACTTCGGGATTATTAAGTCAAGGTAGTAGATCGTCTATCGAAATATGCCAGGGTGCCCCAGACAGTTCTCATGACTCTTCTTGGTATTGGATGGCACACACGTCCCGTCGTGTGTGTCGCGGAGCGACACGACGTTGTTCACAGTCGATCGAAGATGTGATAACCAATCTTCATCTTATCATTCTGTTCGTGTTACAGAAAAAAATGCTTCATGTACCTGACGACACCCAGACGCAGGAGCGTCTGGGCCACCCCGCCACCAGGCGATTGAAGCTGTTCTCGATGAAGATGTACTGATAATCGCCCGTGTGTCGACGTCCGAAAAAAAGGAACAGTCCCATGCGAAAGATTCATGTCATCGCTTGTCTCATACTCGCTCTTTCCACCTGGGCACTCTGTTATACGAACGAGGGAAAGAACCCACGCGTCGAGTCGATGTCGGCGGTCGATGCCATTGAAGCCGCACGCCGGGGAATCGGGTTGACGACGTACGACCGCGATGCCGTTGTTGCTCGCCGCGTGCAATTTTCTGGCGAGAGCATGCCGTTTCTTGTTGACCAACTGCGCGGTCGAACGACGTGGCGCATCGAGTTCGACAATATTCACCTCGACGAACAGAGCGACGACCCGCGGTTCAAGAATCGCTACATCACCAAGTTAATCGTCTTTCTCTGGCCCGAGACCGGCGAGGTGATGAAGGTCGTCTCCGCCTGGCCGTCGGGCGAGCCGCGAATACCCACATACCCGTCGTGCGCCGACCAGGAACGGCAATTGAAAGCGAGTTCAATCGTCTACATCTGCGCGCCCGGTGATGCGCCGGCGCTCACGCTGCTCGAAGCATTGGTCAAGTCGAGCCACATGTCTCGGTACGTCAAGCAGATTTACGCTTGCTCGGTTATGGAATCACACATGGAGCGCGAGCCGCGCGCGGTGTGGGCGATTCATCTGCGCGGCTTTCCCCCGTTTGCTGCGGCGATTCCTTTCGGCGCCAGCGATGCGGACATCCCGGAACACGCCCGCAATCACATGCGGGAAGTGATCGACAGCAAAACCAGCGAATGGCTCTACGCCAGCACGACCCCGCAACCGACAGGGTGGTTGGAGGATCGGTTTTAGAGTTGACCTACGGGTGCTTACAAGGAGAGTCCTGATGTACAGATTCCGAAAAAGATCTCCGCGCAAGATGGCCCAGAGACGTCACAACGATAGAATCGAACAGACATCTTGAGGGTGGCCCAGACGCCCCTGTGTCTGGGTGCCTTTGGTACAAGAAGCATGTGAGTGAATCACGACGAATGTTTGACGTCCGAAGAAACATCGATCACACATCATGAAAAGAAGGAGAATCTACGGCGACGAGTTGTATACCCACTTCGTCACGTTCTCTTGTTATCGCCGACGAAATTTGCTCAACCACGATCGGGACGAGTCCCAGCCTACGCGACTGTGAGGTCGGATCAAGGTCGATGACCACGGCTGAGAAGTCCTCTTATCGCTGCGCGACCGGGACACAAAGCTGTCCCGGCCACCCGAATGACCTCCACCATTTAACGGAGGCACCCGCCGTCCACCTTCCCCGCGTGTTCCCCTTTCATGAATCCGCTTCAGTTTGTTATGTTACCTACTCCCGCCGCGTTGTTGCCGTCGGGAGAGTAAAATCCGCCGTGTGATGATGCCCGATTGTTCGACCCCACCCCGAACGCTTCCCCAGAATCTGAACCGAGGATTCCGCCGATGACTGTTCTTGTCCGCCAGTTCTGCATCTTAACGGCGATCATGTGTTCCATGGCACTCGTATGTGTCGTTCCCTCCGTGGCGTATGCCGGTCCGTCGAATGGCTTGATGGATATCTCTGCCGACGGCACATTGCTGGCCTGTTCAAACCGCGATTCGGGAACCGTAACGATTGTCGATCTTACGACGAATAAGACGTTGCGAGAATTCACCGTCGGCCATAAACCCGAAGGAGTAACATTCGTCGGCGAGACGCACCAGCTGGCGATCGCCGTCTATGCCGACGATGTGATCATGTTCTGCGATGCCGACACCGCCGCCGAGATCGCGACGGTCGACGTGTTCGACGAGCCGTATGGTCTGGTCAGTAACAAAGCCGGCACGCGGGTCTACGCAACGCTCGATTTTCCGGGTCGTATAGTCGAGATCGATACGTCGAAACACGCGATCGTTCGCGAGTTCGACGTCGGTTCGTTTCTCAAAGGATTGGCGCTCTCTGCCGACGAGCAGACGTTGTATGCCAGCGAATATTACACCGCCGTGGTGATTGGCGTTGCGGTCTCCGACGGATCCATCGTCGATCGTTGGCAGGGGGCCTCGGGGTACAATCTCTCACGGCAACTGACGATTCACCCCTCGCGCTCGAAATTGTATGTGACGCACATTCGTTCGCGAATCACCACCGCACACGGAGAAGGTTCGATTTTTCCGTATGTCACGGTGATGGATACCCGCCCCCAGAGCGAACAGAAATCGAAAACGGCTACGAGGATCAAACCGGTTCCGATGGACGCGTTTCTCGGAGCGCTCGTCACCGCCAACCCCTGGGAGACCGGTATTTCGCCCGACGGCAAACACCTTTATGTCGTATTCGCCGGAACCGACGACATGTTCGCCTGCAACGTCATCGACGACGATTATCGAGAACTGAATTACCGCGCCTATCTGCAGATCGGCAAAAACCCGCGCGCGGTCCGCGTCTCGAACGACGGCAAGACGGTCTATGTTTATCAGGCGCTCGATTTCAATATCGCGGTAATCGATGCCGCGACGATGCAGGTTCGCGACACGATTTCGGTTTGCGATAATCCGCTGCCGGACGATCAATGGCTGGGGAAAGTGCTGTTTTACCGTGCGATGCAGCCGATGTCGGGTCGCCGCTGGATCTCATGCTCGAGTTGCCATCCCGACGGTCAACAGGATGGCCGTGTGTGGCAGAATCCGGAAGGTCTGCGCGACACGCAACCGCTGGCGGGTCTGGCATGGACGCATCCGCTGCACTGGTCGGCCGATCGCGATGAAGTTCAGGATTTCGAACATACCATTCGCGGACCGCTCATGCAGGGGCAGGGACTTCTGAAAGGGACGGTTCAGCCATCGCTCGAAGAGCCGAACGGACGTTTGTCGGATGCACTCGATGCCCTCGCCGCGTATACCAATTCGCACACGTTCTCGATGAGTCCGTTTTCGAAAAACGGATTGTCCGAAGGAGCCAAGCGCGGCAAGGACGTATTTTTCTCGAAAGAAACGCGCTGTGCCGAGTGTCATTCCGGACCCTTGTTTACCGACTCCAATCCGATCAACAAGTTGATCATGCACGATGTCGGCACCGGTGGTGACGATCCCAGCGAACAACTGGGACCGCAATACGATACGCCCACCTTGCTGGGGGTTTATCGCAGCGCTCCGTATCTGCATCACGGCAAAGCGGCAACGCTGCGTGATGTGCTGACGACCAGCAACACGGGGGACAAGCATGGCAAAACGAGCCAACTGAGCGAAGACGAGATCAGCGATCTGATCGAGTTCCTCCAAGCGCTGCCATATGAGGATCCGGTCTCCGCCGCGATAGAAAACAATCTGATCAAAGTGGAAAAATAATCGACCGACGACGCGTGATTCTTCTATGCCACGATCGTCGTTTCTCCAGAAATTCCGCATTGACGGAAACCAACAGAGAGGAAGAATATCTTTATGTTCAAGTTCCAACACCCGATGATTGTGTTGTTGTTCGCCGCGATGATCGGTGGTTTTGCCGGCTGCGGCGACTCCGGCCCGGCGTCTAACGGAACTTCCGGTACCGAATCTGAGCCGACGCCGGCTCAGACCACGAACGGAGAAGCCGCACCGAAGGGGGATGGAGAGGATATGTCCGCAGAATCGGCATCTTCGGAACCCGATTCGACCGATCCCGAAACGAAAACCGATACTTCATCGGATACAACGCAAACGACATCGTCTGAAAAACTGTTATTCAAAGACCTCGATGAATTACAGGAACTCGTCGCCGAACATAAGGGGAAAGTCATCGTCGTCGATTACTGGTCGACCTGGTGTGCTCCGTGTATTCGCGAATTTCCCCATCTGGTCGAACTGCAGGAAAAACACGGCAGCGACATCGTTTGTATTTCTGCGTCATGCAATTACGACGGACTTCCCGACTCGCCCCCGGAAAGTTTCAGCGAAGAAATTCAGACGTTTCTCGACGAACACAAAGCAGACAAGCTCACCAACGTCATCATGACCGTCGAGGCGGAAGTATTGTTTGAGCAGTTGAATCTGGCATCGATTCCCGCCGTGTACGTTTACAACCGCGACGGCGAATTGGCACAACGCTTCGACAATGAAGATCCCGACAAGTTGAAAGAAAGCGGTGAATTCTCGTACGAGAAAGATATCAATCCTCTCGTGAATGAATTAGTCGCCGGTCTCGCAGAAGAGAGTCAGTAAGCACTCGGGTCGATTCCGGCAAAGATCATCGTTTGACCGCGGATCGGCAATACGGATCAACACATCAGGACGGCGAATATGTCGATGACCGAACGAGGCGGCTGGTGGAAATCTCCCCGAATGCTGCTTCGTACTATTCTTCAACTCGACGATACGCCGCACTCGATTGCGCTCGGACCCGCCATTGGAATGTGGCTCGGCATGACCCCGACCGTCGGTATCCAGATGGGTCTGGTCATGCTGTTCGCATTCCTGTCGCGACCGCTGTTTCGATTTAACGTCATGGCGGCGATCGTGACCGTTTATGTGTCCAATCCGATCACGATGGTGCCGATCTACTGGTTCAACTACAAAGTCGGAACATTATTCATCAAAGGAATGGTCTCGAAAGAACACTTTTCCGGTGTGATGAAGTCTGATCAGATTCGAGATTCGTGGACCGCCGTGCTGACGCTGATCAAAGACCTCGGCTGGCCGCTGGTGCTCGGGTCACTGATTGTAGCCACCATCTGCAGCCTGATGACCTACCCCTCGATGCTGGCACTCATTTTCTGGGTCCGCCGTTCAAATCGCGAGCAGGGTGGGGGGAGTGAAAAAATCTCAGACGATGCCGACACCGCCATGGCTATTTCTGATACCGTCGGCGATGATGGAATCGCATCTGTTTCCGAAGGCCGTACTGTGACGGCTCAATCGATCAAAACCTTGACGAACGCCGAGATCAACAGGTAAGACGTGACAAACGACAGAAAGTACGATTGCCTCTGTGCCGGGATTCTTGTTGCCGATCATGTCTGCGACCCGGTCGATCATCTCCCCCAAGCAGGAGAACTGGTTCTTTCGAAGCGGTTGAGCCTTTCGATCGGGGGTTGCGCCGCGAACGTCGCCGTCGATCTTGCGAAACTCGAGCGCCACGTAGGTGTTGTCGGGGTGATCGGCCGCGATATTTTCGGCCGGTTTGTGCGCGATTTCCTCGAAGACTCGGGAGTGACCTGCGAAGCGCTGGTCGAGTCGGAAACCGAGCAGACGAGCGGCACACTGATCGTCAACGTTCGCGGTGAAGATCGCCGTTTCATTCATACCGTCGGTGCGAACGCCGAATTTACAGCCCAAGAAATCGATACCGACTTGCTCAAGAACAGTCGAGTGCTGTACCTCGGTGGTTATTGCCTTTCGGACTCACTGACGACCGACAATGTCGCCTCACTGTTCGAACAGGCGCAACAACTGGGTGTAACGACGTTGCTCGATGTCGTGATTCCGCAACCGGGTGACTACTGGAGTCGAATCGAACCGGTGCTGAAGTTCACTGATGTCTTCTTTCCCAATGAGGATGAGAGCCGGGCGATCACCGGCCTGGTCGACCCTTTGGCTCAGGCGGAAAAGTTTCATGCCGCCGGCGCTCGAACTTCGGTCGTAACCTGCGGCGGCGGGGGAGCGATTCTCGTCAACGATGACGGTGCAATTCGAGCCGGATCGTTCGAAGTCGACTTCGTCGACGGCACGGGTAGTGGCGATGCCTTCGTCGCCGGTTTTATTCACGGCTTACTCGAAGGAGTCGACGTGCAGCGTTGCCTCGAATATGGTTCGGCGCTGGGAGCAAGTTGTGTACGGGCCATCGGAGCGACGACCGGGATTTTTCGCCCGGCCGAGTTGCGCGAGTTTCTTACGCGGCAGAAAATTCCGCTTGCTCGAGTCACCGAACTCTGACCCGTTCGGATGGCTCTTCTTCGCCGTATTACAGCCGGGAGGGTGCCCATTTCATCGAGCTGGCGTCGTTAAATGAGCGACCCGACGAGTTCGATTGGGGCGGACTCCATTGCGGTTGACTCGACGACGGCTGACGCGACGACGATTCTTCCGACGATGGGTGCGACTGAGTTCGACTCGCCGGAGTTTCTTCCGGCGGCGGATTTCGCTGAGGAATTGTCGTCATCGCCCCGGCGTCGATTGAAACCGGTGGTGCCGATGATGTTTCCCTGTTCGTTCGCGGAGCAGGGGTGGCGGTGTTTTGATATTCCTCCGGAGAGACTTCGTGCCAGCCTTCTCGTTCGGTGTATTGTTCCGACGGATGGGACTGTTCGAAGTGGGCTTGTGGACGCGGATGCGAATGGCTCGATTGTTTGCGGCAATGGGGACAATCGTCACTGTGCCGAACCGAGCGCCGAGTCGGTGCGTGAATCACTTCCCCTTCGTCGACATAATCTCCGAAGTATTCACCGTCGACAAACTCGCCATCGACGTATTCATCGCCGACGTATTCTCCGTCGTCGTAAACTTCATATGGATCGTAGGAACTCATACCGTGTCGACTCGACCAATTTGCACTTCCGTAGTGGCGGCTGCGTCGCTGAATGCTGGGTGCGTTATTTCCACAGCCGCACGATGTTCCGTGGGACGAGCAGTCGTCGCATCCGCCGGTTTCGCAGCTCATGCTCTGGTTGCAACTATTACAACGGTATTCGCGCAGGTCTTCGCGCATGTTATCCAACCAGCGTCGATGGAAGCTGTCGAATCGTCCACCATGCACAATTCCGGTTTCGGGATCGTAATAGGCACTTCGCCAGACACAGCCGGTCGATAGACAGGTCGCTCCCAGTAACAGGCAGAAAGTGAGTCCGATCTTCATCTTGTATTTCCGATCCGTGGAAATAGGCGCGCGTGAGTACATTCTCGTTCATTCATCATCGGATGCGGATTGAATAATCTTTAACGATTATTCATATTTTTCCGAATCTACCGCTGCATCGATCGAGTCCCCTCGACTGGACGTAAGTCACTGGCAGGCGCACGAGATCGCAGATAGACACGAAAATGTTACTCACGGGTGGAATTCTTCATCCGAGTCGAGAGGGACCGTTGTCTTCCGTTCCCCTTCCGTTTACGATTTGATGATGAATGGAACCCGTAGAAACAGCTCGTCGAACGACCGTCGGCCCCCCCGAATAAAACGGGCGCGGAGCGAATTCACGGCTCCCGATCTCGCCGGCGTCGTGAATGCATCGGCAACTCCTTCACATCGCAGTGGACGACGCGATGTGCAGCAGCGGGAACTCGACGAATCGGCTCGGAGTGAAATCCCCCTTGTCGTCGTCAAAAGCCCGAGTCGCCAGCCGCTGTATTACCGCAAGCGTATCGCGACGGTTCCGAAGAATGTTCAACCCGGCGATCTGGTGTCGGTCGGTCTGGGGAACGGGACGCACCTCGGTTATGGCATTTATAATCCCCGTGCCGAACTGGCACTGCGTATGCTGACGCCCGATGCACTTCCTCCTGGCAATGAGGAATGGACGCAGCGTCTGCAGACCGCCGTCGAGCTGCGCCGAAGCACCTTGCAACTCGACGACCAGACGGATGCGTATCGCGTGATTCACGCCGAGGGAGACCGATTGTCGGGACTCGTGGTCGACCGATACGCCGATATCCTCTCTGCCGAGGCGTTCAGCATCGGCATGTATCAGCGAGCTCAGGCGGTACTCGAACGACTCGCCCCGATGTGCGGCACCAGACATTGGGTGCTGCGTTGTGCTCCATTCTCGGCCGATCAGGAAGGGTTCTGGTGCGAGACGGTCACTTCCCCCGATTGTCCTGACGATGTGACCGTCAAAGAAGCAGGAACGAGATTTCTGATTCGCTTCCGCGAAGGTCACAAGACCGGTTTTTTTTGTGATCAGCGCGATAACCGTCTCGCCATCGCATCGCTCTGTCGCGGGAAGTCGGTACTCGATTTATGCTGTTACACGGGTGGATTTTCGATTCAAGCCGCGACGCTTGGAAAAGCCGCCGAGGTCACCGGCGTCGATCTCGATGAAGAAGCCTTGGTGATTGCCCGCAAGAATGCAAATCTCAATCAGTCTCGCGTCGTCAAGTTCGTGCAAGCCGACGCGTTTGCGTATATGCGGGATATGCAGCGCAACGGCAAGTTATACGACGTTGTCGTACTCGATCCACCAAAGTTGATTCGCCACCGCGGCGAGATGGAAGAGGGAACGAAAATACATTTTGATCTCAACCGGCTGGCAATGTCGCTCGTCAAGCCGGGAGGGGTCATCCTGACATGCACATGCTCGGGACTGTTATTGGAAGAATCGTTTCATCGCCTCGTCTTCGCGGCTGCCAGGCATTCGGGTCGGACGCCGGTTACCGCCGAAGTGACAGATCGAGAGACCGACGATGAATCGGCATCGGCCGAATCGCGCGAGCGGACCTATATTCCGCCGCGCCCGGTGCAGATACTCCGGAAATCAGGCGCGGCTCCCGATCACCCCGTTGCGGCAGAGACGCCCGAATCGGATTACCTGAAAGCTCTGTTGCTCAGGATGGGGTGACGAACTTTAACTCCTTCCACCGGTGTCGGGGGAAGAGCGACCTTCTGAAGGTTGTTGTTCGCGTTTCGATTTCTTCTCCGTTACTTTTTCTCGGCCTTTGCTCCCGCCGGTGTTTTTTCGGTGCCGGCGGTCGTCTTCGCTTTACGGAAATCGCCGGCGATCACGATGGCCAGATGTTCGGGATCGATATGCTGACGAAATGCTTCGGCGACGTTATCCGTCGTCAGCTCGCGCACCTGTTGTTCGATCTCGGCGTAAAAGGCCATCGTGCGTTCGGCGAGCAGCGTGCTCTCGAGCGTGCGGGCCAGATCAGAATCGCTCGATCGTTCGACGTTTTTGGCTTCAAGATAACCCTTCTTGGCTGCTGCCAACTCCTCTTCAGTTATCCCTTCCTCGATTAACGTGTTCAATTCTTCGAGCATGACCTGCCGAAGTTTTTCGACGTTATCGGGATTGTAAATCGCGTACAGATAAAAGATCGACCGTTCGTCGAGGCTGCTCACCTGCAAGCCGCTGCCGACGCCGTAAGAGAGTCCTTCCCGCTGTCGGACTCGGTCTCCCAGCCGCGACGACAGGGCACTGTCACCGAGAATGAAATTGGCGATCACCAGACCGGGGTAATCGGCATCGGAGTCGGTAAGCGGAAACGCCGTCCCTGCGAAATAAGCGGCGTTCGCCTTGTCGGGAATCGTCAATTCGGTAAACGACCGATCGATTTCACGATCGGCGCTGCGCGAAATTCGTTCGAAAGGTTGTTCGGAGGTCCAATCGGCAACCATCGATTGAATATGCTCCACGGTCGGTTCGACGTCGAAATCACCGACGATCGTCAATTGTCCGTGCTCACCGTTGAGGAATGTGGAGTACAGTTTTTGCAAATCGTCGGTGGTCAGGGCGCGAACGTCTTCGATTTCTTCTTCGTACGAAGGAACGTAACGCGGATCTCCTTTTTCGTAGAAGTTGATCGACCGCGAGACCGTGCGTGATGCCAGTCGAACCGGATCGGTCAATTGCTTCTGTAAGCCGGAGAGTTGCCCCTGACGGATGATTTCGAGTTCCGATTCGGCCAGCGCCGGTTCGCGAAGAATCTGCTTTAACAGATTGAGCACGGCGGGAAGATTTTTCTTTTTCGTTTCGATCACGAACGTCGCTTCGCCCGGGTTGCCACTGGCGTGCAATTGAGCGAACTGCTTATCGAGCTCGTCCTGAAGCTGCTCGCGCGACAGGGTTTTCGTGCCGCGGGTCATTAATGACGGAAGCACCTCGGTGGCGGTCTTCATGCCGGCAAGGCTATCAACGTCGCCGTACCGCAGCGTCAGTCTGAGGTTAACGGTTTCGCCACGGGTTTTCTTGGGAAGCAACGCCGCCTGAATGCCGCTAGGGAGTTCGATTCGCTGCGTACGGGCTTCGATATTCTCGGGCGAGACGTCGAACACTTCACCGGTCGCAGCGGTTTCACGCCCTTTGTAGTCCCCGATCATTTCTGCCAGGTTCGGCGTCGCGGGAATCTCGATGCGGTCGGCTTTGTCGATGGGAATATAAATACCGACGGTGCGGTTATTTTGCTTAAGGTATTCGCGGGCCACGCGATTGACGTCGTCGACGGTAAACGAATCGACGCGGTCGCGATACAGAAACTTCAGTCGCCAGTCTCCCATCGAAGCCCATTCCGAAAGTTCGATCGCACTTTGGGTTGTGTCGTGAGACGACAGGTCGATCTGTTTGATGAGTTGTTGCCGAGCCCGTTCGACTTCGGCCTCGGTGACCCCCTCGTCCTTCAGTTTTTCGAGCCCGTCGAACATGGTATCGAGCACGACCTGCGGCTCGTTCCCCGAAGCAACTTCCGACATGATCAGCATGATCCCCGGGTCGTGCAGAGAAAACGCCGACGCCGAAACGTTGGCCGACTTCTTGGTTTCTACAAGCGCTTTATACAACCGTCCCGAACCGGGGGACGTCAGAATATTGGTGAGTGCATCAAGAGGAACGTAATCGGGATGAGCCCCGGCGGGAATGTGATAGACCGCCCCGACGACCGATACATTCCCCACGCGGCGCAGATTGACCAGCCGTTCGCCGTCCTGTGCCGGTTCTTCGGTGTAGGTTGCTTCCAGGATGCGTTCGGGACGCGGAATTTTTCCAAAACTGTCTTCAATCAACTTGAGCGCGGTTTCAGAATCGAATTTACCGGCGACGACGAGAACCGCGTTATCGGGCTGATAATACTTACGGTAAAACCGTTGCAGGTTTTCGACGGGAACACGTTCGATATCTGCCCGGTTGCCGATGGTCGATTGACCGTAGTTATGCCACTGGAAGGCGGCGGACACCATCTTCTGAAAGAGAACCGAACGTGGGTTGTTTTCACCCGATTCGAATTCGTTGCGAACGACCGACATTTCCGATTTGAGATCTTCGCCGCTGACAAAGCTGTTTACCAGACGATCGGCTTCGAGGCGGATCGCGAATTCGAGGTTATCGTCGGTTGCGGGGAGCGTTTCGAAGTAATTCGTGCGATCGTACCAGGTGGTTCCATTGAAATCGGCACCGCGGGACTGCAGCGCCTTGGGAATTTCCTTATGTGTCGGCGTCCCCTTGAACACCATGTGTTCGAGCAGGTGAGCCATTCCTGCTTCGCCGTAACCTTCGTGTCGCGAACCGACGAACACCGTGAGATTGACGGTCACGGTCGGTTTGGTTTCATCGGGATAGAGCAGAACTTGTAAGCCGTTGTCGAGCCGGTATTCTGAAATTCCTTCGATGGTCGCCAGCAGTTCGGGGGAACTGTCCGCGGCGGTCAGCGTCGTTGTATTCACGAGCACTCCTAATGCCAGTATCGATGATATGGTCCGTGACATGAGATCGTTCCTTACGTAGTGGTTCCGTGGCCGAGCGCGGCGATTGTAGGTCACCGGGGTACAGAGATTCAAGGGGGAAACGGGGCGAGGAATGAACGATGAGGGTTGAGTCAGTATTTTGAAAATTGCGTTTTGCATCGATACGCTGTGCGGCGTGACTAGAGCCTGTTATTGACTTATCTCAAGAAATCTGTTGATGTTCGGTG
>JAQCEJ010000133.1 GCA_027618475.1 Planctomycetota bacterium | reverse complement strand
ATCCGCTGACGAAAGATATGGAAGTCGAACTCAACTCCGATTACGGTTTGAACTGGAGTTACACGATGCGGGCCATCAGCGCCTGCACGGGTCGACTCGACCCGAAGTCGAAGCGCATCGTACGCTACATCGAGAAAATCAAATTCGCCCCGCCGCGACCGCCGGGTTAAGCGTCACTTTTTTCGACTGTCGCGGAGCCACGTCACAGGAGTCGCGCCATGACTGAAAAAGTCGATATCCAGATGACACCGATGATCGATTGTGTTTTCCAGTTGCTGATTTTCTTCATGCTGACGCTGAAGATCATCGAACCGGAAGGGGATTTCAGCATCAACATGCCGATGGTAATAAGTGACCATCGGCTACTGGAAATAAAGTGTTTTCCTGATGTGACAGTTCGATTGGTCGCCAATGTCGACGGAACACTCGGCCAGGTTCGTCTCGGGCAGCAGAATCTCGGCAACGACGAAGCGGCGTTCAACCGGCTGAACAGCCGGATTTTGCAGATCATCGGCCGTCCAGGAAATCCGCTGACGAAAGATATGGAAGTCGAACTCAACTCCGATTACGGTTTGAACTGGAGTTACACGATGCAGGCCATCAGCGCCTGCACAGGTCGACTCGATCCGAAGTCGAAGCGCATCGTACGCTACATCGAGAAAATCAAATTCGCCCCGCCGCGTCCACCGGGTTAAGCGTGTAAAGAGGCAGGTGGTTTGGCTACCGACGGCGAATCATCATGCCGCGGATCGCAGGGGGATCATCTCCGACTCGTGATCGCCTCGCAGCGTTTCTGGAAGATTTGCCTTCTGTATCGCCTCGGCGACGTGAATCATCAGTTCGAGGGCCAGCAGATCGGCGCGCGAGATGACGTGCCGTGTACTGCGGCTGCCAAGTCCGCGTACGAGTTCTTCCACATGTTCGAGATGCAGTTGCATCGCTTCGCGTGGCGTGAGGCCGGTTAACACGAGAATTTCGGCAAAACGGGCGATCTCCCCCGCAAGATTTCCCGAGCCCATGATCACATACGTACGAAGAAGTTCAGAATAGTAGTCTGCAAACTGCGCCCCGGGGGAGGGTTCCTTCGTCCGTTCGTTGTCGGATTCGGCATCGACAGGCGAATCCTTGTCGGCCGGTTCGCTGTGTATCGTGTTCATGCTCTGTCTGGCTAGCATTTGCAATTCACAGAGAATCTGCCGTTGCTGATTGAGCAGATGTTCGGCTTCGTCCCGTTCTCGAATCAGCCGGCGATGCTGAGCGATCGAGAGTCGATGCGTTTCCCTCCTCAGATCGGCCCGATAGATGGCCTGCTTTAACATCGAGACGATCGCTGACGATTCCCAGAGTTTATCGGTCACGAGCAGTTCGGAATCGAAGCGATGACATTCGTTCCACCATTCGTCATTCACCGATGACGTAATCAGAATGACCGGGTCGTCGCAACCACCGGCACGGAGCGAACAGAGAAGTTCGAGCGGGTCGTCGTTTCCAATTTTGTTGGTTGTCTGATCGACGCCGACGAGTACGCAGTCGAAACTTTCGTCGCGCAAGAACGACATGGCTCCATGCGAGGAGGGAACCCATCGATACTGAGGTTCACTGCATCCTTCCGCGTCGAGTTTCAAGGTGAGGTTGATCCACGATGGTTCTTCGGTGCCGATGCACAATAAACGTAAGAGCGGAGGCAACCGTGAGTTTCGACCCAGGTCGATAACCGGTTCAGCCGGGAAGTGAAAATTGTCGTGCGATGTCATGTATTTTCAGCTCTGACGAAGATCGACGAACGGAGACCGCCCGTCGTAAGACACAGTCGTCGTTCTTGATGTCGATGAAGGGAAATCGAATGCGGCGGAACAGGAAGGAATGAAAAATGCGGTGTGAAGTATCAGGCCGTCAATACAGGCCATCGATTGGAAGATAAGATCTTGGGGGAGGTGAAAGATCGAGTTATCGCGATTTACTCCGATCTGTCAAGACGGAGTCGTCACTCCTACACAATCCAATCATCCCAACATTTGCATCTTGCGTAGTATCTGAGATGTCGTGAAGCCGAATGACTGGACATGCTCCCCTTCGCATTGCCTAAAAAATAACCTGTACTGCCAGGAAATTTAACAATTTATTAGTTCCATTGACCCTGTAGCACGAAAACGGCCGTTGATTTTAAGATAAAATAGGTGACAGCCCGCGAAAATGTTTGACGATTCGGTTTCAGTCAGATAAATTGATTTCTGGCGAACTGATATTCTCAACGACTTGATACGGGTTTCGACACACGACACCTGCGATTCTCGTTCATGGGTGGTGAATATCGTGATCAATGGAACTGGTCGTTCGCACCACGAGGGGCTTTCACGGAGGATAAAATGAGTATTGATACCAGTCAAAACATGGTTGCGGTCGAACCCGAATCGATTCCTGTTGAATTCGACCCCGTGATCATTGAACGTCTTGTCCGCAAGCGGACGGGTCTGTTAATCCGTGATTTGCAGGCTCAGGTAAACGACAGTGAAGTCCTCCTCACCGGGCGAACATCAACCTATTACACAAAACAGCTTGCGACCCACGCCGTACTCGATGCGCTCAAAATGGTCAATCTGACCAACGACATCGAAGTTCTATAATCCGAATGAATGAGGACCTTAGTCTTCATCGTCATTCGTTTGATCACATTCATTCGGCCCGTCCAACTCGTTCGGTTCCTCTGGTTTTCGTTTTTCGCCGAATCGATGTTCTTCGCCGCGCCAGAGTCGTGCGATATTTCCACGGTGTTGAAACACAATCAGCAGCGGGATAGACAGACTGAAAAGGCTCAGGCTCCAGATGTCCGCCGCGAACGGATGGGGTAGCAACAACCAGACTTGAACCACGGCAAATAGAACTGAGGCGAGAATCGATCCGAGCGAGACCAATCGCGTCGTTCCCAGTGTGATTCCAAAGGCCACAAGTGCCGCGAGTGCGGCGTACGGCCCCAGTACGACGGCGACACCAAGACCAGTTGCGACCCCTTTTCCGCCCCGAAATCCCAGCCAGCAGGGAAACATGTGCCCGATAACGGCGGCAATGCCGCACCCTACGGCCACGTGAAACTGCATTTCGATCGGGACGAACCGCATGAAAAGCAGCGTCGGCAACAACCCTTTGAGTGCATCCAAAAGCAGAACGGCGACGCCGAACTTCGCACCGAGCGTACGCCAGACATTGGTGGCTCCGATGTTTCTGCTGCCGACCTGACGGATATCGACGCCGCCACAATACCGGGCGATCAGAAACCCCCAGGGAATCGCCCCGATGAAATAGCTGGCGAAAATCAGTACGAATGGGGTCATCGTCACTATTCTTTCCCTTGACGATTTAACCCGCTTTTCGTGTGAAGTCAATTGCCGGAAGCGGTTCGCCCGACGATTGTCCCGCAGGATCTGTTCGGCGAATGCGTTCGACCAGTTTCGTCGTCGAGAGTTCGGGAACGAGCCCGAGGACTTTCACTTCGCCGCCGTATGCGGTCACGATATCCCCCCCAACCACTTCGTGTGGTTGATAGGTTCCCCCTTTAACTAGTTTATCGGGAGCTAAAGCTTCAATCACCCGATGTGGCGTTGCCTCATCGAAAATCACCACATAAGCAACGGCCTGCAACGCCGACAATAACAGAGCACGCTGTTCTTGAGAACAAATCGGACGATCGCTTCCTTTGTCGAGTTGACGAATGCCGGCATCACTGTTGAGAGCGACGACGAGGCAATCCCCTTCCTGTGAAGCCTGTTCGAGATAATGCACATGACCGGCGTGCATCAGATCGAAACAGCCGTTTGTCAGTACGATTTTCTGGCCCAGTTTCCGCCTGGCAGTGATATGCCGTCTGGCCATTTCGAGTGATACGATTTTTTCGGAAGAGGGCCGTTCGCCTCGCAATAGATCGGCCAGCATTTCGTCGCGAGTGATGGGTACAACACCGACTTGTTCGACTTCGAGTCCTCCCGCGACGTTCGCCAAGCGGCAAATCTGATCGACAGGAACACCCGCGCCCATTCCGACTCCGATCGCGGCGAGCACCATGTCTCCGGCACCGGTGATGTCGTAGACCTGTCGTTTTCGCGTCGGAAAATGTTCGGCCTCTCCCGTTGCCGAAACGAGCACCATGCCGTCGCTGTCAACCGTAACGAAGATGCAGTCGAGCGAAAGGGATTCGCATAATTTCCGCCCCGCGGCGATGGCGGCATCGATGGTTGTCACATCGATCTCCGAAGCCAACGACGTTTCGAGACGGTTGGGAGTGATGGCGGTCGCACCGCGATACCGGCCGTAATCGTGACCGCGACATGGATCGATCACAACGGGTACGTTCTGCCGACGCGCGGCAGCGATGACATTCTGAATCAGTTCGGGCGTGCAGACCCCTTTTCCATAGTCGGAAATGAGCACCGCCTGATGTTCGGGAAGCACAGCGGTGATACGCTGCGTCAATTGTTCGACCATTGCCGAGTCGATGCTCGCACGCGATTCGCGATCGACTCGCAAAATCTGGTGAGGATGCCGATGCTGGGCACGGCCGATAAATCGTTCTTTGACCGTTGTCGGACGTTTGCGATCGGAAATCAGCAATTCACAATCGACGTCGTCCCGTTTTAATGTTTCGATCAATGCGCGGCCGTCGGCATCGTCACCGATCACTCCGGCCATCGTCACGTCAGCCTCCAACCCGCGGAGCATATGGGCGACGTTCGCTGCACCTCCGAGTCGGTCTTCTTCACGATCGGCGCGCAGCAGAATAACGGGGGCTTCCTGACTGATACGTTCGGCATCTCCCCAGACATAACGGTCGAGCATTACGTCGCCGAGCACCAGAATTCGCGGCGTGCCAAGCGTGTGCAATGTTTCAATCAGCTGATACGACATCTCTGCATCCTTGCAATGTTGTCGAATGTTTGGAACCGGCAATTTCTGCCGCATGATCGCTGGAGAAGCGATTTGGGTCAATGGCAGAGCGGCGGAGACGGTGGATCTGATGAGGAGTCGCTTGCTGGCGTCTCTATCATCTGTCGATTCTACTCTCGAATACCGGGAAGCGATTCCATCGCATTGACGACCTGACGGGCGAGACGGGCAACGGCGTCCTGCTGGCTGGTGGCGAGCGAATGTCCGACCTCGGGGGCCATCTCCGACATCGATGTGAGCAACAGAGCATCGGTCGACAACGGTATCAACTGCTCCGCGAGAATTTCCCCCGTACGCAGATCTTCCCAGCGGACTTCGACAACGAGTGAAAGTTGCAATTCGCGCGGATCATCATATTTGGATTCGCCGAGTAGATCTTTGCGGTATTCAACCAGTTTGCCGGTCAGCCGGGTATCGGCATTCGCTTCTTTCACCAGCCGGTACGGCGTTCGCATCTGAATCTCGCGCTGCACCGCTTCGGTCACCTGAAATTCAACGCCGCGGCGAAACAGGTTGGAATCGAACACCGGCACATAAACCGAACAGACCTCGGAAGGGAACTCTTTACCGACGATGTACCCGCATCCGACCAGCGACAGATTCATCAGCAACAGGAGTCCGCAGAGGGACGCCACGTTGAATGATGCAATTGAGCCGTTTCGTTTCATAAATCACACTGCTCCGGGTCCGAGCCGTCACGTCATAACAAGGCGTTTCATAACCCTCTGGACGCCGGGTGATTCAGGGCCATTCGAACGTTGAGTCCGTCGCCAACCGGGTTATGAAACCAGTTCTAGACATTCTCTGCGACGCGTTATCGATCGTTTAACGTCGCCCTGCCACTTTCGTTGACCTCCGATTTGTCGGTAGGAATGTCCTTGAGCGAAACACGTCCGGCTTCTTCGGGTGTCAGACGTCGCAGTCCGGCGTTTTGTGGTGTCTCTTCGTCGTTGCCGTCATCCAATGCTTCCGCCGTCTCGTCAGTTTCTTCGCCATGAGCAACGGTTGGCGAATCGTCACCGAGTTTGAATAACCAGAACGACTTTGGTTTCGGACGGAGATCGGGTGGAAGAGCTTCGTCCCCCATATCGGCCAACGCTTCGCGTGCTTTCGCGGCATACTGTGAATCGGGGTAGTTCTGAATTAGAATTTTGCAGTAGATCGCCGCCGAGTGCGGTTTGCTTCGTCGCAGATAGAATTCAACTTTTTCCCATTCTCTAAGGGCTTTGGCCTCTTCGATCTGTTCCAGTTCCTGCTCGATCCGTTCACGGTCGACTTTGTCGCCGAACATGCGCAGCGAGGCTCGTTTTAGTTGCTCGGCGTCTTCCAGATTGCGAACGTCGTAGGTCGCTCCCTGATACGACATCAATTTCACGTGAGGACCGAGTTCGAACGCGACTTCAATGTGCGGGCTTTTGGGATATTCTTCCCGCAGAAGCGTCAGCATACGGTCGGCTTCCCGGTAATCTCCCTTACGAAGGTAATGGCTGGCGCTCAACATCAGGGCATCGTCTGCGAGTGGCCCGGTGGGATCGTGCATCCAGATTTTTCTTAAGGCTTCGAGCGCTCGTCCCTTTGTATCAAAAACCGGGCGGGTGCGGTCGGTTAAATTGGGAATGATCGGCCATTCGGAAAGGCGCGTCGGTTCCTTCGCCGGCGTCGGTGCAACGATTTTCTCGTTCAAACTCACTTGTTGCAGTTCGTTTTTGGTCGCGAACGTCGGTTCTTTTAACCAGATTTGCGCGATCGCAAACAACCGCCGCGTACAGGTATCCATGTGCCGCGTCGACGGATATTTCTCCATCAATTTTTCGTAACCATCCTGAGCGGAGGCGTATCGTTTTTCGGCATTCCGGCATTCCGCCATCATGAAATGGCAGTCCTCGACGATCGGAGTGTTCTCGTATTTTTTCGATGTGGCTTTAAAGGCCTTGTGGGCTTCGGAAAATCGTCCTTCATCGAACAGCGCCTGGGCGGCGTCGTAATCGTCCATCGCTTCAGGAGGCGTCGGCTTGAGTTCGGTTTCTTTCGCCTTTTTCAGCGTACGAAAGATGTTCAGTCGATTGATACCCGTTTGCGATTCCTGGCTGCCGTCCGCTTGAGACAGACGAATGTCTTCGTTATCGGGGTCGTCACCCCGTCGCGAGAACAATCCCCCGGAACCCGCCCCGAACGATTGGCATCCCACAATACAAATCAGCGACAGAATGATTCCACACGTCCGCGCGCACGCACAAATCGCAGGCGTTCTTGTTCCGCTTGCGCTTATCGGAATTCTCATCGACTGGGATTCAGCAGCAATCATGGTCATCCGTGACCGGAGGGTAATTCAAGTCGGCAGACCTAAAGTGAGGAGAGATAGGAGAGTACCTTAGGTCGTCGTCCGATGATGTGAGTGATCGTCGAGGTCAATATGTGTCGTGATTCTTTGACTTGCTGCGGCGTCAGGGTGAGATCATCCGGCAGCACGTCGATTCCGTGCGATAATTCGTGCAATAGTTGAATGGTCGTGGCGTGAATCAGAACGCGGGCATGTTCTTCGTGCCGGCAGGCCGAACACAGAAATCCACTCTGCCCGATCCAATAGGCCCATAATTGTTCGTGTTCAATCGGTTTCTGACAGTGAATACAACATTCGAAGACCGGCAACTGACCGATCTCCTTAAGGAGAATCAATTCAAAATGCGTCACCGCGATTTTGTAATCGCGCGATTGTTCTAAGCGACGGATTGTCGTGACGGCCGCTTCGAATAATTCCTGATGAGGATCGTGTTCGATCGTTAAGGACGACAAGAGTTCGGCGACGTAACATCCGGCGTAGAAAGAACCTAAGTCTTGTCCATTCGGCTGAAATCGTGTTGTTAATTGAGCTTCGGTTAATAAATCCAGTCCGCCGGAGGATTTGCGCAGGAACACTATCTTACAAACGGACAACAGGTCAAGAGCAGCTTCGAACGCACTGCGCAGGCGACGGGCTCCTTTCGCGAGTGCCGAGACCTTTCCCCATTCGCGAGTAAAGCAGGTCACCACCTTGCTCGTCTCACTGAAATCGGTCAATCGAATGATCAGCGCATCACATTTTTCAGCGGACATGGTTTTCTGGCTCGGGGATTGAGATTCGCCTGGCTCTGAATTCCTGTTTCACGAAGCAGAACCAAATCTTACGAGAACTCTCGCCAAATGGAAATCGCCCGCCCCAGAGGAGTTCTCGGGCGGGCGATCGATTTGGTTTTCGGATGTTGGGGACCACTGCGTAGGGATGAAACCGGGCTCGATCAGTCGACAAGGTACTGTCGAACGATTTTCGTCATCAACCAGCTAATTATCAGCATCGGCACCCTTCGTCTATTCTCGCTTCACGGATATTTCGTCAATCGCGAACAATAACAAGGGCTTAAAAGACGTCCAGAATGAAGTGATGACCGCGGTAATACGGCTTTTCCATCAGATAGAAGTTGTGCCAATCTTTGTTGAACACGGGGATTCGGCGATTTGCGGGGTAACGGTAATACAGGTGATCGTAGCTCCCCTGCGGCCGTTCGTAGTTGTGTGGATAGTAAACATACGGGTAATAGTAAAACCGATTCCAATCGGTCGGTTGACCGCGACCCGCTGCTTTGGCTTCCGGCAGGCTGAAACTGGAACTGATCATCCAGCTCACCAACACGACCATTCCCGCAATCACTGCACTGCGTCTCATCCGACCAACTCCTTCAATCCAGAATGACGATCCGTCATAGACTCAATCTTTACATCGACCATTGATCTTGCGATACAACAGGAATCTTCGGTACAAACCGATCAATCGCTAGATTCATTACGTCCAGCAGGCACAGTCACGCACAGTTTTCCCATATTCACAATTTGGCTGCAATTTGGTGCTGGCCAATTCTTAACCCGTCGGTCGCCAGGAGGTTGCGATGGTTTGAGTGATCATCCCTTCGACAACCAGGTTTCGAATCCCAATCGATACATTTTCAAAGCCTATCGTCACTCTTGAAGGATCATGTGGATGGCGACATTCTTCTCAATTCGACGGCACGTGCTCCTTTCGAGTTTTGTCGTTTTTTCATTGGCGACAGTCGGTTTTTCATCGATCGCCTTGGCAGCAGACAATCAAACCGAAAAGCATCTTCCTCATTGGAAAGGGGAAATCGACGAAGATCAGGTCCGCAATCACATTGAATTTCTTGCCGGCGATCAACTCAAAGGGCGTTCTGGTCCCTCGGCTCGTGTCGCCGCCAAATACATTACCTATCACTTCGAAAAGTGTGGACTGCAACCGTTGTTTACCGATGCGAATAACTCGGGCGCGGCGACATTTGAACAACCAATCCCCGGTGGCAGAGGAGAGGACGGTTCGAGCACCATTATCGGTTACAACCTCGGTGGCTGGATTCCTGGCAGCGATCCGCAATTGCGAGACGAGATTATCATCATCAGCGCCCATTACGATCATCTTGGCAAACGGAATGGTGTAGTCTTTCCCGGTGCCGACGACAACGCCAGCGGCGTGTCGATGGTGCTCTCCGTCGCGAAACAGATATCGGAACTCAAGACCAGGCCGAAACGCAGCATTGTCTTTATCGCATTTGATCTCGAAGAACATATGTTGTGGGGTTCGCGGTGGTTCGCGGCTCACACTCCGTGGCCGATTGAACAGGTGAAGCTGTTCATCACGGCCGACATGATTGGCCGGTCGATCGGCAACTTGCCGTTGCCTTGTGTCTTCGTCATGGGAAGCGAACATGGAACCGGGCTCGATGAGTCGATCGACACGATCGGACATCCGGAAGGATTGGAAGTCGCGCGACTGGGAATCGATCTGATTGGTTCGCTTCCACGAAGCGATTATGGTCCCTTTCGCGACCGTGAGATTCCATTCCTGTTTTTCTCAACAGGAGAACATCCCGATTATCACAGCCGACGCGATACGCCCGAACGCATCGATTACGGCAAAGTAGCTCGTGTGTCGAGTCTTGTGAATCGACTGACGCAGCATATTGCCGAACAAGAAACGTCCCCCGAGTGGATCGGCGAAACGTCGCCGAACATGCGGGAAGTCTACACGTTACGCCGGATCACGGGGATTTTGATTCAGCAGGAAGAAGCCGAAGAATATCCGCTGACGAATGCTCAAAAACTGATGATCTCCCAAGCGCACAACAAGGCCGGCCAGATTATCGAGCAAGGAACATTCGACGAAACCGAACGAAGCTGGCTGATCCGCACGGCTCAATTGATGTTGCTGTCGTTGTTCTGAGATGCAATGATGTCTCGGATTTACACGATGGCGTCATCGGGCGATCGCAAGGCACCCTCATCCGGCCTGCGGCCAGCTTCTCCCGGAGGGAGCAGTGATGATGATTTTCGATGTTTCAACCATTCGCGAGCGATCTCGAAAGCGGCCGGCAACACCGAGACGAAAATAATAGCGAAGATCACCAGCGTAAAATTCTTTTTCACGAACGGCTGCGAGCCGAAGAAATAGCCGCCCCACAAAAAGAGATTAATCCACACCAGTCCGCCGATGACGTTGTACGCCATGAAGCGGCGATAGGTCATCTTTCCCATTCCGGCGACGAACGGTGCAAACGTGCGGACGATCGGTACAAATCGTGCGAGGATGATCGTCTTACCGCCATAGCGTTCGTAAAACTCGTGGGTCTTTTCGAGATGCTTGCGATTCATAAAGCGGACGTTTTCTCCGCTGAAGATGCGCGGGCCAAGCCACGCCCCGATCCAGTAGTTGACGGTATCTCCGAGCACGGCGGCGATGCAAAGCAACACCAGCAATGTTCCCAGATCGAGCGAACCCAACCCGGCAAACGCTCCCAGCGCGAACAACAGCGAGTCGCCGGGCAAGATCGGCGTGACCACCAACCCGGTTTCTGCGAAAATGATCAGGAACAAAACGACGTATGTCCACGGACCGAAATATTGGATCATCTCATCGAGATGACGATCCATATGCATCACCAGATCGTACATCTGGTAAATCAAATCGATACCGTATTGAACCCATTCCCACATGGCCAAGTCTCATTCCTGTTGGTGTTGCGTAGAATCGCCCAAGCAACAATCCCGCCTGTTCAGTTTGTCTTCATCTTAAGCCAAAGATCCGCCTGTTCGGCAGGGGATGTTCGGCATGCGAGTAGACAGACTTCGGTTGAGGAGTCACAATCGGTATAATTCATACCGTCATCAATTCCCCGAGAGGAACGCAGGACGATACATAATCATAGCAGCATTTTTCAGTCGATGTGCTCGCGGAAGCGGTCACGATCAAAAAACTTTCGCACCGTGCACTTCAAGCCACCGAATCGATCCAACGTCTTGTGGGTTGCCCTCTGAAAAGAACGATTATCCTAAAGGAAGTACGCCATGAAAGGCCCGGGTTTGAGGCTGACACTGGTGGTTGAACGCCGGTGGAGTTGCCCCGCGTGCGGCCGCAAGGTGATTACGGATGGCGATGTGACGACGCTGGCCTGTTCGTGTGCCGATCCCCTCGTCTGGATGAAAATGGATGATCCCCGCACGAATCCGCGCCCTGTGCCGCGGATGCCCGACGCACAAACGTTAACCGACGAAGATCTCGATCGCCTCGGGATCGAACCCCTGAAAGAAACCCCTTCTGACGATACTCCCTCGGGTCAGGCGTCAAACGAAGCGGCACCCGACAGCACAGGGTTAAACACCGATCATGCCGACGTTGAAAGTTCGCCGCCAACTGATGGGTCACCTGGTGAAGTCCGCACTTCACGACGTGAAGAATTAGACACACTTCCGCCATCCGCCGACCTGGTAACTCCTTCGGGAAACGATGACTTCGGTGCCGGCCTGGATGACGATTAATACCTTCATCACGACGTTACTGTTTCAGGCCAGGATTTCCGAAATGACTTCGCCCGCGACATCCGTCAGACGGTAGGTGCGCCCGTTGTGGAAATGTGTGAGGCGTTTGTGGTCGATGCCCAGCAAATGCAGCATCGTGGCGTGCAGGTCGTGAACGCTGACGCGGTTGACGGCGGCCTTGTAACCGATTTCGTCGCTTTCGCCATAACTGATTCCCCCTTTGATGCCGCCCCCTGCCATCCACATCAGAAATCCGTGTGGGTTATGATCGCGCCCATTGCTCCCTTGTGATACGGGCATGCGACCGAATTCTCCACCCCAGATGACGAGCGTCGAATCCCACAAGCCACGGGACTTGAGATCGGTGAGCAAGCCGTCGATGGGGACATCCGTCTCTGCACAGTGATGAGAATGATTTTTTCTGAGGTCGGCATGGGCATCCCATTCGTCGTCGCTGAAAACCTGCACGAACCGGACGCCGCTTTCAATCAGCCGGCGTGCCATCAGACACTTGGTACCAAATGTTTTCGATTCTTTGCGATCCAGTCCGTACAGGGTGTGGGTCTGCAACGACTCTTGTGAGAGGTCGACGACGTTCGCCGCTTCGTACTGCATGCGATAAGCGAGTTCGAACGAATCGATGCGGGCAAGCAGATCTGCACGACCTTCATGGTTTTTTAGGTGTTCTTCGTTGAGTTTCGCCAGCAGATCGAGTTGTGCGCGCTGGTCGGGTTGTGTGACATTGGACGGACGCTTGAGATTTAACACCGGGTTCCCTTCGCTGCGAAACAGCGTACCCTGAAATGTACTTGGAAGAAAACCGGCTCCCCAGTTGAGCGGCCCTCCTTTCACACCGGCGAGATTTCCGAGAACGACATAACCCGGCAGGTTTTCGTTTTCGCTGCCAAGTCCGTAAGTGATCCACGCCCCGGCAGAGGGAAATCCGGGGCGTGCCAGTCCGGTATTGATCTGATACAGTGCGGGAACATGATCGGCCGGTCCGGTGTAACACGATTTAATGAAGGCAATATCATCGACGTGCTTTGCAACGTGAGAATACTTTTCACAGACCCAGGCACCGCATTCGCCGTACTGCGAAAACTTGAACGGCGATTTCATCAACGGTCCGGGACTGCCGTTGAAAGTCGCGATGTCGACCCGCTTGCCATCGTTCTTATCCAGTTCGGGTTTCGGGTCGAAGAGATCGACCGCGCTTGGTGCTCCCTCCATGAATAACCAGATGACAGATTTCACTTTTGCGGGGAAATGCAGCCCGGCAAACGACTCGGTTGATTCCGCCGATCACTCTCGATGCAATAAATCGACGAGCGCGAGCATACCCATCCCGCCTCCGGCGCGTTCGAGAAACTGCCGGCGATCGACCATGGGGGCGACGCGTCCGCAGGGAAAACGGTTGTGATGAAACATGGGGCACTCGTTTCGGAAACTCAATTGTTGACGGCGGTTCAAAATGGCGGCGCGGGGCGGTCGAATCTGGTGGCGCTAGTTCCGTGAAGGTCT
>JAQCEJ010000132.1 GCA_027618475.1 Planctomycetota bacterium | reverse complement strand
CCCCCGCCATGACGGCGAAACCCGAACTGCTCCAGTGGTCGCGGCCGCTGGCCGAGTTGATCGTCGGCGTGCGGCCGAAATCGGTGAACCAGCAGACAAGCGTCTTGTCGAGCAATCCCTGATTCTGCAAATCGTGCAACAGTTCTGTCAGCCCCTGATCGACGCGGGGAATCAGGCGGTCTTTGAGCGATGCAAAATTGTTCTGATGCGTATCCCAGCCGCCGTCGGTGACGGTGACAAACCGCACTCCCGATTGAATCAATCGCCGCGCAAGCAGGCACGACTGTCCGAATGTGTTGCGTCCATATCGCTCGCGGAGTTTCGGATCTTCTTCATCCATCTGAAACGCCTTCTTCGTTTCCGGAGCGGTGATCATATTGAGGGCTGCGGCGTAATGCTTGTCGAGCGCCGAGAACGCCAACGGTTGCAGTTCATTCGGATTCAGATGCGCGTCGAGAGCCGAGAGCATGTTCCGCCGTCGCGAAATGCGATCGCCGCGGATCCCTTTCGGCGGTGTGATGTCGCGAACTTCGAAATTGTCGACGTTGGGGTCGGCGAGCATCACGAACGCCCCATGCTCCATACCGAGAATCCCCGACTGACCGCCGCCGTAGCGCGCGTCAATATTGCCGCCGAGTTGCACGTACGGGGGAAGTTTCGTACGAAATCCTTTCTGGTGACTCACGACCGAACCGTAGGTCGGGTACACGAGAGCGGGATTGAATTTTCGTCCGGAGAGCACCCACGTATCGGCGGTCCCGTGGCTTCCGTTGCGCGGGTTCCAGCCGCGAAGCAGCGAGTACATCCCGAGATTCTGCGCAAGCCGCGGTACGATTTCGGTGAAGTGAACGCCGGGAACCGTCGTCGGAATCGTGCCGAATTCACCGCGTACCGACGCCGGAGCATCGGGTTTGGGGTCCATCGTATCGTGATGGCTGGTTCCGCCGCGCGTCCAGATCAGAATGCAATTCACGTCATCGGCGGGGGGAGAATCGGCACACACTTCGCGTCCCGCCAGCAACTGCGGCAGACCGATGCCGAGCCCGCCGAGCATCCCGACTTGCAGCGTCTGCCGACGGGAAAACCGTGTGAGTGAAACTCGATTCAGCATCTCAAGCGGTTTCATGAGCCTACCTCTCGTTCGTCGGGCGTATGGGCAGTGTTTTCGCACGATGTTCGGTTGCAGTTGAACTGCTATTGTATCAAAATCGACCGTTACATCAACGCTTGTTTAACTGAAATTCTGCCGCGTTATGGTTATACTCAGCGGGAAGGAACAGTAATGCGGACAGAAAGGGCAAGGATGAAGAAAAGACTTTGCGCTACCGAAATTAACTTGACGCAAACATTCGCTCCCAAACGCACGGGTCGTGCTCTTAACGGAGGCAACATGTTTTAACCCCGCAAGGGGTGGCCGTGAATAGCCTGGGGCTTCCCCCCCCAGGCTATTGAATGCCGCCTCTCCGAGGCTGAAAACCAAACCATCAAGTTTCTGCACCGTGCGCAAATCTTGAATGCAAATCTTGAATATTAGTAGTACAGGATGACACATGACGATCTCCGACCGAGAACTGCTTAAACGACTGGGAACCGGTGAAAAAATCGAGGCTCTCTGCCAAATTCAAAAATGGTCGCGCGGTGAGTTTGATGCGTGGTGGAACAAGACGCTCGCCGAACGCGTGCCGTCGACAAACGGTTCGAAAAAATGTGCGCTCAATTCGTCGGTCGACATTATTCGCGATGCGCAGGGAGTGCCGCACATTCACGCCGACAACGAAGATGACCTCTTCTTCGGTTACGGCTATGCGATGGCTCAGGATCGCTTGTTTCAACTCGACTGGCTGAGGCGTAAAGGAGCGGGACGGCTCGCCGAAATCGTCGGGAAGAGCGGTTATGAATACGATCTGCTCGTTCGCACCGTCGGATTGCGCCGTATCGCCGAACAAGAATGGAGCGAGCTTCCCGCATCGACGAAGAACGTGCTGACCGCATTCACGGCGGGGATTAACGCCGTCATCGACGAATCGAAAGAACGCTTGCCGATCGAGTTTTCGCTGCTCGATTACCAACCCGAACGGTGGACCGAGATCGATTCGCTGACGATCGAAGTCGAGTTTCGCTGGTATCTGACGGGACGGTTCCCCGTCATTGTGATGCCCGAACTTGTCAAACGGGCCGTCGGCGAAGGGCCGCTGTTCGATGCGTATTGCGTCGCCGAAGCCGATGACGAAAGCATTATGCCGCCGGGGTCATATGCACCAAAACCGAACGGCGAAGAAACAATCGTCCGCGCGAACGGTGAACCGCAACCCGCAACCGGCAGCAACAACTGGGTCGTCGCCGGATCGAGAACAACGACCGGCAAACCGTTTCTCGCCAGCGATCCGCATATCGCCTTCGAAGCGGTATCGTGCTGGTACATGGCCCATCTGCATGCAGGCGATTATCACGTCGCCGGCATGACGTACGTCGGTATGCCGACGATTATGTTCGGCCGCAATACGAAAACGGCGTGGGGCATCACGAACAACATCTGTTCGCAGCGCGATCTGTATCAGGAACAAACCGACGACGCACACCCCGGCTGTTTTCTCTACGACGGCACATGGGAAAAAGCCCGCGAGATCGAAGAGACGATTCACATCAAAGGGGAAGAGAGCGTTCGCACCACGGTTACGTTTTCGCGGAACGGTCCGCTGGTGAATGACGTCCTTCCTCCCCCTGCGAATAAACTCGGGCCGGTTTCGGTGAAATGGGTCGGAGCCTACGGCGGCGGGTTTCTCACCGCATTACTCGCGATGAATCGGGCCAACAACGTGAAGGAACTTCAAGCCGCGATGAAGCCGTGGTTCGTGCCGACGTTTTGTCTGGTGCTGGCCGACGTCGACGGTCACATCGGGTTCCGCGCATCGGGCCGACTGGCTTTGCGGAAACACGAATCGCGCGGGTTTCGCCCCGGTTGGGATCCCGAGCATCAATGGACAGGATTTATTCCGTTCGAAGAAATGCCGTCGGTGATCGATCCGCCGCGCGGCTGGATGGGATCGGCGAACGGCCGGCTGGCTCCTCCCGATTTTCCTTATCCGCAGTTCGGCCGCTGGGTCAGCGGATACCGTTTGCGACGTGTCCGCCAGATGATCGAAGCCCGCGACAAAGCCTCGCGCGACGACATGCGCGACATGCATCAGGATGCGGTATCGCTGCGGGCCGTCGATCGATTGCCCGCATTGCTGAAGGTGCTCGGCCAGTCGAGCGATCCGCAGGTCGGGCAACTCGGTGAACTCCTCGCCGGCTGGAACGGCAGTTGCGAAACCGATTCCGTCGCTGCGACGGTGTTTAACGTCTTTGTGATTCAATGGGCAAAACGTGTCGCCGCCGAACGGTTGGATGCTGCAACCGCATCGCTCGTCGTCGCGGGTGTTGAAGCGTTATCGATGAATCTGCTGGAGAGCGATCCCGCCGGCTGGTTCGCGAAGGGAGACTCCGATCGCCTCGCGAAAATTCACGACGCGGCAAAAGCGACGTTCGCCGACCTTACAAATCGGCTCGGCGACAATCCCCGGCAGTGGACATGGGGCCGATTGCATACCATGTCGATGAAGCACGTTCTCTCGCCGATCGGCGACCTGGGTCAACTGCTCGACCAAAGTCGCGACGGCGTCCGCGGCGACATGTCGACCGTCTGCAACACGGGCCGAGGCCCCGATTATCAGGCAATGACGGGAGCCGGCTACCGCCTGATCGCCGACCTGCAGACATCGCCTCCGATGCTGCATCACGTCGATGCGCAAAGCAATTCGGGCCACCCAGGAAGCAAACACTACCGCGACCAGTTCGACGCCTGGGTCGGCGGAGAGTATTACCCCGTGACGCTCGATTGTGCCGTAACAGAACAATCGGCGGTGGAGAAGCTGAGGTTGGAACCGCAGAAATGATGAACCGGTGAATTGAGATCCCTTTGACTGTGAACGCCATTGGGCTTCAAAATGGTGGTTCCTCCCATTAAGAGGATTCAGCGGACCTGAGATCCCCGTTTCATTGTGCTGAAGGGAGTGACTGAAACCGGAAAGTTTCGATCGATGGTGACGAACACGTTAATCCTGAATCGATACATCGACATGGTTGTGTCGCTCGGCATCTGTCTTGTCACTTCGACAGCGATTTGCGCCGACGAAACGGTCGACTTCAACCAGCACATCCGTCCGCTGCTCGTCGAACGCTGCGTTCGCTGTCATGGCCCCGATATTCAAGAAGGGGGCCTGCGGCTTGATTTGCGGGAGCGGGCGATGGAAGGGGGCGACAGCGGGATCGCTATTAGACCGAACGAAATATCCAAGAGCCCGTTGTTCGACCGCATCGACCGCACTGATCCCGATCTCGCCATGCCGCCGGAGGGAGAAGGCGAGCCCCTTTCCCCCGACGAAATCGAACTCATCCGCCGCTGGATTGAAGCGGGAGCCGACTGGCCTCCGGACGACGCCACGGCTCAGCGATCGAATCACTGGGCCTTTCAACCGATCGTGCGTCCCGATGTCCCCGCGCACGCCGTTCATCCGATCGATGCGTTTGTCGTCGCAACTCTCGAACGGGAAGGATTAGCGCCGTCGAACGAAGCCGATCGCGCGACGCTGCTGCGCCGGTTGTCGTTCGATCTGCTCGGTTTGCCTCCGTCGCCCGAAGAGGTCGACGCATTTCTTAACGACGACAACCCTCTCGCCTACGAACGGCTGGTCGACCGTCTGCTTGCATCGCCTCACTATGGCGAACGCTGGGCCCGGCATTGGCTCGATCTGGCGCGATACGCCGATACCGACGGTTACTCGGGCGAACAATATCGACCCTGGGCCTGGCGCTGGCGAGCGTGGGTGATCGACGCCATCAACAACGACATGCCGTTCGATCGGTTTACGATCGAACAACTCGCCGGCGATTTGATTTCCGACGCGACGGTTTCGCAGCGAGTCGCGACCGGGTTTCATCGTAATTATCTGCACACCCGCGAGATGGACGCCGACAAAGAAGAATTCCGCGTCCGCAAGATTGTCGATTGTGCGAACGTCACCGGGTCGACCTGGATGGGTCTCACCTTCGGATGTGCCGAATGCCACACCCACAAGTTCGACCCGATTACGCAGCGCGAATACTACGGCATGTACGCCTTCTTCAACAGCACCGATGAGGTCGATCTTCCGGCGCCGCTCGATAACGATATCTTTCGCGTGACGACAGACGACTCCGACATCGTCAAAGCGCAGACGCTTGTGGAATCGAACGAACCTCGACCGACGCACGTCCATATACGGGGAAATTTTCTCGCGAAAGGCCCGAAGGTTGAACCGCATGTCCCGGCGATTCTTCCCCCTCTCGAAGCGACAAGCGAGAGAGCAACGCGGCTCGACCTGGCACGCTGGCTGGTCTCCCCCGATCACCCGCTGACGTCGCGGGTCGCCGTCAATCGTATCTGGCAACATCTGTACGGACGCGGACTCGTCCGCACCGAAAACGACTTCGGCACGCAAGGGGCTCCGCCGACGCATCCCGAACTTCTCGACTGGCTCGCCGACGAATTCATGCGGCGCGGCTGGAGTCAAAAAGAACTCATCCGGCAGATCGTTACGTCGTCGACGTATCGGCAGTCGTCGGCCTTACGCGACGACTTGGTCGAGCGCGATCCCGACAATAGACACCTCGCCCGTCAAAACCGATTGCGACACGAAGCCGAGATTCTCCGCGACGCCGCCCTGTCTGCCGCGGGGCTCATCGACAGACGAATCGGCGGCCCGAGTTTTCGACCGGCGGTTCCCCCCGATGCCGGCGATGTCGTGATGGCTCAATGGAAGCCCGAGCCGACCCCCGATCAATATCGGCGCGGCCTGTACATCGTCGTGCAACGCACGATACCGCTCCCCTATTTGATGATATTCGACGCCCCCGACGGCAACGCCTTCTGCACCCGTCGCGACCGCTCGAACACGCCGACGCAGGCATTGACGCTCCTCAACGACCCTCTGTTCTTCGAATGTGCTCGTCACGTCGGCCGACGCGTCGTGCAGCGGCATCAAACGACCAATGAGCGACTTCAACAGGCGTTTTTGCTGACGCTGGGCCGAACTCCGTCGGCGGAAGAAACCGATGAACTCAACACATTTCTCGCCGAGCAAAGTAAACTGTTAAACAAATATCCCGCATTCGCCGGCGATATCGCCGGTTCATCGACGGGAGACGTTCAAGAGACGGCGCTCTGGAGCTGCCTCGCCCGCGTGCTGATGAACACCGACGAGTTCATCTCGCGCGAATAACGTAAATGACAATCTTCTACTCTATGTGACTTTGCGAAAAAATTTCTTGAAGCCAGCTCGATGAAACAGACCTCCCTCATGCCGTTGCTTCCGATCAGCGATACCCGCCGCAGTTTCTTGACGGGTATCTCCACCGGGCTGGGACTCGCCGCCGTCGCGCATCTGATGAGCGGCGAACCGAAAGCGCGCGCCGAAGAAACGTCCCCCTCCCCGTTAGCCGCGCGGCCGCCGCATTTCACTCCCCGGGCCAGGAATTGCATTTTCATCAATCTCTTCGGCGGACCAAGTCAGGCGGATCTCTTCGATCCGAAACCGCTTCTCAACGAACAGCACGGCCGGCCGTTACCCGAATCGTTCACCAAGAACGTTCGCTTCGCCTTCATCGAGAAAGAGACGGCGACGCTTCTGGGGAGTCCCCGAACATTTGCCCGGCATGGCGCAGCGGGGCTCGAATTTTCCGATCTGTTGCCGCATCTGGCAACGTGTGCCGACGACATGTGCGTCATCCGCTCGATGCACACCGACACATTCGCGCACACGCCGGGAGAAATTCAACTGAGTACCGGCGTCTCAGTGCTCGGCCGACCGAGTCTCGGGGCCTGGATGACCTACGGACTCGGCAGCCTCTCGCGCGATCTGCCGGGATTCGTGGTGCTGACGGCGGGAGGCCGCCCTCCCGAAGCGGCGTCAGCGAACTGGGGAAGCGGCTTTCTGCCTCCGAGTCATCAGGGGGTGCCGTTTCGCAGTCAGGGAGAGCCGATTCTCAATTTGAACAACCCCGCGGGTATCAGCCGCGAGATGCAGCGACTACAGTTAGACGCCGTGCGCGAACTGAATGCCCGCCGGTACGCCCATCTTCGCGATCCCGAGATCGCCGCACGTATCGCCACGTACGAATCGGCATACCGGATGCAGACCGCCGCCCCCGAATTGATCGACCTCTCGGGAGAAACCCGCCAGACACTCGAAGCCTACGGCGTCGATCGCGTCGAAACCGAATCGCAATTGCAGGCCGCAAAACGGGCCGGCGGCAAGGGGACGATGCATGCCTTCTCGACAAACTGTCTGCTCGCGCGCCGATTGGTCGAACGGGGCGTGCGGTTCGTCAATCTCTATCATGGATCGTGGGATCATCACGATCAGCTCGATCCGCAGCTGAAATACGGTTGCGAAATCGTCGACCGGCCGATCGCCGCGCTCATCAAAGATCTCAAACAGCGCGGATTGCTCGACAGTACGCTCGTCGTCTGGGCATCGGAATTCGGCCGCACGCCGCTCGGCGAAAACCGTAAAGAATACGACAAGCCGACAGGCCGCGATCATCATCCGTTCGCCTTCACTCTCTGGATGGCCGGCGGAGGAACGAAGGGAGGGGAGGTCGTCGGCAAGACCGACGATTTCGGCTGGAGCATCCTCGAAGAACCAGTTCACATCAACGATTTTCATGCCACCCTGCTGCATGTATTCGGCATCGATCATTTGCAGCTGACATATCGCTTTCAGGGACGCGACTTTCGCCTGACCGACGTCGGCGGTAAAGTGATCGAATCGGCACTGGCGTGATCATAATCTCGAGCGGCGGCGTTTATCCCCGCCGTCTTCGAGCGTCGAGAAAAGCACGGCAGGGATAAACCCCGCCGCTCAGAGTTACAGGAGCAACCTTTGCGTCGATATCTTGTCATTACCGCTGTGCTGCTGACGTGGGGCATGGGTCATCCTTGCGCCGCTCAAACCGCATTCGAATTCGGCCCGCTGACCGATCTGCTGACCGACGAAGGACGCATGTCGTTCGGAACGGTCGTGAGTGCCGACGTTGTTTCGTGGTCGGCACCCGAAGCGAAAGACCTGCTCATCGCCCGGTTATGGGTCGGTGCGTTTCTCTATCCGTCGAACGATCTCAAGTCGTTCGACGAACCGATTCGCTTGTGCGATCAGTTCGGTCACGCCGTGCTGATGGTCGAACCGATCGATGCGAACGGCGACGGACAACCCGAAGTGATCGGCGCCGATCGCCAGGGTAATATTTTCCTGATGAAACGTGTGGGGAAATTTCCCGACATCCACTTCGAAACGGTGCAGGATCCACTGGTGACCGCCGAGGGATTGGCGTTCAACATTCCCTTCGTCAATCCGAAGTATCGCCTGTCCGATCACCCCGAAGCGATCTGGCATCAGGATTTCAACTACACCTATCCGACGCGTTATTTTCCGAAGGGCGCATCTTCGGCGAGCCTGATTTTCGGCGACTGGGGAGGAGAGTTATGGTATCTGCCGCACACCGGAAACGAGAACGGTATTCCGGTATTCGCCGGCGAACCCTATGCCAAGCGGGACGGGCGGAAATTTGCCCGGCCGAAATTTCTACTCAAGGATGAACAAGGTAAAACGCTGTTGATGGGTGAGGGAAAAGAAGGCGACATCCGTTACCCCGGCGGTGCGTCGCGGCCGGTGATGTACCGCAACGCGACGACGAACTCCGACGACCTCATCGTCCTCTGCGGCATGACGGCGATCGAGCTGAGATACCTGCAACATGTCGAAAATGGCCCCGGCGGTGAGCCGATCTTTCGCGACCTCGGCGAAATGACGATCGACGACATGCCCGATGAAGGCTACGACGCCTACAACTATCATGCGGTGTTGGCGATGGTCGGCGACGACGCGTGGCCCGATCTGTTGATCAGTCGCGGCTGCGATATTGCTTATTGCAAGAATCTGCATGTGAAAGGCCCCAAGCCGGCGTTTCGGTTCAGCCGTTGGATCAGCGATAAGAACGCGCCGACGCGCGGTTACAATTTTACCGAAGTCCTGACCGACCCTCAGGGAAAACGATATCTGCTCGATAACGATAACCAATGGTGGATTCGAGAACTGTTCAACGTCGACGGCGAACCCCGCCTCTCATCGAAGAAGTTTCCGGTGTACGACCAGAACGGCATCTTCAAAGTCGATGGCGACACCGACGCACAGCACGGCGTGAATTGGGGCTTTCATCGAGCCGCGCTGTGGGATTACGACGGCAGCGGCAAACAACACCTCGTCGTGGGGACCGACAAAGGTTTGTTGTATGTCTTGCGCGAAGACAAACCGCTCGGCAAAGACGACCGATTCGAATTCCGTTCGTTCGGCCCGTTGAAGGATGAGGAGGGTAACGAAATCCGGATTCATCATCGTCTGGTGGCCGCCCCGATCGATCTTGATAACGACGGCGATCTCGATCTGGTTCTCGCCGGGGCGACATACGCCCCGAACGATCCTCATCCGGGAAGCGGGATTTATTATTCACTCAATCTCGGTGTCGACGACGAGGCCACCCCGAGGCTTTCGCCGGTGAAACGCCTGGAGACAATCGGTCACACACATCCCGATTTCAAGCATCTCCACGCCCAGGCGCAAGCTCTCGATCTATCGGGCAATGGCGAACGTGTCGTCGCCATCGGCACACAGCAAGGAGACAACTTTCGCACGTACGTCTATCGTCCGGCGAAAGATCGTATCGCCCTCGAACATACCGGGGTCGTTCTCCCACCGATTTCAATCGAAGAACGCCTGCTCGATCTCGATAACGATGGCGACTGGGAATACGTTCGCAGCGGCGGCGAGTCGTTAATCGCCAAGTTTGCAGAGTTGATTTCGAAAGAATAACAACTCGACTCTCTCGATTCGGTCAAGTATGATCTCCATACAGCGAAACAGGCGCGCCGATGGATTCAAAAAAAGTCTCGATCACGATCAATCCACTCCTGTTGAACGAAATCGATGAACTTGTCGGCAGGCACATCTTCCCTAATCGCAGTCAAATGATTCAAACCGCACTTGAAGAATTGATCATTCGGTTTAAACGGCAACGTCTCGCACAGGAATGTGCGAAGTTAAACCCCGATGAAGAAAAGCGGTTTGCAGAAATGGGAATCGGTCAGGAACTGTCGATGTGGCCGGACGACGGGTGGTGAATTGAATTACCGCATCGACTGCTTTTACGAAATGGTGATTCTTGCCTACTCATGTAACAAGGGCATCCCCCTCATGCGAGTTTTACCGATTGTGGCGGTCTTTCTGTTGCTTGTGAGCCTGGTTTCCGCCGGTGAGTTGTCCGACTTTTATTTTCACTCCGGACCGCGCGCGGGGACGCTCACCTCCGCTGCGCCATTGCCGTTGTATGATGCCGATCCTCAGCATCTCTGGAATCGGTTGTTCGCGGCGTTCTACATTCGGCCGCGCGTGATACCGGCGAACGATGGGGAACCCGAATTCATCCGCTACGAAGGGGGAGACGTCATCGAATTTCTCGCCTGGGGAAAAACCGAATACTGGTCGAGCGAGGACGTATTTGCCAAGATCAACCCGCTGCTCGACGAGTTTCTCGATCAACACGGCACGGCGTTGATCGGCGATCCGCTGAAACGAGCCCTCTTTCAGCACGATGTGTGGGCCGTCTACGATCATCTTATCGGTCTCAACATCAGACGTCTCGGCGACAAACCGACGCGCGACCGGCGCACCCTGCTCTGCGACAAATTAGCCCACATGGTGAAACAACTCGCCCTTTCTGCCGACGAGCTGAACGCTCTCCCCGATACCTACACGCTCGCCGTCAAATCGGGGGCGTGGGATTCGCAGCACGAGTTCGATGCGTCCCGCAACTATCTGCCGTCGGGTTTGCTCGAGAATCGCGACGAGTGGGTCGAGATCGATTTTCATCAGCCGAAGGTGAGTTCGGATATCTCCGCGCGGTTCATCACGCTGCATGCCCGCTCGCTGCGCGGGCGATCATATTATCGCATCTTCTACCGTTTCCCCGAAGGCCGACAGCAGGTGCTCGATTATCTGAAGCGGCTCGATGAAAACGGCATCGACTGGAAACAGGCGGCGAACAACGGTTTCGTGCGCATGGGGAACGACGTCCCTCAAATTCCGGTCGGTACCGAAGTCGTGCTTTTGCAATTCATGATGTCGCTCGACAACGAACTCCGTCCGACACCGACTAAAGTCGTCGAATCGTTTCAGTTTCGCGCCTACGCCAACCTCGACGGCGCGATCGAACCGCCGACCAACACCGGCGTCGGCGTCAACGTGCTCGATTACCGCCTGAAACGGCATCTGCTGTTCGACAATTACAAGCACGGCGGCCTCGAACGCGAACCCGAGGCGATGCCGCAGTACCGCGTGGCAATCGACGGCAATTCATACAAAGCCCCCGACTGGGGTTTCGCCGACAAGACGGTGTTGTTTCAGCAATGCGTCGATTGCCACATGTCGCGAAATCTCGATCGTCTCGGCGTGGCGAGCATCCCCTCGATCATTCATTCGGGAGGCTTCGACGCCGGGGCACAGATGGGTGTCGTCCATCCCGTCGAACCGGGCAACGAACACATTCGCGGCGAACGCGTGGCAAAATACAAATCGCACGAAGAAGGTTTTCGACGACTGCTTGAATTTCTCGACGAATAAGATTGTTTCGCATTCTTTACGCCGAGATCGTTTTTCGATTCAGGAAGCAGAGTGTTGACGATGTTTCGATTTCATCAGGCCCAACTCGCGACGGCTGTCATCCTCTGCTGTGGAATCGCACACGCCCAATCGCCGATCGTCGGAAAATTAGTCGATGACGTACAATTGCGCGGCGTTGAAGATGTACATCTTGTCGGCGAGTTTGCGTTTCTTCCCTGTCGCGAAGGAACGCGGCTGACGATCTGTTCGATCGCCGATCCGACGGCTCCGACGGTGGTGTCGAGTTTTACGCACGACAGGTTGGGACCGGTCGCCGGGCTCGCCGTCGATGGTGATACGGCCTATATCACGTCTCAGGGAAATCATCGCTTGTATGTGCTCGACGTGGCGGATAAATCCGACATCCATCTGCTCGGATCGGTGATGATTGGCGATCCCGATGTGAAAGGAATTCTCTACAAAGTCGCTTACCGCGATGGATATTGTTTTGTCGCACACCAGGCGGCGAAAAAATTGTATGTCGTCGATGTGTACGATCCGCGACAACCGAAAGTCGTCGCCGATGCCGTGGTGACGACCGAAGATGACGGCCCTTTCAGCGTGCTGCTGCGCGACGACTATGCGTACGTCGGCACGCTATTCGGTAAGCGGAATCGGCTGGCGGTCGTCGATCTCGAACACCCGACCAATCCGCGTTTGAAAACCGATCTGCTCGACCCGGCGATTTCTCAACTCAGTGGCGAAGTGATCGACGATCTCTACTATTGCGTCTGCTGGGATCGCAATGCGTTTCTCGTGTTCGATCTTCGCAACCCCGGTGAACCGAAGCTCGTCGCTCGGCTGATCGATGAACGGCTCGGCGAACCGAACCGCTGCGCGATCGCCGGTGACCGTGCCTATTTGCCGATGGTCAAAGGAAACGGCATCGCCGTCGTCGATATTGCCGATCCTCTCGCTCCACGATTCGTAAAGACTTTCGTCGACCCGGTGATGAAAAAGACCTACGGCGTCGCCGTGCGCGAGCAGTGGCTGTTCGTCGGGTCGCGCGAGGGAAACAGTCTGGTGGTGATCGACCGGCGAATCCTCCATCAAAATTGAAGCCGTCGTTGTCTCTGCGGGGAAATGCGTGTGAAGCGTACCGTCGAAAGAATCTTGCTCGTCGTGTTGGGAATGATGCTGGGAACAGGAGCGACGGCCTGGTTTCTGTTGGGAGCGAGAACCTACACCTTCACGTTTACCGAAGAAGAATTACGCGATCATCTCGCGCAGCGAATGCCGTTGAAGAAGGTATTTCTCGGCCGGTTCAGCGTGGTCTTCGATAATCCGCGGGTGACGCTCGAAGAGGCGACCGACCACATTCACATCGGCATCGACGTGAAACTCGAGGGTATCAAGTTCAAGGTGAGGGAGATCGGACTCCAGACTCCCGCATTCACCGGCTCCGGCGATCTCCTCAGCGACGTCGATACGACCCCGACGACGGGACGTTCGCGCTGGCCGATCCCCAGCTGCTCGATCTCAAAATTCCGGGCCTCAGCGAACGTCTGGAAGAGCGCTTCGTCACGTTCGCCAATGCCCGGCTGTTCGAGCATCTGGTATCGATCCCGTTCTACAAACTTAAGGCGACCGACGTAAAAACAACCACCGCCCGCCTGGTCCTCAAACGTGTCAGAGTCCGCAACGGAAAGTTACACGTCACCGTCGGCGTATGAGGGGGAGTTGAAGGATGGGGGATGAGTCAGAACTGAAGTATGATTCAACCGTGTCGCTCCCATTCTTACCAACCCCTAA
>JAQCEJ010000131.1 GCA_027618475.1 Planctomycetota bacterium | reverse complement strand
GAAGAGAGTTGACGTGTGGCCTTAACCCCGGCTCTGCGGACCGGGCTGGACGAATTTCTGGCCCTTTAGGCCGGAAAACAGGGGGACCACCATTTAACAGATTCACTCCCCCACCACTGACCAGCGATCGTCATCTCTAACCCCTAACCCCTCGCCCCTAACCCCTCACATATCGACTTTTTCCTTGCCTGACCGCGCCGAACATTCCATAATCGAGTGTTCAGATTCCATCACGTTCCCATTTCATCGTCGCTGATGTCGGGCCGCGCGACGCGATCGTGAGTTTCATGCCCCGTTCTCAATTTCAGATCGATGTCGCTTTGCTGTGCGCCGCCCTGCTTGGGCTCGCGGCGTTGATGTCCGCCGAGCAGTGGATCACCTCGAATTCGGACCCCGAACCTCCCGTCACCCCCGCCTCACCCGCTCGAAAAAACGTTGAATCAACCGAACCTCAGCCGGGACAAACTTCGCCGTCACGAACGCGAACCAAACCTCGTCCCCGTCGTTATGACGAATCGGCCCGATACATTCCGCGCGAGTTGACAGTTCTCGTCTCTGCCGATCTTGTCGACATTCCCCTCACCGTCGCCGTACAGTACCTGAAAGACGAATCGGGGATTGATATTCTGCTCGATCGCGACGACTTGCTGGCAGAGGGGATTCCACTCGACCTGCCAATCAACGACCATCTGCACGACGAACCGCTGTATCTCTTTCTCGATCGACTGACGTTTCAACAGAGGATCGGCTGGTACGTGCGGGACGAGATCGTGCATTTGACGTCCGCAATATTAGCCGACGAAAGGCTCGTTATCCTGTCGTACCCGGTGGGCAACCTGTTACAGATCGGTTACACGCCACGACCGTTGATTGAAACGATCATGCAAAATACGAGCGGTCTCTGGGAAGACGACGGCGATGGCGAGGGGACAATCGACGTGGTGCAAGGAGTGCTCGTCGTCCGGCAGACCGATTTTGTCCAACGTGAAATCGCCGAATTGCTCGACGCCCTCCGCAAACCCGAACGGCAACGCTACATCAACGACCCGTCACAGCACCAGCGCATTCGTCAGACGTTACAGCAGCCTCTCACCATCGACGTTCATCAGCGCCCTCTCAACGAGGTCGTCGCCGATCTCTCGAAACGAACGGGGGTCGATATTCGTTTCGACATCAACGAGTTGTATGATCGATCGTTCGAAACCACCATGCCGATCACCCTTCAGTTGACGAATAAGAGTCTGCGAGCGGTGCTCGATGCGATTCATCCGTCGGAACTTGGTTGGTTTCTCGAAAGCGGAGTGATCTGGTTCACTCTCAAAGAGGCGGTCGACGAACATCTTAAGACGGCGGTCTACGACGTCCGCGATATTTGCCGCGACGAGAAAACGCAGTTGGAAATGGTGCGCGTGGTCTATTCGCTCTCGGGAGGATTATGGGAAGACCACGGCGACGGGGAAGGAACTCTAACATCCCCCGCCCGCGGCATCATGGTGATCCGCCAGACCGAACGGGCCCACGATGAAATCATCAAAATATTGGAACAACATCGGTATTTGAGACGGTGAACGAAAACGAATATTCAAACGAGACTTGATCATGCCCAGTAAACTCCCCGCACTGGCGACCGGACTTCTGTTCGTCTCTCTGATGATAATACTCGTCTTGCGAGCACCGACACACCAGGCTACCGGCGAAAACGAGAAACCCACACCCCACCCTGACAATGCCGAAAGGAGCGAAACCGCCACAGAGGAACCGCCGTCAACGATTCCCGAAGAGTTGCAGGTCTTGGTGACGGTCGAATTCAAAGAGACGCCATTAACCGAAATCGTCGATTGGATTCGAGAACATGCGAAGATCGATATTCTGATCGATGAAGAGAATTTCGGAAACGAAGGCATCGACATAGACTCGAACATCACTGTTCATCTCGATAACGAACCGCTTTATCTGCTGTTAGATCGTCTTAAACCGTATGCCGGATGGTACATCGAAGATGAAATCATCTTCGTCACGACCGAATTTCACGCCGACGAAGTCTTGAACCTAGAACTCTATCCCGTCGGCGATCTGTTCGACGTCGGCTACAACCCCCATGGGTTATTCGAGGTTATTAAGAATGAGACCAGCGGCCTTTGGCAAGATAGCGGCGACGGTGAGGGATCGATTGATTTTGACGCAGAGATGCTGTTCATTCGCCAGACGCAGCGTGTCCAACGCGAGATTTATGAACTGCTAGCCGCGCTGCGTCATCCACCGAGTGAGGTTATTTTTTTCAACGATCCGATGCTTAATCCAGTAGTGGGAAAAGTCAATCAAAGAATTTCGATAGACTTTCACGATACCCCGCTCAATAAGGCTATCGAGCACATACAGCAACAGGTGGGAGTGACGTTTACAATCAATGAAGTGTACCTTCACGAGGAAGGATTAAAGCAAAACGAAATCGTGACGCTGAAATTGACGGATAAACCGTTGAATGTCATACTCGATCGATTGTTGTCTGGACTTGCTATGTCATGGGTTCCTCAGGAAGGTGGGATCGTCATTACGACGTATACTCAAGCCTGTGATACGCTGACATCGGCGATCTACAATGTCGGAGATCTTGTAAACAATGAACGCGATGCGAGAGGACTATCAAGAATCGTGCGCGATTGTACATCGGGGTTGTGGGAACCCGGCGATGGTGATGGAATCATGTATCTCCCCCGGCCGAATTTAATGATCGTCCGGCAGACGTTTCATGTCCATCTTGAAATCATGGAATTGCTAAATCGTTACCGTACAACGATCGTAAGGCGTCCCGATCATCGCATCGACGATGTTTCGCGCCGCGACGTCTACACGCATTTCTACAAGATGCCGACATCGTTAGCACGCGATCTTGTGAAAACGCTGCCGCAACTCGTCGCACCCGAGACATGGAAGGAAAATATGCGTCCCGACGCTATTGGTACGATTCACTTCGTTGTCTCCGACCCAGTGGTGGTTGATCCCACGGGAAAGCCGCCGACACCATTCAGTGACTCGAAAAAGGACGAAAAGGAAACCAAAGCCGCAGAAAAACACCACGTGGTTCCGCATTCGGTGCTCATCATCCATCAAGAGCGCGACGTGCACGAAGAAATCGATGAATTCATCCGCCGCACGAAGACAGGAGATGCTCATCCCCATACTCGGGCACATTGGATGTTTGATCCCAAGCTTCCCTATACCTATTCATCGGGATTTGGTTTCTTTTGATTTGTGATTCAATTCAATGATCTTCTTGATATCTTTAATCGATTACGGCGGTAAAAATTTATGCTTCTTGTGCCAAGGCACACAGACGGAGGACCGTCTGTGCCACCCAAACATCGACGTCGACCGAAGTTCGACTGGGGCTATGTCCGCCGTGTTTCGATCGTTTGATTTCGGAGCAACCGATGGTTTTCTGTGGGTAGAATGCGGCAGAGCGCCCCAGCCACCCACCGCTGACCGACGATCTTCATCCCTCGCCGGGTGCCTGGGGCGCAGATGTCGCGTTCGTTCACCAGACACCATTGATTTCGGAAACGGGATTCCATCGTTCCACCGCACCCACGGCCCCAGTCGAATGCTTGTAAGGCAACGCAGACTGATGACTGAGGGCGTCACGCGATTTCTTGCTCATTGATGGTTCGCGCGAAGGTGAGTCACCACTTTGGCGACGCCGAGGGTGACCCAGGCAATTTCCGCTGAAGATAAATGCTTTGTCCGGGGGATTTGAGGCAGAGCGGCATCTTCTCGCGTAGGGTGCTTTCAAATGTCTGCTCGATGAAGGAATTGAAAAAGGCGATGTTCCATTCCGAGTTGTATGCTAAGAATGCGCGGACGAAATAGTTTTCGTTCCAGTATCTTCCTTCCTCAAGCCATTCATGCGGGTACTCGAACGGATAGAAAACATCGTGCACATGCACAAAAATCCCTTTGGGCAATGACGGAATGATTTCGAAAAACAAAAACTGCACGTCGCTGCCGCATTTCATGACATGACTCGAATCGATGAACAGCAGGTCTCCCGGTGACAGCGATTCGAAAAGTGACGTCGGAACCGACTGCACTTTTTCCTCGATCATCGTGACACGTTTTTCATCCCCCGGCTTCAACACATGTTTGAGTCGTACCGGGTCGGGTTCAATCAGCGTGACGTCGGGCTGCCGAGAAAAAAAACGCTCGGCTGTGTCGAGAAGAACCGCCGAGGAAAAGCCCGATCCCACCTCAATAATTTTTGCCGGTTCATGTTTACGTAAGAAGCAATGCAGAAAGATCGCATCGGCGTAAGAAAACATGGGGTTGTTGTAATAGTAACGGAAGGCGTTGTCGGGCTCTTCCGGAAACGGCACATCGGCGTAGTATCGACTGTATTCGTCGAGCGTTGCTTGTTGGCTCTCTACGTTCAAGTCGATGTCGTCGAGTCGCTTCGTACGACGACGGTCGGGGTTTAGATGGGCGATCAATTCGTCTCGATCGGGAATCGGCGAATAATAATGCCCGGCTGGAAAGAGCCCCTCTTTCTCGATTTGCTCGTAAAGTCGCCTGACGAGAGGAAGTCGATCGAGCAAGTACCTGGCCATTTCCGTCAATTTGCTCAATGGATTCTCCAAGCCGACTCACCGAAATTTCGCAGTTCACCGGATCACAGGGGGGCTGCGATTGATTCCCACGCACTCTTAATATCGAAGATCGAATCTTATCATGCCACCGCATCCCCGGCATCAGTCCGATACTTGTGACGGAATACATTCTTCAGAGTGGGGCCGTCGCACTCTCTCTTATTTCAGAAAGGATGGCGTAGAGACGATACGACGACTCGCCGCCGCGTTGGGCAACCCAAGCCCTCGTCGTACGAGACGCTGAGAATTGCGATCTCAATAGCATTGGAGTTTAAAACAGCGCAGCGATCGGCGAACCATGATAGACGAAGTGCGGACGTCCGACGTCGTCGTGGATGGCGATCGTGTCAGGGAGGCCGAGCGAATTGTAGATCGTGGCGGCCATATTCTCGGGAGTTTGGGCGTCGCTGGCGGGATAGCCTCCCTCATCATCCGAAGAACCAACTACTGTGCCGCCGCGAACGCCGCCGCCGGCGAAAAAGACCGTCTGCACCGGACCCCAGTGATTGCGTCCGGCGGAGTTCGTCGAGCCGCCGACGCTGACGCGCGGCGTGCGGCCGAATTCTCCCGCCATGACGATCAGGGTGTCATCGAGCAAGCCGCGGTTAGAGAGATCGTCGAGCAACGCCGAAACTGCTTTATCGGTCGGCGGCAACAGGTTGTTCTTCAGCAGCGGGAACGCCATTTCGTGGGTGTCCCAACTTTCGTTGTTGCCGAGGTTGACCTGCACGAGACTCACGCCCGATTCGACGAGATTGCGGGCCATCAAACACGACCAGCCGAAGACGTTCTTGCCGTAACGCAGTTGCTCGGCATCGTCGGCATTGGTGACGTCGACGGCCTGCCGAACTTTCGGGTCGGCGAGTAGCGAAACCGCCATCTGCCGTTGCCGATCGAAATCGGCGATGCGGGCATGATCTTCGAGTTCGTGCAACTGTGATTCGACGGTATTCAGCAGATTCAAGCGGTCGCCCAGACGACTCTTCGAAAATCCTTCGGGTAACGTGAGGCTGGGAGCCTGGAATTTCCATCCCTCGGGATTCTCATTACCCCGTTCGAAATGAAAACCGTATTCGGGATACGCCCCGTAATTGACGGCGTTAAAGGCCGAGGCTTCGATGAACCACGGATTCCAGCGGTCCCCCATGTGGCCGGCAAACTGGCCGGGGATCGTACGGCCGGAGCGATGGATCAACGTTTCGGGAAGGACGACAGCTGGCGGCAAATTGTTTGTACGATGGGCGGCTTGATTCACGACGCAGGCGATCGCCGGCCAGTCGCTGGGCATCGGTTTCGAACCGTTGAATCCGGGGGGAATCATCGTTCGTCCGGTGAGCATCACATGATGCCCTTCGGAGTGTCCGGTGTAGGGATGAGTCAACGACCGGCACAAAGACCACATATTGCTGCGGGCCGCAAGCAAAGGCATGTGCTCACAAATTTGAATGCCCGGCGTCTGCGTATCAATCGGGCTGAATTCACCCCGAATCTCGGCGGGGGCTTTGGGCTTGAGGTCGAAGCTCTCGTGCTGGGCCAATCCACCAGAGAGGAAAATGTAAATCACCGAACGGGCTTTAGCGGGTTTGACGTCCGGACCCGCAAGCGCGCGGAGCCCCTGCACGTGGTTCATTCCCAAGCCGAGAAGACCAATCGACCCGATCTGAAGAGCCGTGCGGCGTGACAACTGAGGATGAGCGGGGATACCGGCAGGTGTGAAAGCCATTTTGCACCTTCAATGGGGGCAGGAATTATCCAACATCGCTTATGTGATAGTATCTTGCAAAATCAGGGTGGCGTCAAGGGTTTGCGGCGAATTACCTCGTGGCAATTCGAAGCGGGTTTCACGAGCAAAGAGTTGGGTGATAACTCTAATCATCGTAATTCCCTATCGCCTATATCGACCAGAATTGTCCGAGATGAATTCCGGCATCGGATGAGACGGAAAATAGGCTCGATGACGATCATGCATTTTCGAACAATAGTTCCGCTTTTGACCTCTTGAATCGTGCTGGCCTATAGAATAAACTGGTTGTAGACTGGTTTATATCTTGCTAAGGAGAACGGACGATGGCAGCGTCACAAACTGATGTCATTGGAGCATTTGAAGCCAAAACCCACTTCTCTGAGCTACTCGAACGCGTTTCGCACGGCGAGGAGATCACTATAACTCGACATGGGACACCGATTGCGAGATTGGTACCGATGCAGACTGTACCGACCGAAGCATCGCGAAGAATTGTCATTCAAGAGATGCAAAAATTAGCGAACCGAAATACGCTTAACGGGCTCTTGATTAAAGACCTGAAGAACGAGGGGCGAAAATGACACCCTCGTTAATCATCGATTGCTCGCTGACAATGGCGTGGTGCTTTGGCGACGAAACCACAGTCGAAATTACGAAAATTCAAGAGCGACTGATTTCAGAAGCGGTGGCCGTGCCCCCCATCTGGAAGCTCGAGGTGACTAACGTTTTGGCGATGGCGGAAAAGCGCCACCGTATATCAGTGGCTGATTCTACGCAGTTCGTTCAATTGCTCGCTTCATTCGATATTCAGATCGATTTCGATTGCCTGTCGCAGGAGTTCGATCACGTTCTCCCGCTGGCCCGAGCACATGGCATTACAACCTATGATGCCTCATACTTGGAATTGGCGTTACGACGAAAACTACCGCTAGCAACTCTGGATGACGAACTCAGAACGGCTGCAACAGCTTTGGGACTTGAGGTTCTTGGAAAATGAACATGAGTGCGGAACCCGACACGTCTCAACCTGCCCAGGCCGGGTCGTTGCGCGAGTTGCTGCACGTCGCCTGGCCTCTTATTCTCGGGTCGGGGTCGCTGTCGCTGATGAACATTGTCGACCGCATTCTCCTCACGTGGTACTCGACCGACGCGCTCGCCGCAGCGATGCCCTCGGCGATGTTGCATTTCACTCTGATGAGCCTGGCGATCGGGACGGCTACATACGTCACCGCGTTCGTCGCACAGTATGAAGGAGCGAACCAACCCGCACGAGCAGCAGCGGTCACGTGGCAGGGATTGTATTTCGTGATGCTCTTCGGTGGCGGCGTGTTGGTGTGTGTGCCCTTTTCCGAATCGATTTTCGCGACCATCGGGCACGAACCGGAAGTGCAGCATCTCGAAGCGGTTTACTTCCGCATCATGTGCATCGGTTCGATTCCCATGTTGGCCACTTCGGTGATGTCGAGTTTCTTCAGCGGCATCGGTTCGAGCCGCGTGGTGATGGGAGTCAACCTGTTCGCCGTTTGCATCAATCTTCTGCTCGATTGCCTGCTGATTTTCGGTTCGTTTTTTACGCCGCGGATGGGTATCGAAGGAGCCGCGTGGGCCACCGTCGCCGCGCAAGCGCTGGGTTGCCTGCTGTTTATGTGGCTGATGGTGAAATCTCCGCGCGTCAAAGCGTACGATTTTTTTTATCACTGGAAACTCGACCGCGATCTCTTCGCTCGTCTGGTGAGATACGGACTCCCCAACGGCTGGACATTTCTCAGCGACGTCGCCGGGTTTTCAGTCTTCATCTTGCTCATCGGCAAACTCGGAACCGCCGCCCTCGCCGCGACCAACTTGACGTTTAACCTCAACACGCTCGCGTTTTTGCCGATGCTCGGTATCGGTACGGCGGTGATGACGCTCGTCGGCCAGCGCATCGGCGAAGGTCGACCCGAACTCGCCGTCAAAACCACCTGGCTGGCGTTCTGGCTGACCACCGGGTTTATGACGCTCTGCGGCACGGTTTACATTCTGATTCCCGAGATCATCATGTCACCCTATTGGATGGGAAGCGAAACGGCTCCTCCCGCGGAAATTAAAGAACTCGTCCCCACACTGCTGAAGTTCGTTGCCCTCTACTGCCTGTTCGATGGCATGGCGATTGTCTTCGGTTCGGCGATTCGCGGGGCAGGGGATACACGGTTCAGCCTCTGGTTTTCGCTGATCGCCGGCTGGTCGATTATGGTGCTGCCGACATATATCGCCTGGAAGTATTTCGACGGCAATCTGCTGACGAGTTGGGGGGCGTGCAGCGCGTACATCATCGTGCTGGGCATCGGCTTTATGACGCGGTTTCAGCAGGGTCGCTGGAAATCGATGCGGGTGATCGAACAACCGTTGATTGATGATGTCCCCTCACTTGAAGTTCGTCCCCTTGTGGACGATAACCCTGCGATGGCAGAAATGGCCCATATTGCAACTCCCGATGGAATACTGAGCGCTGCCGATCATGTTGTGAACATCGAGTCGGATGTCGAATCGTTCGCGGAGACCCGAGCCGAACCGCAACCTTGCACCGAGGAATGACCATGTCGTCGATGAATGTGAATGAAACGAGCAATGACGACATCGAACAATGGCGTCGCGAATGGATGCTGCCGACCGATGTGACGTTTCTCAATCACGGTTCGTTCGGCCCGTCGCCGTATCAGGTGCATCGCACTCGCAAAGCGTGGATGGACAAACTCGAACGCCAGCCGATGGATTTTCTCATCCGGCAATTCGAGGGACATCTCGACGGTTCGCTCGAACAACTCGCGAAATTCGTCGGGACAAAATCGCACAATCTGATCTGGGTCGATAATGCGACGTTCGCGATGAACATCGTCGCCGCGAGCGTGAAACTTGAACCGGGTGACGAAGTCTTGCTGACCGATCACGAATACGGCGCTGTGCAGCGCATCTGGCGTCACGTCTGCGATAAAACCGGCGCGAAACTGGTGACGGCCAAAATGCCTGCGCTGCTCGATTCGACCGACGAGATGATCGACTCGCTGTTCGCCGGCGTTACCGAGAAGACGAAGCTGATCGTCGTCAGCCATGTGACTTCGCCGACGGCGGTGATTTTTCCGGTACAGGAGATCTGCCGACGTGCAAAGAAACTCGGCATCCGCGTCTGTGTTGATGGTCCGCATGCTCTCGCCATGTTACCCGTGAACTTGAGTGAGATCGGTTGCGATTACTACTGCGTCAGTTGCCACAAATGGCTGAGTGCTCCGTTCGGCACCGGGTTTTTGTATGTGCACTCGAAGTGGCAGAACGAACTCGTTTCGCCGATTGTCAGTTGGGGGAAGAGTCTCGGCGGCAATCCCCCCTCGTGGAAGGACGAGTTTCAATGGATGGGAACCCGCGACCCCTCGGCGTTTCTGACGGTCCCGACGGCGATTGAGTTCCTCGAAGAATTCGGCCTCGACAGATTTCGCGATCACGGCCATGCCCTCGTGCAATTCACCCGCGAAGAACTCCTCAAACTCTCGACCAACGCCCCGCTGACGACCGACAGCCCGACATGGTACAGCACGATGGTCTCGATCCCGCTCCCCGATTCCGTCCAACCGACATCGAAGCCGGGGTTGCTCCACCCGCTGCAACAAAAACTATGGGACGATTACAAAATCGAAGTCCTGGTGACAACCTTCCGCGACCGGGTTTATCTCCGCGTGTCGGCGTACATTTACAATACGCAGGAACAGATGGAATACCTCGTGAACGCGGTGAAGACGTGCGTGGGGGCTGGGGGTTAGGGATTGGGGATTGGGAAAAAATTCTCGTTCCCAAGCGCCGCTTGGGGACGCAAGTCTTCGCAGCTCCGCTGCGCCCGATGGTCAGTGACCATCGGGCGCCAGTGTCATTTATGCTCATCGGCCTTGGGCGGCTTTGCCAATCTCGACTTTCCCAAAATAAACGTGCATAACATGTACGTCCCCATAAAACCCCACAGCACCCACAATTTATATTGATTCGGAACAATTGCATTCCACTCGTTAAATGCACCACTTAAAATTAATATAAAGATTATGAGCGATGGCAATAACAAAATTGCAGCCCAAGCGTGCACGCGATTCATCAATCGCTCCTACCTGATGATATAAAGATGTATCCTCGTTCCCAAGCTCCGCTTGGGGACGCAAGTCTTCGCAGCTCCGCTGCGCCCGATGGTCAGTTACCGCATACCTCTCACAAGCCCAGCGACAATCGGCACGAAGGTAAACGGCAAACAGGCGAGCGTCATTCGCACATAATCTCGTGGGGAGGTCGATGTGAATTCCAGGTGACCGAATCGCCGGCCGACGAAAAAGAGATAGCCCACCAACAACGTTGTTGACCCGAGGACAGACAGAAAATTCCAACCGCCAAGATCCGAGGGGCCGCGCAGTTGTAACGGACCGACGAGCGGCCCGACGCCGTGAAATAGAATATGGTCCATCAGACTAAGATTTCCAAATGCCGAATTGATTTGCATCGATACCGCTTCCACTATCGTATTCAGCGGCTCCATCCCACGAAACCACAGTGCGAGTCCACCCCACCAAATGATGGCAAATGTCAGCGACACAGCCATAGCGATTTCCCCAGCCCGTTTGTGCGTCTGCCAACCAAACGCGGCAACCATCGCACAGACGATCGCACCCCATTGCAGAAACCAGGGGAACGCACCGGCAATCAACAGGTTTTTGCTGATCGACACATTTGTGCTGGCAGGAAATCTAGAAATCGGTGGATATTGTGCGATGCCCCACGCAACAACGAGTAGAACGACCGCCGACGAAATCAACATTCTATTTTGTTGATTGGGCACGTGCTCGCGTTCACGCTCATCAGAAATTTTGACAATCATGATATGGGTTCCGCCGTGTGGCACTTCTGAATGGCTCTGCAATCAGCAGTGGATTTGTCGATTTCGGAGAAGAATCACTGCTGATCCAAAGCCGTCAGCAGTGGCGCGCTGGCCACAGATAACGCAGACGGTTTTCTCATTTCATTGTGTGGCACTGGCTCCAGCCAGTGTGCATCGGATGTCTCATGACGAACCAGATCGTCGGAGCCTTTTCGTATGGGGCATCTGACTCGAACAAATTATACACGAGCCGGAATGGGTTGACGAGATGTCTTGAGGGATTGGGAGCCCGCGATGCACTTCGACTTTCGCCTGTCCTCGTGAAAAAGCTGAAAAACAACTTCGCAATTGAAATTTATTCTTGGGATAGGCAGAATGATATTCTGTCTATCCCTTAGTTATCCGCATGAAGGCGAGGATGAATGAGCGACAGCGTTGATCTCCGGAAGGTCGTCGAGCAAGTCCAGGACTTCCTCGCGCCTCGCCTCGACTGCTACGAGCAGATGATCTACCACTACCTGTTCCGCCATACGAGACTGGAAGGCAGACGTCAGATCACCGTCGGTACGCGAACCATCCAAGCTCGTACTGGTGCTGGCATGGGCAAGAAGGGCAGCCCGCCATCTCAGCGCGTCATTTCCGACAAGCTCCGGACGCTCGAACGTAAGGGCTGCATTCGGATCGTGGAACGGTCTGCTCAGGGAACAGCGTTGGTGGTCTTGCTCCCTCACGAGATTCCAGGAGTCGTCGTGGAAGCACCGCAGGTCTCCAAAGAGGATATGGAGACCTTGGACTTCTTCAACGACCCGGACCGACGTCTTGCCCTTCTTCGCCGGGAGGGAGGGCATTGCTTCTGGTGCCTTCGCGGTATCACGGAGGCGAACTACTCACTCGACCATGTGAACCCGCGGTCCGGTCCAGTGGAGGACCACACCTACCGGAATCTCGTCGCGTGCTGCTGGGAGTGCAACAGCCGGAAGCAGGCCACCCCCGCCGAGGAGTTCCTTCGACGACTGTACCGAGAGGGGCTTCTCAGCGCAGATGATCACCAGAAGCGGGTAGAGGCCATCGAAGCCCTCAGATCGGGTAGGCTCGTCCCAGTGCTTGAGGACGCCGGTGGGGCCAGCGGATAACAACCGGTTCAGCGGACAGCGCTTCGCGCCGCCGCTGAACCGGAGCGTTCTGCGTCCAAACTCATAACCACTCAAAAATAGGAGCCGACATGATGACACCTACCTTGATCTTCGCTTGCATTGTCGCCGCCATTGTGGCTACAGCCGCGGTCGTGACTACTATCAACAATCGGAAAGAAGCTGCACTCAAGCGCGGCAAGGTGTGCATAAAGCGACTTGCGGCTCAAGAAATCAGTCACGTTTGGGGCGTCGATCCGGCATTCAGCCCCTACGAATCCGAGGGAGATGTATTGGCAATAGGTTGGTTCGTTTACGGCAGTCGCCTTGTGCCACTGACAAACGAAGCCCGTTTTTTCATTTCATTGCGTGCCACTGGCTCCAGCCAGTGTGCATCGGATGTCTCATGACGAATCAGATCGTCGAAGCTTTTCGTATGGGGCATCTGACTCGAACAAATTATACACGAGCCGGAATGGGTTGACGATATATCAAGAGGGAGGGGGAGCCCGGACAGCTTTGTGTCCGGGTGCCGCAGGCACACGAGGTCTTCGGCCGTTCTGACTTCTTGCAACAACAAATAATCGATGTTGGAGGAAGCGGGTTCGCTCCGGTGGAGCAACCGGGGTGAACCGCGAAGACCCTCTGAGCGCTGCGCGACCCGGACACAGGGCTGTCCGGGCGACCCCACTGTGCAATCCTGATGCAGTGCTGGTCGGGCGACCCGTTACTTGGTTGAGGTGATCACTCCGGGTACACCCTCTCGTGTCTCCTTCGGACATTCGGTCATTGGGATTTGATTCGACATTCGGATTTCGACATTCGTCATTCCGGAGAAAGGCACCCTCATCCGGCCTGCGGCCACCTTCTCCCAGGGGGAGAAGGAAATTTCAGCGGGGTACCACCGGTTGCTTGTCAACCGGTGTCGCGCAGCGATACGAGGCGTATTTCGTTTGTCGTTGAATGGCCTCTTGCCGTTTCACGGCTCCGGTTGCAAGCAACCGGAGCGACCCGGTAGGTGATTGCTTCTGGTACACCCTCTCGCTCGTCCTTCGGACCTTCGGTCATTCGGAATTGATTCGTCATTCGGATTTCGACATTCGACATTCCGATGAAAGGCACCCTCATCCGGCCTGCGGCCAC
>JAQCEJ010000025.1 GCA_027618475.1 Planctomycetota bacterium | reverse complement strand
GATGATACGCGGCGAGCCGGTTTCGAGCACGTTCTCGGTATTCGGTCCACTTCTACTTAATCGTTCGAGAACCATGTCGATGCGTCAATCCTCAATGACACATTTTATCGTTTGTCTCATGTGCAAAACTGGTTTCATAATCCAGTTGGCGGGACAGCCAGCATTCCAACATTGTGCGTGGGAATTGTAGAGTCCAGAGGGTGGTGAAACTGTTCTTCAAGAATCTCCAAAATTCGACAGGAGTTTCGCACACTCTCGCGTAATCCTAGAGGAATGGAAATTCGATCAACTCTACGCGCAGACCGTCCCCATGAAACAACTCGATTGTTAATGGACCCACATTGGCGATGAAATGTGTGCCGGATTTTTCAAAAAATTCACCATTCTCGTGTGAATTTCTCGGAAATACGGCTCGGAACGGCGGAAAATGGTGAGTTAGCAGACCGTTGAAAAATGGGTGCCACTTCCGGCTTGTCCGGCAGTGTGATTGTGAGTCATTGGGAAAGCACGGGTGGACAAGCCACCCGTGGCACACAAAATTTGATCATCCACCATTTTCAACGGGCTGTTAGAGGGCCGTCCAGCCACCGTCAACCATCATGTTGGTACCGGTTACATATTCGGACGCATCGGAGGCTAAGAAGACCACGGCTCCCTTGATATCTTCGTGATCCAGCATCCGTCCGATCGGACAACGCTGGTTGTAGTTCTCCACAAATGGTTCGGGCTGGTCGTTGGCATATCCGCCAGGGCTGATGCAATTCGCTCGCACTCCCTGTTTTCCGTAGTAACAGGCCAGGTAACGCGTGAAGTTGATCATTCCCGCTTTGACAAATGTGTAACTTGGAGGTTGTTTCATCGTTGTTCCGAGATAGATCGTCGGGTCGTTCGATACGACACCGTATATGCTGCTGATATTGATGATCGAGCCTTTCTTTTGCGCGACCATGTCGGGGATCACCAGTTGACACATCAGGAACAGGCCGGCGAAGTCCCCCTCGGCTGAGCGCTTCCACGTTTCGGGGGTCTGTTCTTCAAAACCGCCGCCGTGGCCGTCGCGAGTCAACGCGCTGTTCACTAGAATATCGACCTTCCCGAATTTCTGTTTTACGTCGCGATGCATTTTGCGCAGCGAGTCGGGATCGCAGATGTCGGCGGCCATGCCGTGGGCATCGTAGCCCAGAGCCTTCAAACTTTCGGCGTATTCTTCGTTGGCGGCGAGCGAACGGGATGCGGTGATCAACGTCGCACCGGCTTCGGCGAGTGCGGCGCTCACGCTTTGTCCGAACTGGGGGCCGGCACCTGCCGTCACGATGGCTACTCGACCCTTTAAGGAAAACTTATCCAGAATCGCCATGATCTTGTCCCTCTTGCTGATCTATTTGACACGGGTGTCGTTATGAGAGATGAACCAAATTGAATCGTTGTCTCTCGGTGAGCGTTGACAAGTAACAAGAGTTCGGGAACGATTCAACCGTTCCGAACCACGAAGGGGCTGATTTTTCCGAGACCATTATCCCAGGAGGCACCATGCAGGCTGCTTTGCTGACGTTTATTGCATCCGCCGGAGTCATTATCGTGACGGGGTCGATTCTAACCCACTACGTCGACGACTTGGCAGAGAAGACCGGATTGGGACGTCTTTTGCTCGGCAGCATTCTGCTGGCGGGGGCTACTTCACTTCCCGAACTGGTTACCGATATCAGCGCGGTGCGGGCGGGGTACGTCGATCTGGCTATTGGTGACCTCATGGGAAGCAGCCTGTTCAATCTGCTGATACTTGCTATTGCCGATCTGACGTTCCACCGGCCAGGGAAGATGTTGTCGCGTTTAGCCGTCAAACATGCGCTGTCGGGTGTGCTGAGCATTGCCTTAACCGGCCTGGCGGCGATGAGCATTATCTTAGGGGAACATTTCGAAAAATGGTCAATCGGCCGCATTGGCATTGGTTCGTGGTTGATTTTGATTGCCTATATGCTGGGAGCCCGTCTCATTTTCTTCGATCAGAAATTCGGCAAATCAAATGAAAGCAACGACGGTCTTCCCAATGCAGCATCGAATCCCAGTGATCGGAAAGAAATTACCACATCGTTATTGGTGATTTCTGTCTGTGCGGTTGTCATCATGTTGACCGGGCCTCATTTGGCCCATTCGGCGGACAAGATCGCTGCCCTGACCGGGCTCGGCGGAACGTTCGTCGGCACCACGCTGGTTGCTCTCAGCACATCGCTGCCGGAATTGGTTGCGACCATTACTGCACTCAGGCTCGGGGCGATGGACCTGGCAATCGGCAATATCTTCGGCAGTAACACGTTCAATATGACGATTATCGTGATCCTCGATTTCATTTCAGCTCAGCCGTTATTGCCCATGGTGTCGCAGACTCACGCTGTTACTGGCATGTGCGTTGTGATTATCACGACCGTCGTGCTGATGGGGCAATTGTATCAGGCGGAATCGCGAAAACGATTTCTGGAGCCCGATGCCTGGCTGGTGATTCTCTTGGTTGTGGCTTCGCTCGCGATGATCTACCAGATTCGCTGACCGGCGTCAGAGAGATATTCGAAATATCGACGATTGATTGCAGGAGTAAACCGACATGCTCTATCGCCAGTTAGGACGGACGGGAATCGATGTCTCCTGCATTTCGTTCGGTGCCGGTCCGGTTTCCGGTTGGGAAAAATCTAAAAATGTCCACGAACAGATCGCCGTCGTGAAACATGCTGTTGACGTCGGCATGAACTGGTTTGATACGGCGGCGACCTACGGAGAAGGGCAATCGGAAACCGCACTCGGCAGGGCTCTCGTCGAGATTGGTGCCTTCGACCAAGTCCACGTTGCCACGAAAGTGCGGCTGAATGAAGAGAGCATTTCCGACATTCGCGGTTTTGTCCTCCGATCGTTCACCGAGAGCCTGAAACGATTGCAATGTGAGCGAGTAACATTATTGCAATTGCATAATTCGATTACCGCTGTACGAGGTGATCAACCGACGTCGATTACACCCGACGACGTACTTGGCCCAAACGGTGTGCTTGCCGCTTTTGAGGAGCTGAGATCATCAGGGGTCGTGAGGTTTCTTGGTTTGACCGGTCTCGGTGATGCGAAGTCGATGAAGGATGTTATTCATTCCGCCCGGTTCGACACGGTACAGACGCCGTACAATCTGCTGAATCCCAGTGCGGGGCAGACGGTATCGGCTGAATTTCACGATTCCGACTACGGCAACATCTTATCTGATTGCGAGCGTCAGCGAATGGGTGCGTTTGCGATCCGTGTGTTCGCCGGCGGTGCTCTCGCCGATCGCGAACCGAGTGCTCACACGAAAATCACCAGGTTTTTTCCGATGGATTTGTACGAACGAGATCGCCAGCGGGGACGTGAAGTGGCACTTACGCTTCCATTGGGGATATCATTGCCGGATGCTTCGGTCAAGTTTTCATTGGCTCATCCAGCGGTCACTTCGGCATTAATCGGATTTGCGACCACGAACGAAATCGACCAAGTGGTGCGGTACGCCGCCGGATAATAATTCGTGTCCGTTCGTGAGTTTCGTGGTTGACCATACCACGAAACTCACGAACGGTTGGATTTCAGCAGTATGAAACTATTGCAATAATCGATATTCCCCATGGGAAGACAAACATGAAAAATCACCGATTGTTTCTCGTCGTTTCGTATCTCGCGCTGGTGGTGTCGCTGCCGGGGTTTCTTGCTGCGGGCGAACCCTTTTTCGCCGCCATTCAACACGAAGATCGACTTCAATTCAAGAATCCGCGATCGTTCGCTGAATTTAACTTTCGGGACGAGAAGATACTCAGGCCGTATTTTGCCAATGTCCTCGAGCCGGCGGGCTTCAACGTCACTCGCAATCATCCCCCGCTGGATGGGCAGGACGCGACCGACCACGAAACGATGCATCCCGGCTTGTGGCTCGCGTTCGGCGACATCAACGGTTCCGACTTCTGGCGCAACAAAGGACAAATCGAACATGTACGCTTGACCGAAGAGCCGGAAGTGCACGACAACCGCATCACCTTCACGACTGAGTGTCGATTGCGGACGGAAGAGGACGACGTTCTCTGCACTTTGACGAATCGGTATATCGTTGAAGAAAGGGGGCATGGTTGGTTGATTGTCTGGGATGCTCTCTTTCATGCCGATCGTTCCGAGATTGTCTTCGGTGATCAGGAAGAGATGGGATTCGGTGCTCGTGTGGCAACGGCGATTACCGAAAAGAACGGCGGCGTCATCCGTAACAGTCACGGCGTCACCACGGCTGAAAAAACGTGGGGGCAACCCGCCGCGTGGTGCGATTACTCAGGCAATATCGGGGGCCGCACCTGCGGCATCACGCTGATGACCGATCCAGAGAACTTTCGCGAATCGTGGTGGCACAACCGCGACTACGGAGTGTTCGTCGCCAACCCGTTCGGCCGCGCGGCGATGAAGCAGGGAGAGAAGAGCGCAGTGACCGTGAAGAAGGGAGAAACATTCCGCATTCGCTTCGCGGCGGTGTTTCACGGCGTCGATGATAATCATCCCGTCTATGATCCCTCCGAAGAGTTCAGGTACGTCTGTAAAGTGATGAAAGCGAAGTGAATCGATGTCGTTTCCTCGTGTGGCTTCATTCAAGACGGCCGATGAATTCGCATCGCATTTGAGTACGTTAAGCATTCCGCTGCCATTCGATCGCGCGGTCGTAACCGGTTCGACTGCGCCGCTGGCACAACCGCTTGTTCGCAACCGAGGATCGATAGGCAACCGATTTTGCATTCTGCCGATGGAAGGTTGGGACGGGACCGACGATGGAAAACCGACAGAGCTGACCCGACGCCGCTGGCAGAACTTCGGTCTCAGCGGTGCCAAACTTATCTGGGGAGGCGAAGCAGTCGCCGTTCGAAACGAGGGCCGGGCGAATCCGAATCAGTTGCTCATCAACGATGCGACGCTATCGGACATCGAAGGCTTGCGCACACTGTTAATCGAGACGCATCAGCAGCACTTTCAAAAAACCGACGATCTACTCGTCGGTTTGCAATTGACGCATTCGGGACGATTTTGTCGTCCGCGTGACAAGAAACGCATGGAACCGCGCATTCTGTATCGTCATCCGCTGCTCGACGCACGGTTCGGAGTAAGCGACGATTCGACCCTGTTATCCGACGACGACATCGATCGCCTGATCGACGACTATATCCACGCGGCACGACGGGCCTGGAAGGCTGGCTTTACGTTTGTTGATATCAAGCACTGTCATGGCTATCTCGGACATGAGTTTCTTTCGGCATACGATCGCCCGGGAAAATTCGGCGGGAGCTTCGAGAACCGCACGCGGTTTCTTCGCGAAATTGTTGCCGGCGTGCGTGCGGAGGTTCCCGAACTGGAAATCGCCGTACGTGTGAGCGCCTACGATTTCTGTCCGTTTCAGCCCGGCTCGGACGGTGTCGGACACCCGGCGACGAACGGTCATTATCGCTATGCATTCGGAGGCGATGGAACCGGTGTCGGTATCGACCTGGCGGAGCCGGTGATGTTTCTCGAACTTCTGAGGCAACTCGGTATCGAACTCGTTTGTGTTTCAGCGGGTAGTCCGTATTACAATCCGCACATGCAGCGTCCTGCGGCCTTTCCGCCGTCCGATGGTTATCTTCCTCCCGAAGATCCTCTGTTGGGAGTCGCACGGCAGATCGAAGCGACGGCGAAACTTAAGCAAAGGTTTCCCGATCTGATCGTCGTCGGTTCGGGGTATTCGTATCTGCAGGAATGGCTACCTCACGTCGGACAACACGTAGTTCATAGTGGCGGAGTCGATTTCGTCGGACTCGGACGCATGGTATTGTCGTATCCCGATCTCCCTGCCGACGTGCTTTCGGGCCAGCGCCTGTCACGTAAGAAAATCTGCCGTACATTTAGCGATTGCACCACCGCCCCGCGCAATGGCATGGTCTCGGGGTGTTACCCGCTCGATCCCTATTACAAATCTCGCCCCGAGCGAGAACAACTCGGGGCGATCAAAGGTCGTATCGACGAAGCACCGCTGGATTAAGCGAAAACGAAAGAGAGCACACAGATGAAGCGAAAGATATTTCTTCCGATCGGCGACGGCACTGAAGTGATGGATACGCTCTATCCCTTTTTTCGCTTGCAGGAAGAAGGGTACGACGTCGTAGTCGCCGGACCGGAAGCACGGTTGTATCACGGAGTCATGCATGAAATTCCTCCCGACAGTGTTGTCACGTGGGACATCACCCGCGAGCAGCCGGCGTATCACGTGCGGGCAACGGTTGCTTTTAAAGATGTCGATCCCAACGAGTATTTCGCCGCGTTCTTTTCGGGGGGAAGAGCACCGGAGTATCTCCGCTACGACGAAGACCTGCTTCGGATCACACGGCATTTTTTCGAGGCCGAAAAGCCGATCGGGATGCTTTGCCACGGCGTCGAAATACCTGCTGCTGCAGGGTGCCTTGTCGGTCGAAAGGGAACGACCGTCCCCAAATGCAAGCTTGATATCACGCAGTTCGGAGGCGAATTCATCGACGAAGACGTCGTGATCGATGGCAACCTGATAAGCTCGCGCGGCTGGCATCAGCACGCTCCATTTCTACGCGCGTTCTGCCAATTGTTGAAAAGCCGCCTTTGATTATTGGAACCGGATCGCTGACAACAGCCGAGACTTGGATTATGATAGCCAGTCGGTATTTCGCTTGTTTATCGACCATTTCTCTGGGAATCGGGTTCCCATGCCGTTGTCTCTCAACGACTTCACACAACGATTAGTTTCATCCGGCCTGTTTACAGCGGCGGAAGTTCAAGCATTTATCGACAACATCCCGCCCGGCACAAAACCTCAGCACGGCGAGGATTTGGCAAAATACCTCGTCCACGAGAAACATCTCACGGCATGGCAGGCGAAGTCGCTCATCAAGGGAGATCACAAAAAACTCGTTCTCGGCAATTACGTCATCCTCGATAAGCTCGGGCAGGGGGGGATGGGAATGGTCCTCAAAGCCGAGCATAAGCGGATGCGCCGCATCGTCGCGCTCAAGACGTTACCGGCACAAGTTGTCGACAACGCTGATGCCATTGCCCGCTTTCATCGCGAAGTGCAAGCCGCAGCAAAACTCACCCACCCCAACATCGTCACGGCATTCGACGCCGACGAAGCTGATGGTACGCATTATCTGGTGATGGAATTCGTCGACGGCAACGACCTCTCGCAGATGGTGAAGAAAACCGGACCGTCACCGGTCGATTCGGCGATCTATTGTGTCCTGCATGCCGCGCGAGGATTGGAATTCGCTCACCGTCGCGGCGTGATTCATCGCGATATCAAACCGTCGAATCTGCTGCTCGATCGTCAGGGGACGGTCAAGATTCTCGACATGGGCCTGGCACGCATCGAAGAAGGAGACGATCAGTCGATTCAAGCCGAACTGACGGCAACCGGCACGGTCATGGGAACGGTCGATTACATGTCTCCCGAGCAGGCGCTTAACACGAAGCATGCCGATGCGCGCAGCGACATCTACAGTCTTGGTTGCACGCTGCACTATCTGCTGACCGGCAAGCCGGTGTATGCCGGCTCGACGATTATGGAAAAACTCGTCGCGCATCGCGAATCGGTGATCCCCTCGTTACGCGAACAGTTGCCGTCCGAGGTTTCCACCCGTTCGATCAGCCACGCTCTGGACCACATCTTTCAAAAAATGATCGCCAAGAAACCGGCGGACCGCTACCAGACGATGACCGAAGTGATCGCCGATCTCGAAAAATGCCAGCGTGGCGAAGCGGTTGCACCGGAACTGTCGTCGATCCGATCGGAAGATTCTCAGCTGAAAAGTTTTCTTCAGGAAATCGGTAGCCGACCGTCGCGGATCTTGCCGTCGTCGGAGAGTTCCAAACCGACCGGCAAGACCGCCCCGAACCGCGGCGTGACGGCAATGAAGGAGGCGTCGGGAGAAAAACCGGCAGCCGATACCGACCCTCACACGTTGACGCGGATGACGAAGGCAGACCTGCATAAACCCATTACGGCGGTCGCTGATTCGTCACCACCATGGTGGAAGCAGCGAAAACTTCAACTTGCCGCGGGTATTCCGGCGGCAGTCGTCATGTTGGTGGTGATGATCATTTCGCTATCGTCAGAGCCGATTCCGATTGAAGATGCCGAGGTCGTCAACACATCCCCCTCCAGCGAAGCGTGGCATGGCTGGCCCGCCGACGCTCCGAAACCGGCGATTGCTCCCTTTGATGCACAGCAGGCGAAAACGCATCAAGAGGAATGGGCGAAATACCTCGGCGTGCCGATCGAATACACAAACAGCATCGGCATGAAGTTCATCCTTGTTCCGCCGGGGGAATTTATGATGGGGAGTTCGGCCGAACAAATAGAAGAAGCAATTTCATTGGGCGGAAATGACGACGTGAAACAGCGCATTCAAAGCGAGGGACCACGACATCGGGTCGTATTAACAAAACCACATTATTTCTCTGCTTATGAAGTCACCCAAAGCCAGTACAAACGGGTCACAGGCGAGAATCCATCATATTTTTCCGAGACAGGTATGGGGAGAAAAAATGTAATCGATCAGATCGATACAGAGAATTACCCTGTCGAGTCGATCTCGACGGATGATGCGGTCCGATTTTGTTTATCACTCTCTTCGACCGAACATTTACAACCCTGTTATATTCGGAAAATAGATGATATTTCTCTGCTTTCGGGTAATGGATACCGCTTGCCTTCGGAGGCCGAATGGGAATTCGCCTGTCGCGCAGGAACGACATCGAAATATTGGATTGGCGACAGCGATCTAGACCTTAAGCAGGCAGGATGGTCGAAAGAAAATGCCAAAGTTCGAACACACGCAGTCGGCGAGTTGCAAGAAAATCCTTTTGGGTTGTTTGACATTCATGGAAACGTAAGTGAGTTGGTGCAAGATTCGTGGGACGCCGACTGCTATCAGATGCGACGCGAATCGAATTCTATCGACCCACAAAGTTCTTTTTCGTTCCAATCGCTAGGGATGATTCGCGGCGGCAATATCTTTCAAGTCGCACCGGTGAGTCGCTCTGCCAGTCGATTGCCGCAAGGTCGCGAAGCTCGGAATTATTACGGCATTCGCATCACGCTATCGGTCGATGCCGTCAAGAAGTCGCTGTCAGAAAGTATTCGAACTGCCGATAGTCAAGCCCACTCCGTCAATCGTGACGTAATCACTTCCCCACCGCCTGCAGTTGCCCCATTCGATAGCGCAACCGCTCGGGCCCATCAAGAAGCCTGGGCGGCCCATCTCGGCGTGCCGATCGAATACACAAACTCGATCGGCATGAAGTTCGTCCTCATCCCGCCGGGGGGATTCATGATGGGGGCGTCCGCAAGCGATGCCGTGGCAAAACCCGACGAAAAACCTCAACACGAAGTGACGATTTCGCAGCCGTTCTACCTCGCCTCGACTGAAATCACACGCGGGCAATTCACCGAGTTCGTCAATGCGACCGATTATCGCACCGATGCCGAACGCACGGGCGAAGGGGGAAAATCAGTCGACCTCGCGACCAAAGAGATGCGAGTCGAGCCAGCATTCGTGTGGAACTCCCCCGGATTCGAGCAGAACGACCGGCATCCCGTCGTGCTCGTCACCTGGAACGACGCCCATGCCTTCTGCCGTTGGTTGAGCGGCGACGCGACGTATCGACTCCCCACTGAAGCCGAGTGGGAATACGCCTGCCGCGCGGGAACCACAACGCGGTTCTATCTCGGCGATGAGGTCGCGCGGTTGACAGAACTCGGAAATTTGCAAGATGCCGAGTGGCAGAAGTTCTTCGGCACCGGCGAAGGTGACAAACTCAGCGACGGTTATCTGGTGACGGCACCCGTCGGACAATTTCAACCAAACGCATTCGGGTTGTACGACATGCTCGGCAATGTGTGGGAGTTCTGTGCCGACACGCGACTAAGACCCTATACGACCGATGCGATCACCGACCCCATTGAAACCGACCATGACGCCGCCGTCAACCGCGGCGGCGCGATGGACTGCTGGCAGGTCTACTGTCGCGCATCGACCCGGCAGGAGCTCCCGCGAGACGTGGCGACAGGAAACAATGGTTTTCGTGTGGCGCTGTCGATCGACGACGTGCGGCGGTTGCTCCGTGCCCCGTCTCCCATGAAGGCAAAATCTGTTGCTCTCATCTTCGGCGGCGATGGCGATTACGTCGAAGTGCAGAGTCTCCCCGATGTCGACGATCAATCCGTCACACTCGAAGCCTGGGTCAGACCCCGTGCAGCGTCCGATACTGCGAATCTCTTCAGCTGGCTGGGGCCGAACTGGTTGACGATCTATCAGTCGGGCAACACCTGGGGAGTCGGCAGAAGGTACAACAACCGATCTCTCCTCATGCAATCTGATACCACGATCGTCCCCGAAAAGTGGGTCCATCTCGCGGCGACATACGAACGAGATCAAATGCAGTTATTCATCGATGGAAAGAAAACGTCCATTTATCTCATCGATTTTGTTCTCCAACCGACCGAAGGAGGTCTCTACATTGGTGGTTGCCCGAACGACAAACTCAAGCACGACGGCGAGCGCTGGTTCGACGGCGAGATGCGAGACGTCCGCATTTCAGAAGGTCGACGCTACGAAGACGATTTTACTCCGGCAGTACAACTCACCGCCGACGCCGACACGCTGGCGATCTACGATTTCGCAAAAGTCGGCAGCGATGTGCTCACCGATTCGTCAGGCAATAACCATCACGGAAAGATTATCGGGGCGAAGTGGGTGAAGAGTGATGTTTCTGTCCCTCAAAACGATGCGAACGGTGCTCTCAAATTCGACGGCGAAAACGACCACGTTCGACTTCCCGTTTTTCCAATCGATCCCAAGGGAACTGGAACGGTTGAAGTTTGGTTTACTATATTTTCCGGCGAGAAAACCGATTCGTCGACCGTTGAGTCGCGAACCGACGCCGTGATTTCGGCTTTCAATCCGGCGACGTTAGGCGGCTTTCACGTTCTCGCAGACCGCCCGAATGAGGCGTGGTTCGAGATGGTGCATGATCGGCGGATCACCAACACGATCTATTACTGGTTTACACGCGTGGATAAGCGGACCGATTACTACGATACCCGCCATCATGCCGCGTTGGTCTGGGAAGGAGAAACGCTGCGGTTGTACGTCGACGGCAAGTTGCAGCGAAGCGGCGGGACACGCAGCGATGCCGATGTGACGCCTCCCGACCCCAATGTTATTCCCTCAAAGCTCGATGCATTTCTGCTCGGTGCCGCCGTCGGCTCAGATGGTGAAACGTTGACGCGGTATTTCAAAGGAACGATCGACGAGTTGCGCATCTCGAACGGGGGCCGTTACCAGGGTGAATTTACTCCCGAGTCGCATCTTAATGCCGATGAAGCAGCAATTGTCTTGTACCATTTCGACGAGGGTCAGGGCGACGTGCTCACCGATTCGTCCGGCAATAACCATCACGGCAAGATCATCGGGGCGAATTGGGTGACGATCGATACCGACGCCGACTGATCACGGGATTCATCGCCGTTCAGGGGACCACATTCGCTTCCATCAGCGATTTCAGACTTGTCATGTCGGCACCGATTCCCGACTCTTCAAGCGCGGCGGGTTCGACCGACATCCAGCGAGATTCAAAATCGGAATCCGTCCGCTCACGAAACCTCTCGAAGGTCTCAGCCGTAAATGTCTCCTGCCCCAGACGTAGTGACTCGAATACGTAAACGTTCCTCTGTCCGCGCCATGTGGCGTCGGGCCAGAGATGCACACGCATCGCCCGCGGCGTTTCGTCGTCGACCCATCCGCCGAGGTAACACTCTTCCAGATCGACGTCTCCCCCCGTCGCCTGAAGGTCGAGATTGAGAAACGTGCAGCGTTTCGCCGTCAACCGGCAGTTGGGAGAGACGCGAACCTCGTTGAGTCCTTTCACTCTGCGAAACAGGACGTTTTCCAACGAACAGTCGCAAGGCGAGATCGGGTTTTCATCACCTTGCAAATACAACGACTTTGCGGCCGACGAGAGCACGACGGCGTTTTTCAGCGAATACCGGCCGTTGTTCAAAAAGAACAAATCGAACCCCTCGCAGTCGCGGATGTAAACGTTTTCGTAACGTGTCCGGCTGCTCCCCGTATCGCAAATGCCGGTCGCGTTGCCGATCGATGTGAGGCCCTTGACGCGATATTGGCAATTGCCATGTGCACTGATCCCGTCGTCGCCGCAATCGATCGCGCGGATGTTCTCGAATTCGATGTCGCGGCAATCGGAAAGATTGAAACCGTCATTGTAAGGATGGATCGACGTGATGTTCTTCACGATCCAATGTCGACTGTCGCCGTGTATCAGCACACCGGCGACGCGATACGGAATGTGAATATCGGCGTCGTCGAGCGATTGTCCCTTGGGCAAACGGATGTAAAACGAACCATGGATATAACCGGGACGTGCCTCGCGCGACTCGTCTTTCACGAAAGTCCATTCGCCGGGGGCAAGATCGTTCGGTGCTTTCAGCGGTTCGCTCGGTCCTTTCGAGCAGCGATGCATACGGTTCATTTCGCCATCCCACAAGAAAAACCAGCGGGCGATAATCGCATCGGTCAGCGGGCAAAGATCGTCGTGCCGAAACAAACCGGGGGAGACCTCATGCCACCCCGTGGGGTCGAGCCGATCACACCCGTCGAGCGTCGCTCCGTGTCCATCGATGACGATTGGCTTTCCGGGTTCGCCCGATTTATCGAAGATGCCAAACCAGTCGTGATAAACGATCGGCAACAGATGAATCGTATCCCCCGCTTCAGCAAGACGCAGCACGCGATTGAACGTTTTCACGGGTTGAGAGATGCCGTCGTGTGCGTCGTCGCCGTTTGCCGGGTCGACGTGCAGATCGCGCGCGTGGACAAAACCGGGCGAAATGAGCCAAAATAAAAGGATCAAAATGACTGGGACACGCCGTCGAATCGAAATGACAAACATGACATGGTCCGTATGAAGCTGACGATTATGAAACCAGCGTGCGCTTAACCGTCCGGGTTGTCGATCAATTCCTGTAAACGAGATCGAAGTTCATCCGGCTGCTTTTCGACCCACGTTTGATCGATCAGGCCGACTCCGATCATGTCCATCAGATGGACGCGGTCTTTCAGGCGAAACAACGTCAGTTTCATCGTCACCAGCGATTCGAGCGAAATCGTGCGCACTCCCTTGATTGTCTCGGCGTCATCGATCGCGGGGACGGCTTCAAGATACTCCGGACGCACCTTTTCGCCGGCGAAGACGACATGCACGGCGTCGATCGCTTTCGCGTCGGGGCCGTCGAGAAACATCGTCGTTCCGGCCACATGTTGATAGACAAACCCCGCCTGTTCGAGGGCGCGAGTCGCAGCAGGCAGCGTGTCGCGATTGAGAATAATATCGACATCCCTCGTATTGCGGACCGCCGCCTCGTCCATTTGAGCCACCCAGATTTGCACGGCATTGCCACCGACGACGGCGTAGGGAACACCCGCCGCGTCGAGTGCCTGTGCTACTCTTTGCAGTCGATCCTTTACCTTTTGCACGGCCCGCTCAATTCTGTCCCACAGGGCGTCACCGGTATAACGAATGGTTACCATAAGCTATCGACCTTTCACCTTCATCTTACATCCAACAACATCCTTGGAATAGTCGAACGTGCTGAGTCTCATCATATCGATTTCGCGACTTCCGCGAGCGCATTCATTCGCTCGATACGATTTTGGTGATGGGCTTGATAGGCGGTGTTGCGTGAGACGTGGTGACGGCATTCATTATCGTTTTGCCGGCTCTGGAATGCGATCCTGAAAATATTTCCGCAGCGAGGCCATTTCGCCATTGAAAGTGTACATTAGAACCGATATAGATAATGTGATATTATGTACATATTTCTGGGTAATTGCGGAAACATCCCTCATGCCGTTGCGCTATCTCTTTCTCGATATGAATGCCTATTTCGCCTCGGTCGAGCAGCAGTTTCGGCCCGAATTACGGCATCGGCCGGTTGCCGTCATCCCCATGAAGGCCGAGACAACCTGTTGTATTGCCGCGAGTTACGAAGCCAAAAATTTCGGGGTAAAAACCGGGACGGTGGTTCGCGAGGCTCGTAAACTCTGTCCACAGATCCGCCTGGTCGAAGCCCGTCCGGAGTTGTACGTCGAGGTGCATCATCGGATGGTTGAAGCGGTTGAGAGTTGTCTTCCGGTGCAAAGCGTCCGCTCGATCGATGAGGTCGTCTGCCGATTGATGGGAAGCGAATGCGAACCCGACCGTGCCCGGCAACTGGCTTTCAAGATCAAGGAGGTTATGCGCCACAAACTGGGCGAATACCTGAAATGCTCGATCGGTCTGGGGCCGAATGTCATTCTCTCGAAAGTCGCCGCCGATCTTCGAAAACCCGACGGATTGAGTGAGATCGAGTCCGAAGAATTGCCGCAACAATTATATTCGCTCTCCTTGTCCGATCTTCCCGGCGTCGGTCCACGTATGGAACGCCGGTTGCACGGCGTTGGCATTCACACCATGGAACAGTTCTGCCAACTGTCGGAAGACCAGCTTTCGCAAATCTGGGGGAGCAAAGTCTGGGGAGGAAGATGGTGGAACTGGTTGCGCGGCGGCGATCTTCCCGAACCGAAAACCTGCCGGAAGTCGTTGGGGCATTCACACGTTCTTGCTCCCCAATATAGAACGCGACAGAAAGCGCGACAGGTGATCGTGCGGATGTTGCATAAAGCCGCATCTCGCTTGCGGCAGATCGGTTACTGGGCTCGCACGATCAGCGTGCAGATTGAATTTTTTGATCGGCCGGTGTGGAACGCGAAAACGAAAATCCCGCTCTCGCAGGATACGCTCACCCTCCTCAGAACCATGCTCGAATTGTGGGAGCAGAGGCCTCCGCAGACGGCAGTAAAGGTCGGCGTCGTCCTGGGAGACCTGATTCATCACACCCGGATACCGCAACTGTTGTTTGACGATGATCGTCGACGAAACGACCTTGCCTCGACGATGGATCGCATCAATTCACGGTTCGGTGCAGATAGTCTGTATTTTGGAGGAATGCACGGCGCGGCCGAACAGGCTCCTACGCGAATTTCATTCACGCATATTCCGACCTTTGAGCGGAAACGATAAGTATTAGTTTTCCTTCGATGTCAGCAGCTTTTTCACTGCATCCATCAGAACCTTTTCGACGCCGGGGGCTACGTAAGAAGCTCTCGGGCTCGTCTCGTAGCCTCCTTCTTCATAGGCGATCTCGGTGCCGATGTACGCCGGGGCGTAGTCGCCGTAGGCGGCCATGGCCACGAATAAATCGGGACGCACCTGTTGTGCACCGAGTTGATACTCGACGAACAATTCACCCGGCATGTGCAGAATGCGAGCGTTACCGAGTTTCAGGCAGCCGATATCGATCGTGTCGCCGTTCTCGCAACGCCTGAGCCAGGATAATTTATTCGCGGCAAAGAATCGATTTTGCGGGTCGGCCTTTTCGTCGGAAATGATTGACAACAGTTCGGCTTCGTTCAAATGATCGGCGGCGGGGAGCACGACGGGTTCGTAAGTCCATGCGACGTCGCTCGCGGCGATCGGATGTTTTTCGATATTCTCCCACGCCTGCTTCATGCCGGTGGCGACGCGGTCGGCGAGAACCTGGCGATTTTCGTGTGAGCCATCGTTGTATTTCCCCGCGCCAATGTTGCCGCCCGCTCCGTTAAAGTGTACGTGCAGCACGCCGGTCTCTTCCTGCCGCGCATTACGGGCCAGTCCGGGAAAATCGGGATTCGCCAGCCCCGTGCGGTAATAACTTTGCGGATGCGTCGCATAATAGGTGAGCACCACAAATGGTTTTTCGTCTTCGTCATAAAACGCTATCAATTTGACGGCGGGATCGATCGTCCCATCGGGAAACGCACGAACGATCGGATCGGTCGTCGCCGTCCAGCGAATGTGCTGGACCTTGCCGTCGGGGCCGAGAATTCTGCGATTGGAGGCGACCTTTTCGACGATGCCGGTCCCCAATCCCAAGTGTGTAACCGGTTTCGCCTGTACAATGGCTAGTGTTACGGCGTCTGCCGTTCGGTGGATGACGTCTCGTGCGAAATTCGTATCAAACCCGTAATCCGATAAACTGTAATCGGCAAGAATGTCGTTCGCCGAAAAATCACAACGGGGAGCATCGTGCTGGTGCAAAGTGTGTACGGCAACGTGATGATAATCGGTCCCTGCGGCTTCGGCGATCTTCTCGCGGAAGATACGATTTCCGTCGTTGCCGATTCCGATCCAGTCGAGCGCACAGAGTACGATTGGTTTTTCGCCACCCAAAACAACAATGCCACGGCAAGTCAACGGTGTCTGCACCCCCTTGACAGGGTCGTAAGCCATCATGCTGCCGATCGGCGGCGAGGCATCGATGTCGAATGTGCCGACACGCAGCGCTTCACCGGCAACACTCGAAAGCGACCACGTCATCGTCGAGGCGAGCGTCAGAATCAAAAAAAAACGTCGCATGAGTTTCCCTTTATCGAAATCGTGAGGGCGTCAAAGAGGACATCTGCCGCGAATACCAGTATATTGAATTCGAGCGGGCGACGCATCTCCGGGTCGCCGATTGAACCCGTTACTCTTCGAGCCATTTGAATTTGGAGTCGTCATGTCATTCGCGGTGGTTGTGAGTCTGTTGGTCAATAGTATTGCCGGGATCGAAATTGAAGCAGAGATCGACTTCGGCCCCGATCGTGGACAAAACTATGGGACGATTTTCGAAGCCCGCGACGAAAGCGGTCGCGTTCGACTCGGTGCCGGTTTCGTCGGTGTCTATAATACGCGATATCGAACCGATCGCGAGACATTGCAGTTTTTTGTGCGGCCTGCGAAAAACGACGCTGCCGAAAAAATTGACGTCACGCCGCTCCCCCGGTCGGGTGAAGATGGCGGGGCTTACCCATTCAATTTTACGGGCCGTCTGTTCGCACGAAGTTTCGACAGCGATCCCGTGTTGCGGTGGTGGAATCCCGATAACAAGGCATGGGAACTCGACGATGAATTTTCATCGTTCGTGGAGGATCGGGGAGGACAGTTGACCTCCGTTGCCGGCAAGACGCTATGGTTCGATGGCGGAATCGTGAAGTACGACGGCGAGGTCATTCTCGACGCTCCGGACGTCGGCCGCTATTACAATTTTTATTATGCTCAAGGTCATCTTTCGTGGTATCACGCTCATAAGGTCGATGTCGGCGGATTCACCAAATTGCACGCCGTGCCGTGGGATCCGAAGAGTGGAGAAAAAATCGACCTCGATAAAGCGATAACGCACGATCTGGAAAAAGTAGGAGAAACGCCGTTCGCGTGGGGACAATATCGCGAGCAGGTACTGACGGTTTCGAATCACGGAGGAATCTATGTTTTCGAAAATGGAATGTGGAAGACGGCCCTTCCCAATAAAACGTCGGGGAGTCGGCAGGTCTATTCGATGTTGAACTTCGGTGACGAGCTGTTGCTGGCGGAATATCCTTCGGGACACATCTGGAACTGGGACGGCGAGACGATCACCGAACGTGACAACTGGCCGCCGCAGATGCCGAACGTCGCCAGTTACGCCCGCGAAGCACAAACCTCGACAATCTATCGCGGCGAATTGTTCGTGGGTGTCTGGCCGTGGGCCGAATTGTGGCGCTACGATCGCGATGAAAACGAATGGCAGTTCGTACGGCGGATGTTCTCGAAACCTGAACCAAGCGACAAGGTGGGGCATCCCTGGGAAGCCGAGATCATGCAGTACAACGCGAAGCACGGCACGGAACTCGTCTACAACAACTGGGGTCATCGCGTGACGGGATTAATCCCGATGGAGAGCGCGTTGTATCTTACCACGTCGGCAAAGGGGACGCCGCAACGCGACACCCGGTTCGACTGGCTGACCGACGACGTCTGGGAAGAATACGGCCGACCTTATCGTCTGGAGTTACCCGGAAACCTTGCGGTGCAGGTTGGCTGGCAGGAGAAGCCCGTACGACTGAAATTCGAACTGGATGATGGCGTGATGCGGGTCTACATCAACGGTGAACTTGCCGGCGAAGCCCAAGCCCCAGTCGACGCAATCAAGCTGGAGAAGGCGGGGATTAAGAAGTTGAAGTTTACGCTAGGGAAGGGGATATTCGGGCCGGGGAAGGTGGGGATCGGAGATCGTTCTACGAAATCCGATTGACGGAACTTTGGTTGGTGGATAGTCTTGATGAATGGCTCATTCCATGTTGACCTGCGAATATTTTTGATGTGGTAGAAAATTATGAAATCGATCGCCGCTGGTGATGCCGGGAAAAACTTATCCACACTGCTCGGTGAAACAGCAAGTTCTCACGAGCCGATTCAGATTTTGTGTGAGACGGCTAATGGAGTGCTTGTCTCTGAAGAAGATTGGCGGGCTATTCAGGAGACGATATATCTGCTCTCACAACCTGGAATGCGTGAATCCATTCGTGAAGGAATGGAGACGCCGATTGAACAGTGCGACGAGGAGTTGCGCTGGTGAGTTGGCATATCGTTTACACGAAACAGGCACAAAAAGATGCCAAGAATTTGGCCTCGGCGGGTTTGAGAAAGAAAGCGGAATTGCTTCTGAAAATCATCGCAGAAAACCCATATCAGACACCTCCACCGTATGAAAAACTGGTGGGTGACTTGTCGGGTGCATATTCACGACGCATTAATATCCAGCATCGACTCGTCTATGAAGTTTGCGAGAATGTGAAAACCGTGAAGGTATTGCGAATATGGACTCACTACGAATAGCCCACTGCGTGAGCACAGAATTCTAAATAACGTGCCGTTGGTGAAGTATGGTTCATCCCACCACCAACTCCACCCCCTCAATCGCATTTCTCCCCGACTTTGCAAAGGGCCGCGGCATTGGTTGAGCATGACCCTTCTCGTCAATCGTACGACTGCGAAGGGTGTACTCTCCAGCGGTCAGCGCAGGTAGCACCGTGGCCCAGTGGGCCATCGTCAATCGCATCGGCCACGTTATCGGCTTGCCGGTCTCGGCGTCGAAGCCGTGTAGATTCGGAGGAAGTTTGTCGTCAGGCAGGCCACCGCCCCATGTTTCGGGGGCAGGGAGGATGTGGGCATCGATCCAATCGGCGGTGGTGAAGTACGGATCATCCGCCGGCCAAGTCTGATCTTTCGGTAACACGAGTGTTTGGACTTTAGCAAGACCCGAGATGCCAACCTGTGAAAATCCGGTGACTGGAATCGGCATCCCAGCCTTGATCTCGTCGGGCTTCAGCAACACCTGCGAAAATGTTTTCATCCCGCTATCAACGTCGTTGTTGCCTTTGGCATATGTGTCGTTCGCAAACGGCGTGTTCGAGAGCGTGATGCGCGTAAGCCATTTCACCGACTTGAAGCCGTATGCTTCGGGAATCAGCATGCGCACTGGTCCGCCGCGCTGACCATTGAGATATTGACCGTTGAGCTTGTAACAGAGCAGCACCGGTGGAAGACCGAACGGGTCTTCGAGGATGCGTCCGACCGGCAGCGAGCTTTGAAACAACTGCTTCGGATCGTCGTTGTGGTAGCCATGATAGTAAACGCGGCGGAGATTGGCTTTCGGCCGGGTCATCCAGACGAGTTCGCGGAGCGGGACACCCTCCCAGAAACCCATACCGAGCGGACGGCCAATATTATTGCACGTCATAATCTTGGCGACGCTGACGGTTTTCGTCTCGGCAAGTTTCATCAGCGCGGGCCAGTCGATGGCGGTGCCGGCTTCTTTCGTCAACGGATTTTCGATATCGGCAGGGTTGTCGGGATCGGAAACGACTTCGAGTTTCCATGTCTCCGGCACAAGCCCGACTTCGAGTTTCTTTTCATCCGAGAGATCGTAAGGACGGGGATCGCCGCGCGAGACGTTGCCGAAAACCTCTTGCGGAGTGAGATACTCGATTTTCTTCAAGAAGGCCTCGCACGCCTCGGCGCATTCGCGTGGCAGATCGTTGCCACGCAACCACGAAGGAAGAGAGGCGAACGCAGCGGTTCCGGCGAGAAGATTGAGAAAAAACCGCCGCGAGACGTCACGATGTTCCGGCAGAAAGTGTTGTGACTGTGTCATCAAATGATGCTCCATTGGACACGATCGAATGGAATGACATCATTATGACCGAACGGAAGGGGTATTGCCAATCTACACCGCATGCGCATGAGGTGATGAGAGCAGTGCAGAAGAGTTGTCACGGAGTCAGCACACTGCGGGCGGTCGACGCCTGAGGTCGTCTATTCAACCGTGGTGGTTTCGCTCTTCTTCTTACGAACGCGGGGTCGACCGAGCGTCGTGCGAATGAGATCGAGACTACAGACCAGGGTTATTCCCAGTGCACCCCACCCCAGTTTTTCGAACGAAACGTTCGACCATAGAGAACTGGTCAAGAGTCCCGCTGAGATCGCACCGGAAATCAACGTCACTGCCACTCGGCTATGCAACGAATTGTAGATGGTTTTTCGAGTGTGCGTCACAATGGCATGATTCGCCGAGGCATTCGCGACCTGGCGAAACGCCCGCAACTTGTCGCGTTCGCGTTCTCGGTCAACCACATGGCAGGGGCCGATTTCTTCGAGCGGAATTTCTTCCTCTTCGATTTGAACGTCGTCATCGTCCCACTCACTGTCGGCAAGGGGATCGCCGTATTCGTCGCTCTCCGCCTCGTCCTGAACGGTGGAATCAGGCCGGTCATACGACGTCTTGAATTCGCGTTCGTAGTCAGTGTCGCTGGTCTGTTGGCTCTGGGTTTCGGCGTCATTCGATGAATGTTCGTTCTCGAAGAGGTGTGCGAACATTTCGAGTGGGGAAAACTTTTTTGTTTCTTGACTTGAGTCCGAAGACGTGGAAGCGTCGTACTGTTTCGATGCTGACTTTGTTGCCGCCGGGGGAGTTTCCTGTTGATCGACATGAATTTCGTTTGATCGCGTTTGACGGCTGTGTCGTTTTGGCGCACCTTGTTCGACGGATTCAATGGTGTCTGAGGAAGTTGATTGCGAAGTTGATGATTTTCCTGACGTCATCCCAAGTTGTTTAGAGTGTGCGAGAAGTTGTTCCATGTATTTCGAAATTGTTTCGTCATCAGCGCTGGTTATGTCAATCGTACCAATGTCGTCGGATGAAGTGGGGGAATCACTCGAGTCGACCGCTTGTTCAGCGGCCTCGTCGTTTGGCGAAAGAGAGTTCAGTTCGACAGTGCACGGCAGGTTTTCCGTCGTTGTTGAAGTGTTTATCGGCTCCGATTGTGCTTCCGATGCGTCTATCGATGACGACTGATTGTCCGCACTTGTGTCTTCGTGACACGTCGGTGGGGGTGTAGTAGAAATCTCTACGCGAAGAACCTCGATCTCATGACGTTCTGCGGCAAGTTTGCTTCGTTCGGACTCAATTTCTGTACGCTGCAAATCGAGTTCGATTTTTTGTCGATCGAATTCTGTTTGTTCTGCGGACAATATGTTCTGTTCGGTCGCAATCTCTTCGTGTGCGGGAATGTCGACCATTTGCGTCAGCAATTCCGCCTGCCTGATCTCCCATTCCGATTCACGCTGTTCCAGTTCGACTTGCTTTCGATTGATCTCTGCGAGGCTCGCTTCGGTTTCGCCGCGGAGCTGGTCGATACGTTGTCTGTCGGTGTCGATTTGCTGTTGAAGCGCCGAAAGGCGATCTCGTTCCGCCTGAAGTTGAATCTGCTCTGCAACAGCGGCTTGATTCTGGTCAGCCAGGGTGTGTTGCGATTCCATCAGGTCGGCATATCGTTGTTCCCAGTCCGATTCCCGTTTCGACAAGTCGGCGGTTTTCTCGGCAAGCTCCAACTGCTGCGCTAGCATGAGTTGTTGAGATTGCTCGAGCGCGGTGAATTCGCGATTCAATTCCTGTTCGAGTGTGTCGAGCCGTTTCTGCCACTGTTCGAACCGTTGCAACATCTCCGCGGAGCGACGTTCCTGCTCGTCTGCCGCGTCGCACTCGAGATCGTTCGCTTTCGCGTTGAGAGCGAGTTCCATTTCTTCAAGATGCGATTGTCGTTGTTCGAATTCGACAACTGCTTGTCGATGGGCCTGCTGCAGAGCGGTGAACGCTGTCTGATCGGCGTCAAGTCGCTCCCTTTGGTTTTGAAGATCCGTTGCGGCGCGATTCAATTCGTCGTGTTGCGCCGATTGTTGTCGTTGACACTCATCCCGCTCCTGGATCCACTGAGTCTGTTCGAGGTGGAATTGTTCGCGCCGAATGCGCAATTCGTCTTCGGCCTGCTGTTGTCGAATTTCCGCCTGCGTCAACTGCTCTCGCTGGGTGTCAAGCAACTCCTGTTGCTGTCGGAGAGCGTTTTCCTCGTGCTCGAGTTCCTCTTTTCGTCGCGAGATTACTGTCTCGGCCGATTCGAATTCAGCGATTCGCTGCTCCAACTCGGCTTCTCGTTTCGCGAGTTCCGATTGATTCTGAGACAGTTTGGTCTGCTGCAGCGTCCATTCCTGCACCTGTCGCGTCAATGTATCTTCGCGCGTGGTCAGCAGATCTTTCTCATGTGCGAGATTCTGTTGTCGACGCGCGAGTTCGTCGAGCTTCTCTGTGAGTTGGCTTTCTTGTCGCGCCAGTTCTTCCTGCCGGTCCCGTAGTTCTTCGTCGCGGCGTATGGTTTCTTGCTCGCGTCGTGTCATATCGGAAAGCCGAGCGTCGAGATCTATTTGTTGTTCGCTGATCGCGTCGCGACGACGGTCGATGTCACATTGCAGTTGACTCAGCGTCTCCTGCCGATGGTTCAATTCGGTCGATCGTAAGTTGAGTTCGTCTTCAATTTGTGCCGTCTGCGTTTGCCATTGTTCCAGCTCCCGTTGCTGCTGAACGAGCAAATCCTGTCGTTCGTTCAGATCAATCTCGCGAACGTCGGTGGCATGCACGCGATCGGCCAGTTCTTGTTCTCTCTCGTTCATATTGTGTTCGCGGGCAACAATAGCGTCTTGACGCTTTGCGAGGTCGTCCGACTGGTTGGCCAGCTCGCGCTCCTGCTCTTCAATGGCCTGAGCACGCGAATGAAGCGTTAGTTCGGTTGCCACATGTTGTGTTTCGATCGACGCAAGTTGCTGTTTTCGCTGTTCGAGATCAGCCAGTTGATGTTGTATCTGGGCATTCTGATTTCTGAGGCGTTCTTGCTGTTCGTCGAACTCAGCATGGAACTGCGCTATTTTATCCTGCGACTGTTCGAGTTTGCGTTGTGTCTCGATCAACAGATCCTGTTTCGCCTGCAGATGCGTATCGAGGTCGGCCAGCAAACGAAGTTGCTGAGCCAGACGAGTCGAAATCGACGACAATTGCTCGTCGGCGTGTTGTCGTTTCGACAAGGAGTCGTTCAGGGCCTGATTCTGGTGTGCGATTTCATACTGCACCCGTTCCATTTCTCCGGAAAGATCATCTCGAAGAATGCTGATGGGATGAGCCGGTGGTCGTGCAGTAGCGGCTTCTGAAACGGGTTTCCGGTTGTTCGTTTTTGATATTACTTCATCGTGTGCAGCGGATGGAGGTACAGGGTAAGGCGACGTCAGCAACGATGCGAACGAGGGCGTGGCGAACGTCGGTGCGACGACATCGCCCGAGTGCTCCGGCGTCCGGCGATGGGACACCTGCGGTTGCGACATCATCTGTTGCTGGAGTTGGAATTCAATGGGACCGATGGTGATGCGGTCGCCGTCGCGAATCGGTTGCTCACGAACGGGAAAGCCGTTGATCCAGGTTCGCTTGTCGTGTGAAGTGAGCAGATGCTGTTTGCCATGTTCCTGTACGGTAACGTGCAATGGGGCGATGCCGGCGACCGGCAGGCGAATGTGGCAGTCGTCTCCGGATCCGATCCGACAATGTCCCGCGGGAATTTTGACCGCCTCGATTCCCTGATGAAAGCGCAACGGCACTAGAGTCAAGACTGATACCGTATCCGCTTCCGCGATTGTCATCGCGCCACCGGACGGGCTCATCGTTGGTGCGTTATAACTGGACGGCATAGATGTCAGCTTTATTCATGCGTCGAACGAATAAGGATTCGGGCACCCGTGATCAGTAGGGGGTGACGGGAAAGAATTGCCCAAACGGACTTCCTTGATACCATCGGCATTCAGTTTTCATCTCCGCATGATCATTAAAGTTCCCTTTGCGCGATTCGTGGAATTGGCAGTTCCCTAAAACCACTTTGTCGCGTTTGTGGATCGAATCGGATAGTCGGAATGGATCAGTCACACATTGACCGCGAATGTGAAGAGTTCGATAATTCTCATTGTGACGGTTTCTCTGTCGGACGATTGCCTTTATGCTTATGTTGCACGTCTATTTTATTCCTGTGCGAACGACTTATTCGCTGGTGAACAATCGTTTGATGTAACGGCGGCCGGAAAGATCGATAGTTGCGATTCCAGGTTAGGGTTCCATGCCGAATTGGCCATTTCCAACATCTACGAGTCGAAATCAAACGGCCTCTTCAGCGCCGGAGAGCTTCGATATCTCCTGTTGTTGCGGGCAACAGATTGTGGGCGAACGGCAGGTGCAACCGCAGATCGCCGAATGTTCGCTCTGTCGCGAACGGTTTTTGATTCTGCCGACGAATCCTTATCCTGCACCGCTCCCCGCAGGAACGAGCCGGCGCAAAAAGAAATCAAAACGGGCGAATGGTGAGACAGGGATATCAGCAGCCGGATTGGCTCTGATGTGGAAGACCTGGGGCCGGCCGATTGTCGTCTGGCCGATGACGCTCGGACTCGCAGGAGTACATAAAGTCGCCCGGGGCGGACGGCAACTCGGCAATCGCATCGTCGCGATCGGCAAAGTTATTCGTGCGCAATTTACGTTGTTGCGGATTGTCGTCTCACTGATTGTGACTTTAATCGGACTGACCGTGTACTGGCAGGTGCGAGAATCGAAATTAGAAGAAGCGATGGTGCTGGCCAACGCCGCGTACGATCGTGGTATGGAGGCGTTGGAAAAGAAAGACACACTCGCCGCCCTGGCGGAGTTCGAGGATGCGCGCGATGCGATGAATCTGCTTAAGCGAAACGACATGCAGGCTCATCACGTTCGACAGTACGCCAACGAACTGAGCGTGGCGACGCGACTGGGAACGTCGTCGTTGTTCGACGTTCTGACTGAGGGAGATCGCGAGCAAAAAGTCGGCGGGGGACAGTCGTGGAATGACCGGTTCACCCGGCAGTTCAAGGGGGAATGGTTAGTTCTGGAACTCAAGGGACCGGCGATTGTTTCGTCGGGAGGGCCCACATCACAAACGGTCGTCTTTCCGAGCGTCTTTATGGGAAAGCCGGTTGCGCTCGAACTTCCACAAACGATTGTCGCTCAGGTTCCGACCATCGGTGACGAAATCTCGCTGATCGTCGCCGTACAGTGGGAGGAATGCCGGTACGATGATCAACCAACACCTCGGTGGGTGGTTCGCTTCAATCCCGAGAACGCTTTTCTCTGGGTCAACTTTGTGACGTACGAAGCCACCGGTTATGTCACCGACGAATTTCAACCTGTCGATTCACTTCGGCAGGTGCTGACTCAACAGGCGAAATGGGTTGGTATCGAATCGAATTGAGAATGAAAAATGGACAGTTGACAATGAATAGAAAAAAGTTCGTGTTGCCTGCGGTTCACTTGAAAACAGAGCGTGCTCTACGCGATGGTTGTGCGACACATAATTGGTGGCATTGTTCAATCGGGATCTTTTCGGGGCTGTTGCTGGTTGTTGTTCCCACGCTGTCGGCCTCTGCGGCTGATCCCGAATTCATCGCCGATTTTATGAAACGCGAGGCGGAATGGGAGAAGCTGATCAACGTGACGATCAGTGTGGAAGGGCGTTATGCTTCGATCAGTGCGAAGCGTCTCAGCCTGCAGAAATGCGACCTCACATTTCGATCGATCAAACCGCTGGTGAAGCCGACCGACAGCGATTCCGTCGAAGTCGTCGGTCATTTGATCAAAGAGGGCGACCGCTATGTGTTTGTCGTCAGTCGAATCGGCGATCTTCCGTCTGAACTGTTTCGCTACGAGCGAAAATTGACGAAAATCGACCAGCGCAAACCGGAGGATTGGCACGAACTCGCTTTGTGGCTGAAACAGCGAGGGGATTTTTACAAAGACGCATCGCTGATTCAGAAATCGAAAGAGGCGTTCGCGAGCGAACTCGAAGCCGATCTGAAAATCGTAAATCCCGATGATTTGAAGGGACGACTGAAATTGGCCGATAAGGTCACTCGGCTGGGATTGGCCGAGTCCCAGCGGGAAGAGATCATACACGATGCCTACGTCGAACAATGGAAACTCATCTCCGCCGAAATCGAACCCGACGCCGACGGGAATTCGAAATCTTCACCACGAGTGAGAAAGCGTTTGCAGGAGCTGATCGAACAGATGGCTCGCGATCTTCCCGGAAGCAATGAACCGCTGACGCCACCGCAGCCCGAATTGTTCAAATCCTATCTCGCTGCACCGGTAAAAACATATCTTAAAGCCGACAAACAACAGCGGCGTAAGTTGCATCGCGTTCTGTTCGCCGAAGCGCTGCAGACGTCGATTGTTCAGGAGGCGAAGTTCGATCGAACCAGGGGATATGCCTCGGCATCAAAAATTGAAAAACAACTCCCCGAATTTATTTCGCTCGCCGAACAATTGAGAATCGATCAACTGGCATGGGAACGTTCGCAACTGACGACGTATTCGCGGCGGCAGGTACTCGAATTGGCAGAACGGTATAAAGAGCGCAAGCAGCCGGAAGAAGCGAAGACGGTACTGGTCGAATGGCTCGACAATCGTCGCGAAAAATTGCGTACCGATGACGCCGGCGAACATGTACGGCTGGCCGAAGAATATGTGAATCTCGTGGGGGATGAAGCGCAGGCCGCCGAATTGCTGATCGCGGCCTATAAATTGACTCCGGAAGTCGCCGAGATTTCCGAACGTCTGACGCAACTCGGATTGGTGCTGAAGAACAAAGACTGGATCCGGACGAAAGATATGAACGACCCGGTACAACAACGTTTGGAGCGTGCGATTCGCGAAGGCCGCGTCGAAGTCGGCATGACGCGGAAACAGATTCACCGATCGCTGGGAGCACCGACACTCGTCAGCCGGGTTCGTTCGTTGCGAAGCGTCGACGAAGTGTGGATGTATCGGTTAGGAGCATCGACGATGCTCGCGATTCAATTCGGTCAGATGGGACGAAACGACGGCCCGGTCGCCCGCAGCATCAACGAAGTCTCCCAAGCGGATTTCACGTTTGTCGCGCCGCCGAAACCCATAGAAAAGAACGACGCCGCGTCGAAATCGGACGACACGAAAGAGTAAGGCGTCACTTAAACCCTCACCCTCCGGGAGAAGGCAAGGTGAGGGTGCCTTTTGTTTTCGACATGCGATCCACAACGTCGTTGAATGGTACCCCCATCCGGCCTGACGGCCACCTTCTGCCGGAGTTAGAAGGGTTGAAGATGAAACCGTGGCTCATTCAACTCGTTCGTCAAAACCGTTCCCGATTGAAATGTCCAGTTCGCTCATCGCCTGCATTAACTCTTCCATCGGCAGACCGACGACGTTGCTGTAACTTCCCTCGACACGCGTGACGAAAACCGAGCCGCGATCTTGCAGAGCGTAACCTCCCGCCTTGCCGCGCGGCTCGCCGGTGGCGATGTACCACTCGAGCCAACGGTCGACGTCGGCGCGAAACGTGACGTTCGTCGAAACGACCCGGCCCACGCGACGGCTGTCGGGAAAACCGATCACGAACGCCGTCATCACGAGGTGCGATTTCCCCGCGTAGTAGTCGCGGAACCAACGGCGGATCGTCTCGGAATAGTCGTCCCCGTCGGGAGGTTTTTCCAGCGCGACCGGTTCACCGGTTGGTACGTTCGCCACGACAACGGTATCGGCGGTCAGAATTGGTATAGGCAACCCGGCACACAGAGACACCTGACCGCACACGTCGTCCCACTTATGCGCAGCGATCGTCAGCAGGCGCGATTTGATTTCAAGAAGCGAAGTCAGATCACTAAACCCGGCCTCCTCTTCCACCAGTGGAGGAAGAATCTCGATCTGCTCCGCCGGGAAAATCTGTGAGAGCAATTCAAGTCGTCGAAGAGAGCGGGAACCGAGAATGATACGAGTCACAAGTGGATGTCCTTCGGAGGGGCAATGAGGTTACGTGAATGTTGCCGGGTGCAATCGAAGGACATCATAGAGGATGAAACATCAAGACAGAAAGCGGAATTCACATCAGATGGGTCTCGCGAGTTGCCGTGTGTGCTGGTTGAGAATTGCAGGAACGACCCTCATACTCTTTGCGTGCCACGGCTCTGCGAGCCGTTTTATTACGGATTCATTCTCAATTCACTTCATGAACTCAGTGGTATGTGGATTATCCGGTCGACGAGCAACCAGAACGATTCTGCTACAATCGTGTTTGCCGCGGCGAGGCGGTTAACACGGTTTTACCGATGCCGTTGGAGGCCCTCGGTGTGAACACGTAAGGGGGCAGTGTTTGTGTGGTAAAGAACCCTTTGATGGACGCCTGGTAATCCTGTTCAATCGCGTCGTTAATCGATTGCTCACCCGAGGTTCTCACCCAGGAGGTATAATTGCCGATGACTTGCGATGTTTCCCAGGCGACTTCTCCGCCACTGATGAATTGCAACTTGCAGGTCGCTCTTTTGGAGGTGTGGTTGATCGTCTGATTGGGGCGAGAACTGAACGAGACGAACTCCATCTGGTTCGTCTCACCGATACTCTCCGTCACGCTCAGTAAGAGAGTCACCGGCTGATTGGGACTGACGGTGGTGTTGTGCTTTGCCAGCTCCTCCGTGAAATGTTTGATCGCCTCCGATGAAATTCCGCCGGCCTGACCGAGTTGAGAGGAAATGCTGCATGTCCCTCCGGGTTGCAACACAAATTCCGGCCCCAATGCTACGTTTTGCAGTCGAGCAACGGCATCCGACGTTGGGAGTTCCACGGCTGCGAGCACGGGGCGTATCTGATTATCGCGGCCCGTCGGGGCAAGGTACCAATGCCGCCCGTCAGGGGTGGAAGGGAGGTGATCCCCTGCGGGCAATTCATACGTCCAGGCAACGACCCTTTGCTCGATGTCGACCAGTTTTTGATGATCGAGCAGGATGTACCTCTCTCCGCACCACTCGAGAAACGGAGTCAAAACAGGAACAGGGAAGGGGGGTGAGACTTCCCCTTTGGATAAATCGACCGTGAAGAGGTAGTAGCCTCCTTTGTATTCCGAAAGAATGGCCAGCCGGGTTCCCCGCGGATGGAAGGCGACTCCATACACGTCACCGATGTCAGGGATCTGGCCGGCGACTTCCCCCGTCTGGATGTCGATCAGATGGTAAATCTCTCCGTCGGAATAGCCGACGTATCGGCCATCGGGTGAAACGGCCGGTTGGGATGCCATCATCATTTCCCAGTCTTTCACGACCTTTGTTTTTTCCCCCGCGGTGTCGATTCTCCACACCAAGAGACCTCCCCCGTTGTCGAGCGTGCAGATTCGATCGTTGCCGATCATGCGGGCACCGGTCAGATGCGTCAACGATGAGAAGCTTCCGCTCGGTTCCCAACTGACGACCAGATTGCCCGTCTCGGTGTCATAGATATCGAGTCGGTCTTGTCGCCTTGCAGCCCACAGCAAGAGGCGTGAACCATCGGGACTGAGTCCGAGCAGATCGGCGTCGTAAGCGAGTCGGATTTGTCGGGAGAGATTTCCCTGTCCCAGGTCGTACAGATCGATCCAGCATCTCGATCGTCCCGACCCGACTCCCGCCTCGACGCGGTTCGGATCGTTGAAGACGTTGTCGTCTTTGATGCTGAACTTACGGTTGTTTTCCAGGATAAATGGATTGACATTTCCTTTAGGTATCCGTTCCCAGGTCGGCCAGCCTGTCCCACGCATGACAGCTGCCTTCGATGAACTTCCCCCCGAAACAGAGACTTGCTGAACCTTGCCGATTGCACGCCTCAGCGGTATTGGTTTGCTCGGTGGCGCTGTTTCACTCGGTGCATTGGGGATCAGCTTCCATTCGGCGGTTTCGGGTACAATCAGTTTATAGGTATGTTCTTCGACGTACGTTGTGTTCTCTACACGCGCAATGTTCGACGGTGCTATTTCCTGTTTCGATTTGCGATCGGTCAAACGCTGAGTCGTATTGCTGATTTTTTCTTCGGGTAATTCATACACGAACACCGATGCAGAGTTATTCGCCACGTCGATCACCGTGAGATGGCTGGGATCGAGGGGCCAGCGTTTGCCGGGAAAATTCACCAGGCTGCGCGGTACGCTCCAGACCAATTCGCCAACGCTGCGGTCGATCACGCCGTGTTCGAATGCCAGCAAACGCTGGTTTTTAGGGAAAAAGACCAGCGGGTTGTACGAAGCCCAGGGACTATTCTGACCTGTAACGACGGTTTGCAACTTCTTTGGAAAAGTCATATGGTCGGTGATTTCTCCCGTCGCCATGCTGTAGATGACGACCTTTGAACATTCCCAGCTGTCGACGATTGCGGCGAGTTCCGTGCCGTCGGGGGAAAATGCAAGACCGTGCAAGCGAAGTTGACCGTGGATGTCATATTCCGGCAACGTCATACTTCCTGCCAGCTCACCACGATCCATGTCATAGACGGCGATCATTTCGGCGATGAATTGACGATACGTCCATGCGAGGTACTTTCCGCCGGGACTAAAGACCGGAGGAAATTTATTCCATGTCTCGCGACCGATCGGAATGGTGTAGAGCAACTCCATCGATGGGATTTCATAGGCGTGAATCTGGCGTTCGCCCCAATGTTCCATCACCAGCAACATATCGGGACGCGAAAAGCCGATCGACAACCAGTCCGATCGCTCATTCATCTCGATATTACCGATGATCTCCTGCGCCTCGACATCGTAGATACCAATGCTCGAACCCCTGCTCCCTCTTACATCGACGACCCCTGCGAAATATCGAGCGTCGGGGCTCAAGGCCACTTCCGCAGTCTTGACGTTCAAATCGCTGATCTTACCGACTTTCTTGCCCGTACAGAGATTCCATATTTCACGGATGTCTCCTTTAAGTTCGTTGGCACCGACCGCCACAAACGGGCTGGGAACAACGGGAAACACAATCGCACCGGCCGTCGTGCGATTTCCGGCGACAGGGACTTTGATTCTGACTGTTTTGCGATCCGGTTCGAACTGGAGTTCTTCTTTGGGAGGATCGACGGTCAGATTCCAGACGTCGGGAGGCAAGGCATCCGGATTCTCTTTCAGCGTTTCGTATTCATTTTTCCGATCATTGGACATCAGTTTCTTCCAATAATCGGTGATCCCCACAACATTGCCGAGGCCAACGCCTTGCAAGTGATTCGGCTTCTTATTTTGAAAAGCTGCCGCTGCCCCACCGGACGGCGTCTGGCTGGTGGTCACGGGAGCATCGAACCGAGAACCGGCGACCGAAGTTTGTACGCCTGAACCGAAGGGGATGCGTTCGATGAGGTATCAACACCGACCCCGCCTGGGGAAAAACCGTCGTTGGCGTTGCCTCCTCGGCCGATCAGAGCCTTCACTCCCCAGAAACCGCCGCCGATTAATAGGGCACCGACGACGACATAGATCAGGGACGTCATGTCGCGAGCATTACCACGGCGCCTCTTTTTCTTGCTGCGAGATTTTCCGCTCGATGAGCGGGGTGCTGACGATACATCATCGTCACTGTCGGAGACGTCAATCTCTGAACCGCAATTTTTGCAGCTCATAGTTCGTCCCGCGAACCGATCCGCCACGCTATATTTTTTTCCACACTCGTGACAGGCAATGCTAATCGGCATGATGGCCCTTTCCGATATACGAAAAGTCATTGAATAATGAAGAAAACAACGACAAGGCATCGAATAGACGAAAGGTATGCTGTCATCTCAATAACAATATGACGCTGTCTGTTCGATCGTGGGCGTGTGTATTGCACGACACTTGAGTACACGCGTACCCGACATTACATCAGTAACGTTTGTTTCTGTCAATTGGCAAGCGAGCGGACTATGTCTGGCGAGTCAGCGGGGACAGCCATTATGTCGTCGTCGGTGCGGTTCACGTCGTATTCAGCCAATCCTGAATCGCCTGCACGCGCGGGATGGGATTCTCGCGAACCGCTTCGATCGCCTTGATCACCGCGAGGCAACCGGGAATTGTGGTGACGCACGGCACACCGTACATCACCGAGGCGGCGCGGATGCGTCCTTCGTCGGTGCGGGCCCCTTTGCCGCTGGGCGTGTTGAAGATGAGCTGAATCTGCCCATTAGCCAGCAGATCGAGCAGATTGGGCCGGCCTTCCTGCAACTTACGGACGGTCTCGACTTCGATCCCTTCGGCCCGCAAGACCTGAGCCGTGCCGTCGGTCGCGACGAGTTTGAAACCCATTTCGCGAAGGCATTTGGCTGGTTCGACCATCGTGATCTTATGGTTCTTCGCCATACTGATGAAAACGGTCCCCGACATCGGCAACAGATTGCCGGCGGCAAGCTGGCTCTTAGCAAACGCCAGCGGGAACTCGTGATCGATCCCCATCACTTCGCCGGTCGAGCGCATCTCGGGGCCGAGAATAATGTCGACGCCCGAAAACCGCGAGAAGGGAAAGACGCTTTCCTTTACTGAAGTATGCAGCGGGGTGATCTCGGTGGTGATCTCTTGCTCGCGGAGCGAAACTCCCGCCATAATTTTCGCGGCGACTTTGGCCAGCGGCAGACCGGTCGCTTTGGAAACGAAAGGCGACGTACGACTGGCACGCGGATTGACTTCGAGCACGTAGATCGTATGTTGGCCATTCTGTTCTTTAACGGCGAACTGGATATTCATCAGCCCGCGCACCTGCAGGTCTTTGGCGAGAGCGTACGTCGCCTGCTTGATTTCCTGCACGACTTCATCGGGCAAAGAGTAGGGGGGAAGGGCACAGGCCGAGTCGCCGGAGTGCACGCCAGCCTCTTCAATGTGTTCCATCACACCGCCGACGATTGTCGAATTCCCGTCGGAGACGGCATCGACATCGACCTCGATGGCGTCTTCGAGAAATTTATCGATGAGAATCGGATGCCCCGCCGAGACGTCGACGGCGTTCTGCGTATATTGCACGAGCGATGTTTCGTCGTAACAGATTTCCATCGCCCTGCCGCCGAGGACGTAACTCGGCCGAACGAGGACGGGGTAACCGATACGATTGGCGATCCCGCGAGCCCCTTCGACGTTTTGTGCGATGCCGTTGGGTGGTTGCCGGAGTCCGAGTCGTTCGAGGATCGCCTGAAATCGTTCGCGGTCTTCGGCGGCGTCGATCATATCGGGGCTGGTACCAATGATGTTCACACCGGCGGCTTCGAGTCCTCGCGCAAGATTGAGCGGCGTCTGCCCACCGAACTGCACGATCACGCCGTCGGGTTGCAGCCGGTCGCAGATGTTGAGCACGTCTTCGGTCGTCAGCGGTTCGAAGAAGAGTATGTCGGAGGTATCGTAATCGGTCGAGACGGTTTCAGGGTTCGAATTGACCATAATCGTCTCAATGCCGAGTTCCTGCAGCGCGAACGAAGCATGGCAGCAGCAGTAATCGAATTCGATCCCCTGGCCGATGCGATTGGGGCCGCCGCCGAGAATCATAATCCGTTTTTTGCCCGGAGATTTCGGGGGCGTTTCGTCTTCCGATTCGTAAGTCGAATAAAAGTACGGCGTATAGGCTTCAAACTCGGCGGCACACGTGTCGACCTGTTTGAACGTGGCTTCGATGCCGTGTTGCTTGCGGAGCTGGCGAACTTCCATCTCGGTGGTCTCCCACCAGAAGGCGAGTTGCTGGTCGGAGAAACCGTTGCGCTTCGCCTTGCGAATCAATTCGACCGGTGCGTCTTCGAGTCGGGAGACCTGGCGAATTTCGTCTTCGAGGTCGATCAGTTCGCGGATCGCATTGAGGAACCAGGGATCGATATCGGTGAGCCGGTGAATTTCTTCAACGGTTCGTCCCGCCTTCATTGCGTAGCGGACATAGAAAATGCGTTGATCGTTGGGAACCGAGAGCTTCTGTTGAATCTCGTCGGCGGTCGGTTGAGCGGCGGTCCCCCAGAGATCTTTCTTGCCGCCGCCGAGACCGAAGTGTCCGATTTCAAGCCCGCGCAGCGCTTTCTGGAGCGATTCTTTGAACGTGCGACCGATGGCCATCGTCTCGCCGACCGACTTCATCTGCACGCCGAGCACGGGGTCGGCATCGGGAAATTTTTCGAACGTCCAGCGGGGAATTTTGGTGACGACGTAATCGATCGTCGGCTCGAAACAGGCGAGCGTTTCGCGGGTGATGTCGTTGGGGATTTCATCGAGACGATAACCGACGGCGAGCTTCGCCGCAATTTTCGCGATGGGAAAACCGGTCGCTTTCGAAGCGAGAGCACTCGAACGGCTGACGCGGGGATTCATTTCGATGACGACCATACGGCCGGTTTGCGGGTGGATGGCGAACTGCACGTTCGACCCGCCGGTCTCGACGCCGATTTCGCGCATGACGGCGATCGTGGCGTCGCGCATTCGCTGATATTCTTTGTCGGATAGTGTCTGAGTCGGGGCGACGGTGATCGAATCACCGGTGTGGACCCCCATCGCATCGAAGTTTTCGATCGAGCAGATGATGACGACGTTATCGGCGACGTCGCGCATCACTTCCATCTCGTATTCTTTCCAGCCGAGTACCGATTCTTCGAGCAGCACTTCGCTGACCGGAGAGAGCGCGAGCCCTCGTTTCACTTTATCTTCGAATTCGTCGCGGTTGTAAGCGATGCCGCCGCCGGTGCCGCCGAGCGTGTAACTGGCGCGGATGATTACCGGTAAGCCGAGGTCGTCGATAGCCGCGCGGGCTTCGTCGAGCGTGCGAACCGTTTTGCTGATGGGGACGTCGAGTCCGATGGCGATCATCGCCTGTTTGAACGAATCGCGTCCTTCGGCTTTTTCGATGACGTCGGCTCGGGCGCCGATCATTTCGACGTTGTTGGCTTCGAGAATACCCCGGCGGAAAAGTTCCATCGCGACGTTGAGGCCGGTCTGTCCGCCGAGCGTCGGCAGCAGAGCGTCGGGGCGCTCTTTCTCGATGATTTTTTGCACATACTGCCAGGTGATCGGCTCGATGTAGGTGCGATCGGCGGTATTGGGATCGGTCATGATCGTGGCCGGGTTCGAATTGACCAGCACGACCTCGTAACCATCCTCACGCAGCGACTTGCACGCTTGCGTTCCTGAATAATCAAATTCACAAGCCTGGCCAATAACAATCGGCCCGGAACCGATAATCAAAATTTTGTGAATGTCGTCTCGGCGTGGCACTTTGGAGAGTCTCTACAAGTCGTTTCATAACCCTCTGGACGACGATTTTCCCAAGAAACTTCGAGGGAGTGAGCCGCCGCCAACCGGGTTATGAAACTAGTTCTGATCGCGGCGAATGTCACGTCTCCGTACCCCCAGCACACCCGGCTTCCAACGGACGGAGAAAGAGACCGGGACTGGGCACGGATGTTCAAACTCGCGCGCCGTGCGCAAATTTCTCCCACGGTAGCAGGATTGGCGCGAGAATCAAGCCACAACGATTATTGTTTTGCGGTTCTCGGAGGGACGAATTTGCTGACCCCGACGAGTCGCCTGCAATCTGCTGATTTTCGCCACTTTTTTGATTCACTTGTGACCGTGTGTTCATTTTCATTTTTTTCTGGACGTCAACCGTGGCAAATGAGGAGAATTCTTCGATCTTTTTCGACAGGTGTGGTGTTGGATGTATAGAATTGACAGGACAACGATTTGCTGTCGCCTGCGTTTTCATTTCTGGTGTTTCGTCGAGAGTCAGGAGATATCACGCGGGGCCGGATTTTTGGCGTTTCCGGATTCCCACGCAGAGGTCGGATGAGTAGCATGAAAGGGGAGACCGGGATTCCTGACGGGTGATTCCGCCTGAAATCGCGATTCCCCGACCGACGGCAGAATGACGGATCGGATTTCCGTCGAAATTAGCAGTATCTCGTGCGGGCCGATTTTGAATTCCACGTCGCATTGAGGGACGTTCGTGTTATGACGAGACGGTCTGCTCCGAATTTGACGAATCCGCCGGATGGCGTAGATAACAAGGATCGACCGTCGAAATCCATCACTCCCTCCGAAAACGAGAGTCCGGAAACATTCGTGGGCTTTCCACCGTTGGGGCAAACGGAGATTCATTCCGCGGTGCATATTTCGAAGAGACTTCCTCAATCCAAGACTTCGGTGACGACAGCGACGAAACCGTCAGAATCTGTCCGATCCCCGGTCCGTGCCGCGACAACTTCGCGCAAACGGGCCAGCACGCGACGAAAGTCGAAGACCGGAGTCGATGTCGAACCGATCACAGAACCCGAACGAACCTGGCCGGAAGAGATCCGATTCTGGATCAAAAGTACCGCCGGGCTCGGTTATGCGTTATCGCTGCTCACGCACCTCTCGATTCTCATCGTGTTGGCGATCTGGTTGATACCTCAAATCATCGGCGACAAAGGTTTCTCGGTCAATGTGGCCACGTCCGATGATTCCGATGGCAAGACCGAAGAAATTCTCGATACCAAATTCGAGTTACCGGAAATCGAAGCGGCGACCGAGGCTCCGCAAGTCGTGATGCCGCTTGAGTCGACCTCGACGCTGACCGAGAATGAAATCACTTCGGACATCTCCGCCCGAGTCCAGGCGAGTATCGGCGAAGGTGCGGGAGAAGACGATCTCGCCGTCGGTGGTGGTGAACCGGGCAAGAACGCCGTCGTGAAAGGGAGTTTTACGGCGTGGACCGTACCTGAAGATCCCGAGCCGGGTCAGGATTACCAGATTATCATCCGTATTAAACTTCCCGAGCGCGTCAAAAAGGATTATCCGCTGCGCGATCTATCGGGACTGGTGATGGGGACCGATGGGTATCGGCAGATGATACCGGGGCCGAAAAAAGTCCGGTATGCACGTGTTCGAAAGGGTTATGCTCAAATCGACGTGACCGTCCCCGGAGCATATCGTCTGGTGAAAGACAAAATCGTCGTCCGTTCGCGCATGCTCGAAGAAGAGCAATTGCTCGAAATCGTCTTTTGATCGTTGCCTTGCGGTGTGATGGACGCAAAAAAAAGCCAATTCATCAGCGCCATGGGAGGGGCAATTTCCACATGACGCCGATGTTGGCTTTGTCTTCGCGCGAGAACAACATCAGACGCAACGCGTTATTCAGCTCTTCTTGCGTTTTTCCTTATGATTCTTCTTCGCTTGTTCGACGCCCGCTTTAATTTCATCGAGCGATGACGAGAAGTTGACCGTCATTGTCTGATCGTTGACTTCGGTTGAGAGAGCGTTGATGACTTTGAGCACATCAGCGAGTTCCTGGTATCGCAGAATACCGCCAGCTTTTACACCGTCTACGACCCCCTTGAGTGCTTGAGCCGTCTCGGCAGATCGGGCATTGACTTCGTAGTGGGCACTCACCTGATTATCGCTGTACTGCCATTGTGCCATACCACCGGAAATGTTGAGAGGAAATTTGCTTTTGGCCTTTTTGGTCAATTCTTCAGGAATATCGACGGCTTTGACAAAGAACAGGTCATTGGCATTAGCGCCCGATAAGATAGCAGCATCGGCACCAGCAGCCGTTTTCTTACCATCGATGACATCGAGTGCGGTCTGCACGATGTCGTCGCCCGAGCCCATAAGAATGATACCGTCGCTGGCGAAGGTTCCGCTGAGTTTCGTTTCGCAGCCGCGATGCGATTCGGTCCACGAGTAGATCGTGCGGTCGCCGTATTTCGTCGATTTGTGATCGGGATGTTTCCGACTGAATAATTCAACCAGCTTGTCGCGGTTAGCGTTACGGACATAAATGAGCGCAACACCTTTGTGCTGTTCATAGCTGGCGGAATACGCTGTGACGCCGAAAATATCTTCCGTAGGATTCATCCCGAGCATCGTCGAGATTTCCTTGACTTTAGCCTGAACTTTGTCCTTCTGCAGAAATTTTTCGTGCATTTCCTTCACCGGAGGAATGGCCTTAATGGCTTCGATATTGACGTGCACAACCCATTTCGCATCGGCCCCCACATGAGCCGGCATCAACTCCCCCGCTTGTGTGAGGCCGGCGAAACTCAAAAATAAAGCCCCAATAAATCCCAGAATTCGCATCATTTAAGTCCTCAAAGGTGATGTGTTTGCGACGAATTTTGTGACGTCGTCTGTACGCGTCAGCAATGGGGAGCACATCGCGACCCGCTGAATGGAAACGTGAAGTCGTTCCCTATAGAGGTCGATCATCGACGGCTATTGCCGTCAGAACTACCCCGAGAACCGGCAAACGGTTTCAAATTAGAAACGCTCGCCCTGCAAATTACTCGTCGACGATGCGTTCGGCGGGAAGCTGGTCCCACGAGTTGACAGCCGCAGCGGTCTGGTCTTCGATGCCGTTAAGAATCGTTTCGTCGAGGACTTTGATCATGGTGCGTTGGCCGAGACGATAAACGTCCCAGAACGCGTACTGCGTGGCGTCGATCCCCTTATGGATTCCCTTGCTGATCGGGTTAACGCCCATTCCCAGCGACCTGGCGATCGATTTATCGACGGCCAGCGATCGGCCCTGTACCCAATCGATCGAGCGATCGATACGGGAGAGGTTGCCTTGCGAAAGAATGTTGTAGTCGTTCAACGTGATGCTGTCGACATGCAACGAGTTGAGACCGTCGGCTACCCAGCCGGGAGCAACTCGGCGTGCATTCAAATCGAGAGTCTCGACGTGCTCGATCACATAGTCTTTCTTGCGCGACACGGGAGAAATGACGTCGTCGAACAGACGATAAAGATTCCAGTCGGGAATCGACATCAGGCTGTACGCCATGTTGTTCACATCCCACGGGCTGTTGGCATCGTTAATGGTGTAGGGAAGATGCCCGTATGGTTTCGTCGGCTCGTAATTGATGTCGCCGGCGGCTCCCGTTTCGATTTCATCCCAGAATACGCTCCGTGCGACGACCGGTTCGAACTCGCGATGATGAACGGCTAACGAATATTTTTCACCTGCGCGGCGTTGTGCCACAGGTAATGCCAGATCGGAGTCTGCAGGTTCCGTTTCGGAATTTCGATAAAACAGCCGCAACGGCGTGCCGTCGAATTTTCGGTCGATCTTGGCGTGTCCCGACATTTCCAACAAGGTGGGGGTCAAATCGACGAGCCGGCACGGTTCTTCAATGCGGGCTCCTTTGCGGATGTTCGGCCCTGAGACGAACATCGATGCCCGCATCGCATCGGCGAGCGGATATCCGTGCATCGTTCCCGGTGAATTGACGCGATCGAAATACCAGCCGGCCCTGGCCGTCACGACGAAATCGGGTGCGTATTCGTCTTCGCGATGTCGGAGATTCTCTTGCCAGAGCATATGTCGTGTGAGTGTAACGATGCTGTCGGGGTACATCGACTCGGCGGTCATTCGCAGCCACGTTCGTTCGTCGTGCGGATATTCAAGCAGTCGCGGTTGCAGCACATCATACAAACGGAGCGGATCGGTGAGCGCCGTCGTATCGGGCCGATACTCGATCTCACCCTGTGCGTTCGGGCGCACGTCAGTCACGACTTCGTAGCGGTACAACCATCCGCGTTCGGCATCGCGTTCTCTCGAAATGACGGCGTATCCGCGATCGGCCGTCGCGACAAGTATCGAATGGTCGTTCAATTTCGTCAGAACCAGATCGACCACCGGTATCGAGTTCCCCGCACTGTCGGTCGCCGTTGCTCGTGCGAGGCGTTCGATCAGATTGACGGGGGACTGTTTTTTATTAATAGGGTAGGCGAGTAGATCACCCGGCCGGTTGGGGCCGCTCCAGTCTTTGGAATCGTAAGCCCCTTTCGGTAGAAACACGCGTGCCGTGCCGTCCGCTTCACCGTCGATGAAGACGAACTGAGTGTCGTCATCTTCGGGATGCTGATTTACGAAACGGTGTTGACGAACGGTCAGGCCCAGTCCTCCTCCGACCCACTTGCCGCTTTTGGTGACGTGTCGCGGTTCGTAGAAGAACTCATTGGCGAGATCGTAACGCTGCAAGAAACTGTCGCGTCCGCCGTGATGTCCATGATCGCTGACGAGCAGAAAGTACGTCTTGTCGAACTTCCCGTGCGTTTTGATCGCAGAAACGATCTTACCGATGTGATGATCGGCTTTGGCGATCGTTCGCCGCGTCATGCCGAACTGTCCGCGAGAATGTTTATGGCTGCAACTGTCGGTTTCCGGGAGCCAGATGACCTTTACCGGTTGCGACCCGCCGACAAGGTGTCGGACGGCAAAGTGAGCGTTGGCGTCGTCGATATATTCCCATGCCTGATCGGAACGGAGATACGGCAGATATCGCGTCAAACTCCGCGTCCACAGGACGGGAGGAACTTCGGACATAATCGGCAGCACACCGGTGCCCCAATCCTGGTCGTCGTCGCGCAGGTAACTGTAAAGTGGCGGGACTTGTGACGACTGGCTGGCGATCCAGTCGGCGCGGGCTTTCTCTCCCTTGAACCAGCCGCGAGTTGACCCTTCCGCCTGTAGCCACGCTTTTTCCACGCCTTGCGGAGCCAATAACCGTCCGCTTCGCTGCGGTCCCAGTGGATCGAGATGCGAATGTGATGCCAGCGACTTGCGGCTGAACGAGACCTGCCCTTTCAAGCCGTGGCGATCGGAAAAACATCCCGTCCACATCGTACCATTGGAGGTAATCGTATCGGATGGAAACGCGGTGAAACAACGATTCATCGTTGTCCCGCCGTCGATGAAGAGTTCCTTGATGTTTGGTAGATGTCCCGTCGCCGCCATTTCTTCGACAACGTCAGGTCGTAGACCGTCAACATAAAACACCACAACCTGACACCCGGGAAGGGGAGCCCCGGCGGTGACGATCGACGGGATGATCGTTTCGAATTTGACCGGCTGGACCGCTTCGGGTTGAGCGTATTCGACGAAAAACTCGCCGCGGTTTTTATGCGGACTGTAGTCGTTGATTCCCAGCCAGAGTTCGCCGGTGGCATCGGCGACGAAGCTCTTTGATTTTCCGATATAAAACGGCTTGCCATCCCCGATGCGGCCGATCAGCGAAAACGCCGGTGTGGGGCCTTTGCCTGCCGTCGGCAGAGGAAAGTTCTTCTGCTCGGCGTCGGTGCCGAAAAAGTAGGTTCCCATCGGGGCGATCTGTCGCTCTCCCTGGCGGCACAAACATTCCTCTTCGTGACCAAGTTGAATCTCACCGCTCGCTGTCAGAGTGACCGGCTGTCCGGCATTCACGCGAATGTTAGTCTTCGTCCAGTTTTTATTGCCGGGGACGACGAGTGTGTCGCTTGTGGGCGATTGTCCGCGAACGTTTTGATCATTGGTGCTCAATCCTGGCGAGCAGCCGGCGAAGAACAGGGCAAGTGGTATAAGCGCCAAGATGAGTATGCAGCTCTCGCCGACGGTGTCGACAGGTCTGGTCTCGCGAAAAGCGATGGCATTCCGCGACGTTCGGCGCACACGGAAAGCGTGATGGGTGCGTGATGAAAGCACTGGCGTATCCTTAGCTGCGGGATCCTTCATGTTGCGGGATCGCATGTCTGGTCCGGCGTCACGCTTTCTCGACCGGTCTCGCCGATGGAGGGACCGGTCGGCAGGCACACGAGTCATAATCCCACCATATGTTTTCAAGGGAAATGGTCGTACACTCGCTTGAATCGTGACACTTGTTATGATCGTCACTGGTCGAATAATTCCTCCGTCTCAGCTTGGGGAATTACCACCTCGACGGTCCTTTTCGGCAGATTCTGCCGGTGGTGTGCGCTTTGTAGCGGTTACTCCGAAAGTGACGTATGCGCCAGTTGTGACCATTCCGAAAACCGTACGATCACAAGGATTGCGCATCGAGCAGAAGTCGCCGGAACGGACCATCTGAGAGATGTTCTTTTAGAGTTGATCAGCCGAAACGGTCGATAGGCGCTATGGAGAATCAACGCTCAGCACCTGCGAATTGATCAACGATCATTTTCCACGGTCTGCCAGGCGTTATCGGCGACGTCATGACAAGCCGTTTCATAACCCTCTGGACGCCGAGTATTTCAGGACCATTGGGACATCTATTCGGCCGCTAATCGGGTTATGAAACCAGTTTCTAGTTCTTTCAGGCAAAAGCGAGGATTACCATGCAGGAAGATCCTCCCGCCGGCGTACCGGAGTGGGTGGTCACCTACGGAGACATGATGTCTCTGCTGCTGACTTTCTTTATCATGCTCGTGTCGTTAAGCGAAGTACGCGCCGAGAAAAAGTTTCGCGCAGTGATGGAATCGCTACAGCAGTACATGGGTTATCGCTCCGCACCGGCGTCGCCTCAGGGTGAACATTTCCCTATGAACAGCATGCTCGAATCGATCCAATTCAAACTCGGTGCCTTTTCCGATCAGAAGCATAAGGGAGGCATCAAGACACGGTCGATCGAAGGGGACGATGTTCGTGTCTTTCGCAACCGCGAAGGAAAAACGACGCACGTCGGTTCTCCCCTGATTTTCATGCCCGGTTCGACCGAAATGAGCCACGCAACGGCGGAAGAACTCACAGGCATTCTGGAAATGATCGCCGGTAAGCCGAACAAGATCGAATTACGGTCGCACGCCTCGTCCGACCCGCTTCCTGCTGACAGTCATCTGGCCGACAAGCATGTCCTCACATATGAACGTGCCAGAAGCGTATACGACTTTCTCGTTAAGCGGGGAGTCGACCCCAATCGCATCCGCATCACGGCGGCGTCGGATCTCGAATTGGAATCGACCGGCGAAAAGCAATTACGGTCCGATGACCGTGTCGACATCTATCTTATCGATGCCTTCACCGAAGAATATGTCGGCCCGCGCGTCGACCGCTGAAGGGGTTGCCGGCGGACATTAGACGACGGGATGAATCGTCGCTACCAGGGAGGGTAACTCCACCGTGGCCAGACTGTGGGGATTCGCCCGATAGATGGCTCCCGGATTGAGCACTAAGGTGTCGCCGACATGATGCTGCTCGGCAATGTGCGTGTGGCCGTAACAGACGAGATCCCATTGTCCGGATTGAATCGTCTCGCGAAACAATGCGGCATCGTGACTGTGGAGAAACGCGATCGATTTTCCTTCGCATTCGATGTGTCCGAACATCCCATGACACGTCTGCTCTGCCCCTTCGATGGCCGCTTGAAGTCGATGCTGGTTGTCGTCGACGTTGCCGAAGACGAAATGGGTGGGCCAGCGGTCAAACAGCGGCACCATCGACGCTTCACCGATATCGCCACAGTGAATCACGAGATCGACGTTCAATTCTTCAAGGAGTCGAATTGCGGGTTGTGCGTACAATAATTGTCCGTGAGTGTCGCTGACCACTCCGATTTTCATGTCGTTCCTTCCGTAAGTGCCATCATCGATCTGCTGCAGGTTATGAAACTTTCGACCGGGACGAAAGGGTACCGGATGACGTACCGCATCGCGTCAACAAAAACAAGGAATCGAAGTCGGCCTGTAAGCCGGGTTTTGTCGAGAACGATCATTTATCTGGGACGGCAGTTGCCTGCCGCCTCGAGCGACCTACCCGGAAGTCGATGACGGACCGGACCGACCCGTGGCGCGAACGCCTGCTCCCTGTTTGGTCTTGCTCCCGGCGGGGTTTGCCAAGCCGAACCGGTCACCCGATTCGCTGGTGCGCTCTTACCGCACCGTTTCACCCTTACCGGTCGATGCGAATCGACCGGCGGTTTGCTTTCTGTTGCACTGTCCCGATCTTTACAGATGGTGGGGGTTACCCACCGCCGCGTCCTGTGGAGCCCGGACTTTCCTCGAAGGCGAAGGACGTATCCCTCGGCCTCCGCGATCGTTCGGCCGACTTCGATTCGTGTATTATCATAACGTATATGCCGGCAAATCTCTGTACCGAAAAGCTGACCGATCTTTTAAATACGTCGAACCGTCAGAGTTTCAGCAATCTGAAAATCGATCACCATTTACGCGAACTTCACAATTTTCGTACAACTTTCACAGACACGAATTGACGATCCCTCGTTCACCGGATAGATTTGAGAGTAAAGGGAGGTCGTTCGTACCACCCTTGTCGACGGGGCATTTTACGGGCCGATTCGAAGTTCGGTGCCGTTCCCCGGTCTGCCCAATCGATTTTTGCTATCTTTTTCATATATTTGTTTCGTATATCTTCCGGGCCCTTTGCGAGGCTCTTATATAATGCTTGGTGAACTGGTTCCGCGGGGTGGAGGAGACTCGATTCCGCTGCTGAAAACGAAGTTGCTGATCGGGCGCCGGAGCGCTTGCGATGTTTCACTCCGGTTTCCGAATGTCTCGTCGCATCATTGCCAGTTAGAGCAAATCAACGGTTACTGGCACGTCCGTGATTTGGGAAGCAGCAACGGTATCAAAGTTAACGGAAGCCGCTGCGACTCGAAATGGCTGATGCCCGGCGACGTTCTTTCGATCGCCAAGCACCATTTTGAAGTCTCTTATGTGCCACAGTCCGACGGACCGCCGCCGGATGAAGCCGATCCGTTCGCTCTCAGTCTGTTGGAAAAAGCGGGACTGATGAAACCCAGATCACCGGTTTCTCCATCACACCCCCACTCCACAAACAGCAATACAGCCGAGGCCGATTCGGAAAATGCGCACGTGTCGGCGTCGAACGAAGAGGATGACGAGGCATCACGCCGCGAGTACGAGCGACGTCGCATGGAAGGTTTGTCGTTCGACGACGATGAGCGTCCCCCTTCCTCGACATCATCGATTGACGCATTGCAAGACGAAGACTCCGATTGGTTCTTACCGGCCAATCCGGTTCGTTAAACATCCTCCGATCGAGAACGCGTCATCCAAAATTCGACGGATGACATCGGCCGAACTTCGATTCTGCCTGATTTTCTTCCGGAATATGTTACGCAGAACAAGCCGCGTACGAAGTTGGCGGGCCTCATTGTGAATGCACATTTCAGCGCCGAACATGTTATGAAACCCGTTCTCACCACATAATGGAATAACGGATTTTCTGCGAGAGTACCTGGTTCTGTGGGGAAAAAAGGCCGTCGGAAAATTCGCGTCGAGTTTCGCAAAAATCGCAATCGTGGCGTGCGCGACAACGATCTCACCCGCTCGCTACGCGACGACGAGCATAAACTGCACGATGCCGCGCATCGGCAAAGACTTTCGGGCAAAGGCGAGCAGACGCGGCATCGTACCGTCATCGCCGAAGACCACGGCGTTGCACAAAATTCAGACGGACCCATGCAGATCGACGTCGATACCGAGAATTGCCTGTCGGGACGAGTGATCTCAGCCATCGGTCTTAAGGCCGTGGTGCAGCTCGATTCGGGGGAGAGGCTGGGATGCACGGTTCGTCGGCTCTTACGCACGCTCGCTCGCCGCGAACGAACGCCGGTTGTCGCCGGCGACCGAGTACTCATCGAACGGGTATCGCCCGACGAAGGAGTGATCGTTCGCGTCAATTCTCGCACGTCGTCGCTGACGCGCGGCACCGACCAGAAATCCCATATGATCGCCGCCAACATCGACCAGGCGCTGATCGTGATCTCCGCCGGTCTACCCGCCTTCAAACCGCAACTTCTCGATCGGTTTCTCATCAGCGCCGAGAAAGGGGGCTGCGAATCGGTGATCGTGATCAGCAAGGTCGATCTCGTCGACCCGCTCGAACTCGTGCCGATCGCCGGAAGGTACTCGCAACTCGGTTATCCCGTGATCATGACCAGTACGGTGCTCGATCGCGGCTGGGACGAACTGCGACAACGGCTTGCCGGAAAAGTCACCGTCCTGACGGGACAAAGTGGCGTCGGTAAATCGACATTGCTGAACGCCATTGCTCCCCATCTCAATTTGAAGACCGACACCGTAAGCGGTGAAACGGGTAAAGGGAAACATACGACGCGCACGGCGGAACTGTTGGAACTTCCCGACGGCGGCTGGGTGATCGATACGCCGGGGATCCGACAGTTGCAACTCTGGGATGTCAGGCGCGAAGAAATCGAAGGATACTTCGTCGAGTTTCGCCCGTTCGTACCGCAGTGCAAATTTCCCGATTGCTGGCACGATCGGGAAGAAGAGTGTGCGGTTCGCCGTGCCGTCGAACACCGTCTGATCAGCCGGACGCGCTATGAGAGTTATCTGCGGATGTTGCAAGACGACGAATACGCCCACCGCCGCCCGAATTCAACGATGGATCGGGATATGAACCCGTGAGAAGGAACGACTTGATCGGGTGGGTTGTGGATTTGTGTTTACATATCAACGTTTGTATTCTGAAATGAAAAAGTCGATATCTATTTGATCGTTAATATGTGGTTTATGTGCTGTGCCAGTTCACAAATAATATAGAAGACTTTCCCAATGAGTGTCCCTTCGCCCATCTGTCGGACGGTCACAGTTGTTGCATTTCGTGGTGACCGAACGAATCCCTTTGCGCAAATTTTTTCGAATTCAATGCAAGAGGGAAGAAGCGGAATCGGACCAGGGCCAACTTTTTTTGAGTGTCTGTTATTCGCAGGGCACGCGGGTATTTCTCTCGACGGGAGTAAGACAATTTATGGTTTTAACCCCGATGGTGGCAGACGTCCGGCATGGCAAATCGTTGACGGTTTATTAAATGGGGACAGATTTCCTGGAATCGTTTCGGACGATACAATAGTGTTTGCCGAGGCGTCAAAACGGGGGATCCCGGATTTCTCGTTAGAGGTAATCGTGCCGGATCCGATGTTGAACGCGTTAAAAATAGGTCTTGACGGTGAACGTAAAAAGAGCAAGTATTGGTATGGGTTTCCGAATGGAGATGGAGACTGTAATTGCATCACGTGGCTGGAACGACTCGGGTTGCCGTTGCTTACCGGCAGGATGGATGAATTCGCGAAATTTGAAGCCATCAGAACGTATCAAAGTCCTCGTTTTGGTCGATGTGTTTGAAACAGGAATGACTTTTCATGGCGACTTTCCGGACTTTACAACACGGCTCAGCTGACGAAGAGCATCTGCAAGAATATCTAGGTCAGCTTGCGATGCAATTTCGCGGTACACGAGACCAGGCGATCCGACGAGATATCGCCGACGATTATTCGCAAACTGTCGGAAAGCTCATTAAGCGTGGTACGTGGAATGAAATGCCGTCGCTCGAAGATCAACTTCCGCAACAATGGATGCCGAAGCATTTCTTTGAGTATTGGTCGGGTCAGACTCAGTGAACCTTCATTTTTCGTCGGTGACTTTCGACTTTTCCCCTCTCAGGTCGTAACAGATCAATCGCGGCCCCCCCTTGGTGATGATCTCTCTCGAATTCTGTGAGATGTACAACAAGCCGTGGCTGAGTACCGGCAGAGCCCAGGTCTCTTTTGCGGCGAACAGCCATGTTCGCTGCTCCTCTTTGTAGCCTTCGGGAGTCAGATCGAGCCACATCAGATGGCCGAGTTCGCCGAGACAAAGAAATTTTCCGTCCGCATATAACAGCGTTCCTCGCATGGTGCTTAACTCGACCGTCTGTTGTCGGCCCCCGAGTTCGATCGATTCGTTCCACGTCGCGACTTCTCGCCACACGACCTCGCCGGTCTTCAGATCAACGCACACCGCCGATGCATCGGGTTCGTTTCGACCGTCAAAGGCGTACAAGTAGCCATCGCGTACGACCGGCGTGTTCCAGTGCAGCCCGACTTCATCGGTCGTCCACGCGGTTTTGTAGTTCATGTCGGCATCAATTTGCAGGAATGCACTTCCTGTCTTGTAGGTCGCCGTGACAAACACCGAGTTATCAACAATGACCGGACATGACGCATTGACCGATTCATAACTTTTGCTTCGCCACGGAAACTCGAAATCGATGTCTCCATTCGCGGGGTCGAGTGCGAGAAGTCCACCGACCGGCGGTCGGCTGTCTCCCCCGGCAAATACAAACACTCGCGACCGGCCATGCACCGTCGCCGGGATCGGCGAAGCATAACTTGGCCCCCACTGATTGCCGGCTCCCCAGACCATTCGGCCAGTTTCGGCATCGAAGGCCGCAACGCAAGGGCCGCCCGGCGCGCCGACATTGATAATCAACTTGCCGTCGATCAGCAGCGGCGTCCCGACCGAGCCGAAAAAGTCTTGAGGAACATTGAATTCTTTCGGGAGTTGACGCTCCCAAATCAGTTCACCGCTCAATAAGTGCAGGCAGAATAACTCTCCTTCAGCGCCGTATAGAAAAACTCGCTCACCGTTGATTACCGGGCTGGCACGCGGTCCGCCTCCATAACCGTAACGGTCCTGATATTCGGTGGGATATGTGTATTGCCAGTACAACTCTCCCGTGGACGGATGCAGGCAATCGACGAAGACGTCGTTGCCGTCGCGGTGCGTGTAGACGAGTCGCTCGCCGACGATCGAAGGAGACGAGTAACTCGCCGACTTATTCAATTCCCAGACGATGGCGGGCCCCTCGTCGGGCCATTCGTGCAACAGTTCGGTTTCGCGCGAGATCGGCGTGTGTTGAGGACCGAGAAAATTCGCCCAGTCTTCGGTTACCGCTGTCGGGGATAACGGTTTCGCCGGAGCATGAAACGTCACTCGTTCATACGGCTTCGTTTTTTCGATCGGCTCTCCGTTCACCGAGAAGACTTCCGGCGGGGCAGGGTCTTTGAAGACGATGGGGGCCGACGCCGATTTCACCTTTGCAACGCCGGCCGCGTCAGCATCTTCATCCAGAGCGTCGGACGAGGATCGATCGTCTTCAATCGATTGGGCTTTCGCCTGCGATAGGCTCGACTCGGAATTCACCAGCAGCATAGCACAGGCGGCACCCCCGAAAATGCCCACCGTCAACAGGCTCATGAGAGTATTTCGCAATGTGCAGTAATAAAAGATGCGATGACGAGCGTTCGTTTCCGTGCGGGGATTCGTACATTCAGCAACCATTGCGCAAACCTTTTCCGTGTGATGTCAGATGAGATTGAGTCTGGCGGTCTCTACCGCTGATTGAACCGATCCCGCCGGCAGATTGCAAGCGGCACCGCGAGATTGTCAGAGATCGCTTCACGTGAAACCGTCTGTCAGAGGATGCCTATGACGTTAGCGAATCTTGTCGTCTGTCAGCGAGTACAATCGATACCACTTGTTCTGAAACACGGGTTCGATCGTCATTGGCCCGAGGTGTTGCGCGAGGAGATAGTCAGCACTCGTTTGATTCTGCAGCGATTGCAGTTCTTTTCGTGTGTACCCCCCTGAAAAATTTCGCTTGCCCCAATTCGCCAACAGTTTGAGCCGGCGATTCCATTCCACCAGATGTGGCGGATCCTGCGGGCAATCCTTCATGTTCACGTATTCCGCCCGCTGGGCATACCATTTGAATCCCCAACTCTGGTTGGGAGTGATGAACAAAGCATCTGCCGGTGTCTCTCGTTCGATCCAATCGCACGCTTCTCTCCAGGCGGTGTATTGCTCGGCCGACATACGGTCCGCAGGCGACGGAAACAGCGAAGCGCACCACAGCGCCAAACAGACCGTCGTGACAGCGGTGACGAACGTCGATCGTCGCCGTGCTGTCGATCGCGATTCCGTGGTTCCGGACAGTCGAAAATCGGCACTAGCTCGAATCGCCATCCAGCGACGGCCTGCGGCGTGCCAGATATGAACGACGGCGAACGCTGTCGCGATCGGCATCATCCCGTCGAACAGGCGGAAGGGATAAAACTTGAGCAACGACATTCGCCAGGCAAATCCGGGCATCTCGCCGCCGGGCCGTGGTCCCCAGCCGATCAACACGCCCAGAGCAGCAATCGCGATTGACACTCCGATGAACCGTGAAAACACGTCTCTGTCGCGCGTCGGGGGTGTCCAACGTCTGCCACAGAGCCAGACGACAATTAAGATTCCCGCGAAGAAATACGCAGCGACAGGGAAGGTCATCGGGTCCAGATGATGCGCCAAACGATAAAAGACTTGAATATACGTCGCCTGATATTGTTGCTTCGGGTCCATTCCAAAAAACAATGCCAGCGATGTCAGCAATCCCGGCAAAGCTGCCATCACCAGCACGAGTAGGGGCTTCCACGAAATACCGAGTCTTTGATCTGATTCGTTTTTTACTTCAGATGAGGTTCGTCTATCGGGTTCCCATCGTATGAATTTTTCCACGACGAATGAGAGTTCCGCGGCGGTATAGCAGAGCAACGACCAAAGACCGACGAGCGGATGAAAACTGATCGATAACCCCCAGCAGAGTGCGGCGGATATCCAGCGACGAGAGAGCGCCGCCGACAAAGCCCACAGCAACAGACCATACGAAAACACTTTCGCTTCGCATCCGCGTACGATCCACTCGCCCGAAAAACTTCCTTGCGAGGCGAGAATCAGATAAACGATCGTGGCCCAGAACACGCCGACTCCGTCGGGCAGCAGGATTCGACTGAGTCTAACCCAGCCCCAGGCGACCAAAGCGAATGCGAACAGACGCCCGACCCAGGCAGCCTGATCGAACGTCAGCCAGACCGTGATCAAGCCGATGGTTCGATAAAAGACCGAATGAGCGGGTGTCGATTGCAGAAACAAATCGCGGTCACACCATTCGGGATCCCATTGGTGACGAGCCATTGTCAGGTAGTGTGGCTCATTCGCCGAGGGGACAGGCCAGCGCCATGCCGCATCGACGAACACCAGCAACATCACGAACAGAATCAACCACCGTTCTTCCCGTCCGCCAGAGGTCTGAAAAGTCTGCGGCGGACAGGAGGAGAGTTGGGGGACCGGCGATAAGTCATTCACGAGGTATTCCCGCAGAAGAATCCTGGCGGTATGAGTAGAATTGACGGCGACAAACTCTCGCGTGGATCCCAGTTTTTCTGCGGGTCATAGAATGGGATTCATGATCCATACGCAAGTCAGTAGAAGACGATCCGTGTACACGGTATTCGAGATTCAATCGAATCTCGGTCTTACTTCGCTTTTTTAGATTTCTTCGCGGGCGCTTTCTGTGCCGCCGCTTTCGGTTTGGCAGCTTTTTTCGTTGATTTGCTGGATTTGGAACCTTTGTCCCCGAAGACCTTGTCCCAACCTTCCCAGAACTTGGGATTGGTACCCGTTCGTACTATCGGACCACCCATCGAATGCAACTCCTTCTTATTGAAAACAAAACGGAAGCGGAAAACCTGATTCAGCGGCGATTTTGGGACATTCGGCAAGCGTTTGTCAAGGCATGACGATTAGTACCGAACGCGAAGATGCATTGAAATCGGCTCTCACCCGGCACTTTGTCCTGATTTCATCCACAAAACAAGCTTCCCACGGCGTCGGACATCTCCGAAGCGAATCCGCCGATTGACGTTAACTTTATGTCGCGACTACAATCGAATCTACACAGCACACGACCGGCGCTCGCGATTGAAAGTATCAATGTGGCAGTACTCGAAGTTCTCGAAGGAAGCATTCCGGGGCAACTCCTGGAATTGACGGAAGCCCGAACCGTACTCGGCCGGCATCCGAATTGCCAGATCGTTCTCGATCACGAAGCGGTCAGTCGGCATCACGCGCAGATTCTCGACAGTCATGGGACATATTATCTCGAAGACCTCCGCAGTCGTAACGGGACCGTTCTTAACGGGGATGTGATCGACGGTCGCCGCGAGCTCGAAGACCGCGACGAGGTCAAGATCTGCGATCTGTTGTTTCGATTTCACGTCCATCATCCCGAGGGGAGTTCTTCGACAAATTATGGTCAGCAATCCCCTCCCCGCATCGTCGGCGGAGCTCCGGAAATCGTGTCCGGCGATCGGGCGATGCACGATCCGTTTCTCGACGATCCCAACGAACTTTCGTCAATCGTGACGTCGTTCAATGTGAAATCAAGCAGTGCTCTCCGGCTGGGAGTCAAGCCGGAAATCAAATTGCGCGCCGTGCTCACGATTACGAATGCACTCGCTAAGAATCTGACGGTGGAATCGGTGCTGCCGATGATTCTCGACGAACTTTTCAAGATTTTCGATCAGGCCGATACGGGGTTCGTTTTACTGAAAGACCCCTTACGGAACAAACTGATGGTCAAAGCCACCAAAACGCGGAGATCCGAACTCGCCGAAGGAGGAGCCGTACGTTTAAGCACGACCATCATCAAACAAGCGGTGAAAACGGGACAGGCGATTCTGACAGACGATGCCGCCGGCGACGCCCGTTTCGCCGCAAGCGAAAGCTTGTCCAACCTGCAGATTCGCTCGATGATGTGCGTCCCCCTCCTCAGCAAGGGGGAAGAAGTGCTTGGCGTGATTCAGCTCGATGCGAACGCGCTGGCGAGTTCGTTTACACAAGACGATCTCGATCTGTTGGTCAGCGTGGCGACGCAGGCGGCCCTCGCGATTGAAAACGCCCGTCTGCACGAAGAAGTATTGCGGCAGCGCGATCTGGAACGCGAACTGGAATTTGCAACGCAAGTACAACTCGGGTTTCTCCCCAACGAACGCCCACGAATTCCCCATTACGAATTCTTCGATTATTACGAAGCAGCGCAAAGTGTCGGCGGCGATTACTTCGATTACGTCAAGCTTCCCAACAACAAAATCGGCATGACGGTCGGCGATGTGGCAGGCAAGGGAGTTCCCGCCGCACTGTTGATGGCCCGACTCTCGTCCGCCGCACGGTATCAACTGTTGACGCAACCGACCGCCGCCGACGCCTTGTCACACTTAAATACCGAAATTGCTTCAAGTGGACTGGGCTATCGCTTCATCACGTTCGTGTTGGCGATTCTGGATTACGAGGCGAACACGATCACGATTGCCAATGCCGGCCATCTGCCTCCTTTGTGTCGCAAATCGGACGGGTCGATTTCGCATCTGGGAGTCAATGAAACCGGTATGCCGCTGGGCATCGCAAAAGAACAGCATTACGAACAGTTGGAAATCGCGCTTGAACCGGATGATACCATCCTGTTCTACACCGATGGCGTGACCGAAGCGATGAACGAGAAAAACGACTTGTATCACAAAGACCGCCTGGTGAAATACATGACCGGTGCCGACATGCAACTCTCGGCGTTGGTGCGGGGGCTCGTAATCGATATCGAAACGTTCTGCAATGGCCGAGCCCAGCGGGATGATATCTGTGTGGTCGGCCTGCAACGGACGAGCCGCGAGACGCAAGCTCCGGTACAAAGCAACGAACGTCGTGTGATCCAATCAAACGAAACCCCCACGACCGAAATGGCCGAGATTTCGATCCAAAGTTCCGCCGAACTGGTCTTGGCCGAACCCGAACCGAAACCCAAGAGCAAACCGCGCAAAAAAAGATAACGGGGCAAACGTGACGGCGATCAAGGGGCATGGCGGGTGACGACTAATTCTCAAGCCATACTTGGCGACAACGGCCCCCTTTCGCGCCGCTGGGAACGGTACGAAGTTCGCTCCGAACAGCTCGACATGGCCGCCGCCGTCGAACAAACCATCGCCGAGAAAAAACATCTGCTCGTCGAAGCAGGGACCGGCGTCGGCAAGAGTTTTGCATACCTCGTCCCCGCGATTCTCGCCGCGACCGCGCGGCAGCACGACGAATCGTTACCGAAAATCAAAGTCGTCATCTCGACGCATACCATCAACCTGCAAGAGCAACTGCTTCGTAAAGATATCCCTTTTCTCAATTCGCTCCTTCCCGTCGAGTTCACGGCGGTGCTCGTGAAAGGTCGCCGAAATTATCTCAGCCGCCGCCGTTTAAGCGGTGCGCTCGAACGGCAGATGAGTCTGTTTTCTGCGAGCGAACAGCAAGAACAACTGCAATCGATCGCCCGCTGGACGAAAGACACCAGTGAAGGAAGTTTGTCCGACCTGTCGCTGCGCCCGCTGCCTGCTGTGTGGGATGAAGTCGCCAGCGAGACCGGCAATTGCATGGGCAAGAAGTGTCCCACGTTCGAATCGTGCTTCTACTTTCGCGCCCGCCGGAGGATGTGGAACGCCGATATTCTCATCGTCAATCATGCGTTGTTCTTCTCCGACCTTGCGATTCGACGCGAAGGGGCGAGTTTGCTTCCCGATTACGATATCGCGATCTTCGATGAAGCCCACACGCTCGAAGCGGTCGCCGCCGATCATCTGGGACTGTCGATCACCAACGGGCAGATCGAGTTCATGCTCAACAAGCTCTTCAACGAACGAACGCAAAAAGGATTGCTCGTTCATTTCCCGCTCCCCGCCGGTCAGCAGGCCGTCACGCGCTTGCAATATCTCGCCCGCGAAACTTTCGCCCGGCTGCGCGAATGGCAGGACGAAGCAGGAAGCAAGAACGGCCGCATCAAAGCCGCCGTCCCGTGGCCGAACGGCCTCACGCCGGCGCTGCACGAACTGGCGGGTATGGTTTCGCAAGCCGCGCATCGCATTCAGAAGGAAGAACAAAAAATCGAACTGACATCGGCGGCAGAACGTTGCCAGATTCTCGGCAATACGATCGATGAATGGTGGCATCAACGCCGCGACGACAGCGTCTACTGGATGGAAGTCTCGGGCCGGCGGCAACAGCGCATTCAACTCAAATGCTCGCCGATCGAAGTCGGCCCGATCTTGCGAGAAGAACTTTTTCAGAAGGTTCCGACGGTCATTATGACCAGCGCGACATTGGCGATCGGCGGCGACAATTTCAACTTCACGAAACAGCGCCTGGGACTGACGGCCTGCAACGAACTCAAACTCGGCAGCCCCTTCGATTATCAGCATCAGGCGAAAATCATCCTACCTGAAGGAATGCCCGACCCCGGCGACGAACCCGCCGCCTACGAATCGGCGGTTGTCGACAAAATCGAAAAGTACGTCGGCCAATCGCAGGGAAGGGCGTTCGTCCTCTTCACCAATTACAAGATGATGACGAACTGTGCCGCTCGGCTCACGCCGTATCTGGCCGAAGAGAACATCGCCTTGCTGTGCCAGGGAGACAATCTCTCCCCCGCCGACATGCTCAAGCAGTTCGTGAAAGAACCGCGCGCCGTGTTGTTCGGCGTCGACAGTTTCTGGCAAGGGGTCGACGTCCCCGGCGACGCGCTGCAGAACGTGATCATCGCGAAACTCCCCTTCAGCGTCCCCGACCACCCGCTTTTGGAAGCAAGATTAGAAGCGATCCGCCGCAGAAACGGCAACCCATTCTACGAATACCAAATTCCCGAAGCCGTGATAAAATTAAAGCAAGGCTTCGGCCGGTTGATACGATCCCAAAGTGACACCGGTCAAGTGGTGATTCTTGACCCGCGCGTAAGAACGAAACCCTACGGAAGAGTTTTCATGGCAAGCCTGCCGGATTGCCCGGTAGTGTATGAATGAATGCAAGATGGTAGAACGATGGATAGCCGAAACGACTGGCGCACATCATGGATTTCATTTGTAGACTTACTTGAAGAGTTACTTCATAGCGGTGCCGATCAAAGTGAGATCATTAAGTGTTTTGGAGGCCATCAGATACAATGGAATGGAACTATCGAGTCCATAGACATAAGCCCTCCGGCTCCAAACGTTGTCGTCGCTCTTCCCAACAAGAGGATCGATGTTGGTGACGGAACAATTGCCGTGCTAGATGGATTGAGTCTTCCGATTTCCGATCGTGTAATTGAGCACTGGCGAAATCAGAGAGTTGGTGCAACGCTTGAGTTTCAAGCAACACTGGGTAGCACGAATTCCGTGTTTCCTTCCATTGAAGTCGTCGATGTGGGAAACGGAAAAAGTGTTGTATTTGTTCGCATTGACGACGCAGTGCCTGTCGATGCTTTGTAATTGGTCCACCGCTCTGCCGAAAGCGACAGAAGTATTTTAGAAATCGTTCGAATGGCTGGCGAAACCCGCTACCTCAACACCGACCTCGACATCCAGTCGCGCGGCCCGATCTCACATTTGTGCGAGGAGTTCGGTCATATGTGTTGGGTATTACATCAAACGCTCGGTGCCGACGGGATCTGGTATGTGACAATTGAAACGAATCATGTCGAAACAACGGCGGCAGAAGAGGATATCAAAATGTTGCTCGCCGTCATTCCCACTCTCTCGCCGATCGCTCGCCAACAGTGGGAGAGCTGCCATTTTCGCGATTTCATCATCGGTTTCGACTGCGGCGACACGTGGGCCTATCCGCACATGCTGTCGGCCGATTGCATTCGAGCGGTCGCCGCAGCAGGGTGTTCGGTGTCGGTGACGCTTTATCCGATTCGTGAGGATGACGATGAGCGAACGAAGAACACATCCGTTGGGTGATTTATTTACGTTTCAATCAGGTTCACGAAAATCCGTCGGATCGACAAAATCCTGTCCCGGACCACGGATGTGAAGAATCGTCACCGTATTTCCGCGAATCGTAAAGAGGATGCGATACCGCATGCCCCGGCGGGTCTTAAAAATCGCTTCATGCACTTCAAATTCGAAATAGGCACTTTCTTCTGCGAGAGGACAGCCGTCGGCGTTTTGCTCCAAGCGAAACAATGCCTCTTCGAAGGCATTCGCCCACGCATCTGCGCCTGGCCGAGACCGTGACTTGATGTAATCAAAAATCTCGTCAAATTCGCGCCGAGCGGTACGAGTGGAGCGAATCGTAAATTTCATCTTAGGGAATCCACCCCTAACCGCTCCCTCGCTTCTCTCAACATCTCTCTTGCCGAGACAGTTTCCCCGGCTTCGAGTTCGGCATACGCCTTCTTCAACTTGGCGATACAGTCCGCTCGTTCCTCTTCAGCGCGCCAGATGCGGAATAGCTCATCGATAGAGGTGACGTCACCTTCATCTTTGACGCGAGACGAAGCGAATCGGTAAAAACTTTCGATCTGTTCTCTCGTCGCCGACATGCTCGTTGCTCCCAATAATGTTTGTCGATGTGCGCTGAACCATTATAGCTGACGTGGGTGGCGGTGGTATGTCATTCGTCGATGTCCAAGCCCAAGCGATCACAGCTTTCTCGCACGATTTCGTGGGCAGGACGTCCTATTTCTCCAGCATCCAATGCCGCGCATGCCGCTTTCAATCTTGCGACGGTATCCGCAAACTCCTCCGGCGTCGGGTTCTCGGCCTGCCAGAGTTCGCAAAGTTCGAACATCGTCACGTCTGCTTCGTCACTCTCCAAATAATACGACGCGAACTTGTAGAAATCGTCGAGGTCTTTTCTTGATGTGGACATGGACCTTGCTCCGATTAAAGTCACAAAGGGAAATCGGCGACCGAAACGCCCTTACACGCAATTATATCGCAGAGATTTGGGAAAACGGAAGTCCGAATTTCTCACGTAATAACTCATCACAAGCACGTATACCCCCCGTCGATCACCAGCATCGCTCCGGTCATATAGCGAGACGCATCGCTCGCCAGGTACACCGCCAGTGGACCTAAATCTTCCGGTTGGCCGAAGTCGCCCATGGGGATGAGTTCTTTGAATGTCGAGATCACTTCGGGGTTGTCGCGCGACCAGCGCTGGTTCGGTTCGGTCATGAAACCGCCGGGGCAGATCGCATTGACGGTGATGCCGTGCGGAGCCCAGTCGGCTCCCACCGCGCGCGTGAAGTTGATCACCGCTCCCTTGCTCGTTTCGTAGCTCCGTCCGCCGATGCCTCGGTTGCCGACCATGCCGGAGATCGACGCGATATTGATGATGCGGCCTCCCTTGCCGCGCTTGAGCATGTAACCGCCGATAACTTTCGTGCAGAGGAAGGTGCTCGTGAGGTTGAGGTCCATGATCTTCTGCCAGTCTTCGAGCGGAAAATCTTCGGTGGGGACGTTGATCCGCCGGCCGCCGACGTTATTGATGAGAATGTCGATCGGGCCGTAATCGTTCCATGCGGTATGACACGCCGCTTCGCATTCTTGCGGGTTGCCGATGTCGACAACCATCGTTGAGGCCTTGCGGCCGAGCTTACGGATGTCTTCGGCGGTTTTTTCGAGGCTCGGCTGATCGCGACCTGTGAGAATCACATCGGCGCCGGCGTCGGCGATGGCCAGCGCCATCTCGCGGCCTAATCCGCGCGAGCCGCCGGTGATGAACATGGTTTTGCCGTCGAGTCGAAAGCGGTCGAAGATACTCATGGGGGTGCTCCTGATGGAAGAGTGATGCAAAGCAAGGTTTACTGCATGGTATCGGAGCCGCAGCGGAATTTCACGCGACGCGGGAGCATATCAGCGAATCGGTGCCGACGAAGAACGAACAGGTCATATCGATGCAAGCGGACTGGTGGCACCGCGTGATGTACTCATTCGAGAAATCCAAATGTCCAATCACGAGGCAGCCATTTTCCACACTATGCGACAACGCCAGAATCACAAAACCCGGGGATCGTTTCGGAACAAACTTGGGGTTGCGCGCGATGGGACCATTCTCGAAAAAAAGTGGCCATTACCGGTGTTTATGAAAGTGCAAAAGTCGCGCAAAATGATGACATTTGCGCGCAAAACCGCGCGCGAAACGCGCGCCAGGGATGGTTTTGAGTCATATTTGAGCGGTTTTTACGATGACCAAACACGCCTTGCGGTGCCATCGAGCGCGACGGACGGGTCTCCAGAGTTCCCATTTTTACAGGGATGCGACAGATCGTGTTTGTGGCATGAGACCGTTTGACGTGAAACGTTGTCTCAAATTCCCCACAAGACATCAGTCGTTGCGCTTGCGGTAAATGGCGATATCCATCGTCGAGTAGTTCGATTTGGATTCGAGTTGCCAGGCATCGGGGAGAGTGAGTTCGAGTTGCTCGGGAGTCCGCAGAATCAGCATGGCATCGTCCGAGGTGACATCCGGGCGGGCTAATCGCTGTAGCGACTTGAACAATGGCAGCCCCGCTTTGATCTCAGGAGCCAGCTTGTAGGGGGGGTCGAAAAAGACGATGTCATACGGATGCAGGTGTGGGAAACCGGCCGGCTTGAATGAGCTGCGAAACGCATCCGCACGCCAGCACAACGTGCGGTCTTCGACCTTTAGAGTCTCGACATTCTGCTTCAATAACTCGAACGCCTTGTGATCGAATTCGATGAACACGACCCCCGCGGCACCTCGGCTGAGCGATTCGAAGCCGAGCGTTCCGGTTCCCGAAAAAATATCGGCGACTCGCTTGCCTAGAACTTCGTGCTCGATATTGGAAAAGAGAATTTCCTTGACGCGATCGGTGATCGGGCGAGTGGTGAGACCGGGATTGGTGAGTAGTTTTCGTCGCTTGAATTCACCGGCAATAATGCGAACGGAATTCTTCATGTCAGCTCAATTTAACATTCATGACGGGGAATCGGAGCTTTGATCAGCATTGAGGTTTTCCCAGTGTCGACGAATGATATCGGCAGCTTCGTCACCGATCGACTTGAACTGCTTCTTTTTTGGGGGGGAAATAGACCGAGGAGGAGACGCCGCTGACTTAGGCGGATTGGAGATAATCGTGGTGTCGGAGGCATCGATGCTGTCACTCGATGCCTCATCCACGCCGAGCCAACTGGCGATGTCGTCATCGCTGAGTGCTGAATCGGAGACTTTTGCTTTTTCGGTGGGAGGCTTTTTTCGCACAAGTTGAAATTGCATCGGTCCGACTTGAAGGATACCTCCGGGAGAAAGAAGTTGCTCACCTTCGATGCGAACCTCGTTAATAAATGTGCCGTTCGGGCTGTCGAGATCGCGAACGATCAGGCCTTGCGCCGACGGCATCAGCACGCAATGCCTCCGGCTGACTTCTGTCGAGGCGACGCGCAGTTCACAATCTTCGTCGCGACCGATCGTCACATTTTTTTCCGGTAGGGAGAGCTTTTTGCCCTGGAGTTTTCCGGAAAGAATGAGCAATGTGGCCATGGAGTGAGCTTTATTCTATAGACCAGAGCAGCGTTTTCGACCAACGTCGTATCGGAATGAAGGGCTTCAATATCGGGTAATCGTACTCAAAATCTGCGGTTTAGTGATAGATCAATCGGGTATCAGAGATGTCGGGGTACGACGACGGTTTCGCCACAACTGGGGCACGTCAACGATTTTCCACGATGGGTGGGACTCACTTTGAACTTCTTACCGCAGGCACAATTGAAGCGAATACGGCGATCTTCACGTGGACCGGAAAAATGTGATTTTTCCCAGACTTCCTGGGCGATTTGTGGGATAAGTTCCAGTAATTCGTCGGGATCAAATGGTTTGGTTAAATATCCATTGGCACCGACACGTTGAGCGAGGTCGAGCGAGTCAGGCATGTCGATAACCGATAACATCAGAACGGGGATCGACTCGTCTTCGGTCTTCATGCGATCGCAGATTTCAAATCCGCTTTCGCCGCCGAGAATGATATCCATGATGACGAAATCGGGCTTATGCATGACGAATGACGATTTCGCCTGCCCGCCGTCTTTTGCCAACATGACACTGTAGTTATTCTGTTCGAGAAACTCCTTGAGGAATTTCGCCGAGTCGGTATCGTCTTCCACGACCAGTACCAGCCGTGGAGCGGCGTGAGTCAGGCGAGAGTTTGCGCCGTCGGTGGCGGACATGCAATGACCTCTAGGAATCGAGTTGGTGCAAGGCGATCAATCGCGTCCCGAAAACAACTTTATTTCAACCGGATAAAGCCTGCATCGATGGCAGCCATCAGAACCGGTGCGTTCAAAACCAGGAAAAACAACATACCATTCTTACCAATTCTGAGTCGAATCGGTAACTAAACATTCGGTAAGCGTTGCGAAGTAACCTCGCGAAAATAACGACCGGAATTCGATATGGGGAAACACGTGCTTAGTCCTTCAATCTGCGAATCCTTCCAAGTACAACAATTAGTTTGTCGCTGGAAAAAACTCATGGCGGCGTAACCGCGCACAAAAGAGCAAGAGCCGACGCCGTTGTATTTGCAGTTTCATCGAGAATGATTGATCGTTGGCCACGAACGTTGTTCGACTATTTCTCTCCTGAACCCGCATTTCCCATTTGACTTCCCGAACTTTGGCACGCGATTTGCGCCAAGCCCTTCAAAACAAGGGTA
>JAQCEJ010000130.1 GCA_027618475.1 Planctomycetota bacterium | reverse complement strand
ACCGCAGTGCATACGGCGTTGCATTAATCCTGCCGAGCCGATCGGCGCACCGTCGTCGTTCTGCAAAAACCAGTTGCGGGCGGTTCCCGAATCGTACAACCATCGTTGACGTGTCGTCCCCAGGTCCGGCAAGTTGCGCGACCACAGGGCGAGCAACTCGGGATTTCGGGCATCATTCGTTTGAGGTTCAACAAGGAATGGCATCGGGTTCGTTTTCTCTTGGCCTTATTCTCCCTCTCCCTCTGGGAGAGGGTCGGGGTGAGGGTGTCTTTGAATGAAAGAGAAAGGCACCCTCATCCGGCCTTCGGCCACCTTCTCCCAGAGGGAGAAGGATTAAATCAATTCGGGAAACTCCTCCGCGACTTGCGGCGCGAGATGCAGGTATCGGGTCGCTTTGCGTTTGGCGTCGATGTCGCCGTAGACGAGTTCGACGTGTTCGGCGGTCAACTTCGCCGCCGGTGCGACGACCTCGGCGGGAATATTATGATTCTTGCCATACAGACAGAGATCGAGCACATCGTATGGGACGGCGAAGTAAAACTCTTCCTGCGATTGCGGCAGCGAATAAGTGTCGGTTGTCGGCGGACGCTGCCGGATGATTTCGGGCACGTCGAGTGCCTCCGCGAGCGCGTAAACTTGCGTCTTGTAGAGATGAGCGATCGGCTTCAGGTCGGCGGCACCGTCTCCCTGCTTGACGAAAAAACCTTGATCGTATTCGAGTCGGTTCGGCGTGCCGATCACGGCGTAATTCAAACGGTCGCCGTGAAAGTATTCCATCATCTTGCGGCAGCGCTGTTTGAAATTCGTCGCGGCGACGATGGTCTGATACGCGGCGAGCGGTAAACGTTTCTTGATTTGTTCCCCCTCCGGCGTCTGCACAACGACCGAGAAGAGGCGATAGCCCCCTTCCGTCAGCAGATTCGGCAGCACGATCTTCATTTTGCAGCCGGGACCGTAGGTCGGCACGACCTGACGAATCGCTTCGTCGCGGCGACGATAGCAGCCGGCTCCTTCGAGCATTCCTGAAATGTTTTCGACCGCCGTTTCGATGCCGAGGTGTTCGGCGAGATGTTCGCCCAGTGAGAGAGAGTCGTCTTCCGAATCGTGTTCGGGCATCATGATGCCGAAGACTTTGTCCGGCCCGAGAGCACGAACGCACAATGCTGCGCAGACGCTGCTATCGATGCCGCCAGAGAGTCCGAGTACGACCCCTTTCTTCCGCAGATTGCGAAAGACGGTCTCGTGCATCCACGCGCAGAGCCTGTCGATCTCAGCGGCATAATCGAGCCGCAGCACATCGGCGGTGAAGGGAATGCTAACTTTCATGGGGATATTCCTGTTCTGTTGTTATCGCGCGAATCTCGATGTCTTTCACCCTCTCCCCCTGGGAGAGGGGAGGGTGAGGGTGTCTTTGGTTTTTGGTTATGCTCGACTTTTTACTTATGATGGATTTGAAAGGCACCCTCATCCGGCCTTCGGCCACCTTCTCCCAGAGGGAGAAGGATTAAGCAGTTCTAACACAATTGTTTCTTGTCGATTTTTCCGTTGGCCGATTTCGGCAGTTCGTCGCGGAATTCCACATGTTTCGGAACCATGAAATCTTCGAGGTGTTGTTTGCAATAACTCAGCACTTCGTTTTCGGTGAGTGTCGTCCCGGCTTTGAGTGTCACGATCGCATGCACCGCCTGGCCGAGGATGTCGTCGGGGACGCCGATGACGGCGGCTTCGGCGATGTTGGGATGGGCGAACAAGACGTTTTCGACTTCTTTCGGACTGACTTTCTCGCCGCGGCTTTTGATGATGTCGTCTTTGCGACCGACGAAGTACAGATAACCTTCTTCGTCCTGCTTGAAGAGATCGCCGGTGTAGAGAACCATTTCGGTCGGCAGCACGCCGGGCTTCAATCGTTCGGCGGTGCGGACGGGATCTTCCCAGTAGCCTTTCATCACATGAGCGCCGCGAACGGCGAGTTCGCCGACTTCACCGGCTCCGACTTTCTCGCCGCGATCGTTAACGACGTAGGCTTCGGTGAATGGAATCGCCACGCCGACCGAACCCGGACGGCGGTCGAGTTGATCGATCGGCAAATACGAAACCCGTTTGCATTCGGTCAGGCCGTACATCGAATAGAGTTTCGCCTGCGGCAATTGCTGGCGCAGTTGATGAATGTGTTCGGTCGGAAGGGCGGCGGCGGTATTCGTCAGATAACGCAACCGACTGAAGTCGTATTTCGAAAGATCGAGTTGCAGCAAGATCGCCGAGATTGTCGGTACGATCGGAAACCCGGTCACTTTTTCCACGACCAGTTTCTGCAGGATGGCGTGCGGATAGGTAAAACTCTTTTCGAGGACCAGTGTACCGCCGATTTTGAAAGCCATCAGCAGTTGATACAGCCCGTAATCGAACGAAATCGGCAAGACATTGAGAATGATGTCGTCTTCGCGATTTTCGAGATACGTCGTAATCGAGGTCGCGGCGAAAACCATGTTGAGATGCGTGAGCATCACCCCTTTGGCGTTCCCCGTCGAACCGGACGTATAAATGAGGGCGGCGAGATCGATGTTGATCGCCTGTTTGTCCGGCGGCGAGTTGTGATGTGCAAATTGTCGATGCAGTTCGTCCCACTCGATGATGTGTTGGGGAAGGGGGGATCCCGTATCGAGCATCGGACCGACCGCGATGACGGTGCGCAGATGTTCGGCCTGGCTGAGAACCGCTTCGAGATTCGCGACGTGCCGCGACGTGGTGATGAGCACGCGGCCGCGCGAATTGTTGAGCAGATACCGGAGTTTATCGGCTTTCGTTGTCGGATTTACCGGCATGAACACGGCACCCGCCTTGAGCACCGCGAATATCGATACGACCGCTTCGTAGCAGTTGTCGAGATAGATGGCGACGCGGTCTCCCCGCTGAAGGCCGTCGGCGATCAGCGCATGGGCCAATCGATTCGCGGCGGCTTCGATTTCGGCGTAGGTGTAATGTTTCTCACCGCAGACGAGCGCCGTTTTCGTCGGCAGACGATGTGCGGAGTGTTCGAGAAAAGTTTCAAGTTGCATGGGAGGGCTTTCTCGATAATGACGAATGACTAAATCCTAATGACTAATGAATGACCAAAATCCCAATGACCAAAGGTTTGCTCCGATCCATTATTGGGAATTCGTCATTTCTACAAGCAGTTTCATAACCCTCTGGACGGCGGATAATTCCGGACAATTTGGATGATTATTCCGTCGCCAACCGGGTTATGAAACCAGTTCTAGAGAGACTTCAATTCGTGCAATTTCGTTTCGATAAACGTCACCAGCCGTTCGACCGAATCGAGGTTATCGGGGACGAGTTCTTCGTCGTCGATGGCGATCTGAAAACGGTCTTCGAGAAACGTCACCAGTTCGAGCACGCCGGTCGAATCGATCAGCCCGCTTTGCAGAAACGATTCCTGATCGATGACGTTCCCCTGGCCGTACAGAAAGTTGTCGATGACGAATTCGCGGACAGAGTGTCCGATGGTTTCTTTAATCATGGGATGTCCTTTTCGGATAAGGTGAGTGAATCATCGGGTGTAGGTCGTCGTGTGCGGTATGTGGCGGGTGAATATCAGGCGGTCACCGTTTCGCGGTGGATGGCTGGTGGAGCCGTTGTTGGCGGCGGCGTGCGATCGATAAACTCGTCGACGAGCAGTTGCGTCGAGAGAATGCCGACGAGTGCCATATTGTCTTTCGTGCCGATCGCCTGTCCTTTGCCGATCTTTTCGACCAGCTTGCCGACGGCGCGCGAATCGAACAAACCGGTTTGCTGCAACCGTTCGGTCGACAGCGATTCGGCGACATAGTCGAATCGGGGCTTGCCGGTGGCGGTATCGAAGAAACTGACGGCGTCGGGAGCGCGATACGGTTGTTTGGGGCGGGCGAGGACCGAATCCGGCACGAGCCCCTTAGCAATTCGCTTGAGCAAATATTTTTCGTTCAGGCCCCGCATCTTAAGCGACGTGGGAATGCGTCCGGCGAACTCCATCACGCGGTGATCGAGAAACGGAAACCGCCCCTCGACGGCGTGCGCCATCGCCATGCGGTCTCCCTGCGACGAGAGAATGTATCCCGGCAGCAGATGAGCCGCTTCAAGATACTGCGCCTGATGGAAGGGCTGCCACTCTTCGAAGTCACGCGGCAAGCCGGTGTGGAGCTGATTCAACGTCGAATAGTCGACAAGGTCTTGACGGACGTCAGGCGAGAAAAAGGCTTTGGTTTTCGCAGTCAGCTCAAAGCGAGGCAGATGCGAAAAGAACGGGTTCGCGAGATCGTCGGGACGAACGTGAAAGAACGCCTTCAGATAATCGGGCGACTGCGCCTGCAGAGTCTTGAGATACGGATAAAGCTTTTTGAGCAACAACGGACGATGCTTCGAATCGAGATCGCGCGCCCAGAAGCGGCGGAGTTTCGCTTCCTTAAAGATGTCGTAACCGCCGCACATTTCGTCGGCTCCTTCGCCGGTGATCACGACTTTGTAACCCTGATCGTGCACCAGTTGTGAGAGCAGAAACAGCGGAGCGGGAGCCGTGCGCAACAACGGCTTTTCGGTATGGCGAATCACATCGGGAAAGACACGGCCGATGTCGGCGTGCGTGCAGCGAATGCTTTGATGTTCGGTATTCCAGGCGCGAACGACATCTTGCTGATAGCCGCTCTCATCAAAATCGGCGTCGTCGAACGTCACCGAGAACGTCTTGAGCGGCGCGCCGGTGTATTTGCGAATGAGAGCCGTCGTCAGCGACGAATCGAGTCCTCCGCTCAGATATGCACCAACCGGAACGTCGGCCCGCAAACGCAACCGGGTCGAATCGATCAACAGCGCGAGGAGTTCATCGGCCCATTCGTCGGTCGAGCGAGGCGATGACGATTCGTCGGCGTATTCGAGTTGCCAGTGACGCTCGCTGCGGAGCGTGCCCTGTTCGACGATCAGCGAATGTCCCGGCGGAAGTTCGTGGATATCTTCAAAAATCGTCCGTGGGGCGATGGTGGTCCAGAGCGTAAAGAGCTGGTCGAGGCCGATACGATCGATTTCGCGAGAGACTTCGCGTTGCGTGAACAGGGCTTTGATCTCGGAGGCGAAGAAGAACTTGCCGTCGGCCAATGTATAAAACAGCGGCCGAATGCCGATGCGATCGCGCGAGAGAAACAGTCGTTGCCGGCGTTTGTCCCAGATCGCGAAGGCCCATTGGCCGTTCAGATGTTTGACGCAGTCGTCCCCCCAGTGGGCGTAGGCATGCAGAATGGTTTCGGTATCGGAATGTGTCTGAAATACCCGGCCGTGCCGTTTGAGTTCGTCGCGCAATTCGACGTAATTGAAGATTTCGCCGTTGAACGTGACGGTGAGATCGCCGTCGGCGGTTGCCATCGGTTGTGTGCCGCCGGCGTGATCGATGATGCTCAATCGGCTGTGGGCCAAACCTGCGGGACCGTGCGTAAAGACGTTGAGGGCGTCGGGGCCACGATGTTCGAGCGTGCTGATCATCGACCAGAGCGCAGCGCGCACGTCGGCGGGATCGTCGGCGTAACGTGTGCCGCGGGCCGCTTGTAAATCGAATATACCAGCAATGCCGCACATGGTGGGGTGCTTGTTTTCTGTAAATTCTGTCTGCCGAGCGTTACGGAGCAATAGCGTTGTAACGATCGTAACGGTGACGGGTTCCGGACGATGGACCATGCCATCTCTGCCGGAAACAAAAGACAGAAAACTCTAACCCATAGTAGCGGTCAGTCAAATGACGAATGGTTTAGTGGCTGGTGCGAACCGGGAGAAAAATCGTCAGAATCGGTGAATGTAGAACGACGCGTTCGATGCGAACGGAGTCTATTTCGCGATGACAAGTCCGGCGCGATCATCGGGTGTCGCGACCACTAAACGACCGGTACAACCCTTATCCTTAGAACAGGCTCCGTTCGCGACGAGAAATCGATTTTCGCCGATCGGTACGATGCCGAGCGAACAGTTGAACTCGAAACGCTCGACCTCTTCCAGCGACGCATCGGCTTTGAGCAGCGTTTGTGGCGTACCATAGCAGCCGAACCACCAGTACCCGTCGGCAAACGTGGCGGTCTGGATTCCGAGTTTCGTCCAGCCGCTGTTGAGCGTGTGCTTCTTCACGAATTCGAAATCGGGGGAGTATTCGTAGAGGTAGTTTTCTTCGATGCCGTCGGGAAGTCCGCCGACAACAAGAAACCTTTCGCCATCCGCTGCGATGCCGCCGGCGCCGTAAATCACTTCGGGTGTGTTGTGTTTCGCGAGCAACGAGAGATCGTCGGCATCATAAATGTAAACCCACGAATCGGCTTTTCCCTCGGGATCGTTGAACGTACCGAAATTGACGGCGATGTAGAGTTTGCCGTCCCGATAGCACAGGTCGCCGTGATGATTGCCGACGTCGATCGCTTTCTGCACGAGGCCGTCGCGATCGGTTTTGACGAGTCGCGTGGTGAACGACCAGTAGATTGTATCGGTTTCGTTCGTGCAGACCCCTTGCAGATGATGGGGATACGTCCCTTCGCAAGCGACGGCGCGAAAGCCATTTTCATCGGCATGCAAGGATGTCTCGGTGAATGTCAGCAATAGCAACGCGGCCAACATCAAACGCATGGCGAGAGTTCCCTTCGTTATTCGCGTTTTAAATATTCGCCGATCTTCACACGGATCTCGTCGCGCACGCGGCGGAATTCGGCGGCGATTTCTTCGGCGCTTCCCTTCGCATAATAGGGGTCGTCGAACGGCCAGTGCAGCGTTTCTTTCGCACCGGGGAAGACCGGACAGACTTCGCGGGCATGGTCGCACACCGTGATGACGAGATCGAACGGCTGATCGCGAAATTCGGAGACCGATTTGCTCGCGTTATCGCCGATGTTGATGCCGAGTTCAGCCATCGCGGCAATCGCCCCCTTATTGACGTAACCCGCCGGCTTTGAACCGGCCGAAAACGCCTCCCATGTGCCTGCTGCCAGATGATTCCACAAGGCTTCGGCCATCTGTGAGCGGCACGAATTTCCCGTACACAAAATTAAGACGCGTTTCATATTCAGTCTTTCATCTGCCGATCATCGCCGCGCGATGGTTTCAGGCTACCGTGTTGGATTGGTCGGGGAGCAGTTCTGCGAGAGGCATCGTACAGCATCCTGCTTCGCGCGTGCAGCGACAACAGGGAATTGCCAACAGCGCTCCCACAATCGGGGCGACGATGTACAACCACAAGTGTTGCCAATGTCCGCTGACGATCGCCGGGGCGATCGATCGGGCCGGGTTCATCGAGGCTCCGCAGATCGGACCGGCGAAGAGCGCTTCGAGAGCCACCACGGCGCCGACGGCGGCCCCCGCCATAATTCCTTTTTCCTTCGCGCCGATCGAGACATTGAGGATGACGTACATCAGCAGAAACGTCAGCACCACTTCCAGAATAAACGATTGCCACCACGGGCCCGAGGGAAGCGTTTCGCCTAATCCCGCGTGGTCGAGAAACAACACGCGCAGCAAGCCGCTGGCAAAAAATGCGCCCGCTAACTGAGCCCCGATGTACGGAACGGCCGATCGAACCGGAAAGCGGCGGGCATAACAAAACCCGAGGGTCACGGCGGGGTTGAGATGTGCCCCGGAAATATCGCCGACCGCGTAAATCATCGCCATCACGATCAAACCGAACGTCAGCGCAATACCGACGTGCGTGATGCTGCCGCCGGAGATATCATTGATAACGATCGCTCCCGTCCCTGCGAAGACGAGTGCAAAGGTGCCGATGGCTTCTGCCATGTATTTGTTCACGGTTCCCTCTTCCCGGATAACAGCCCGTTAAAAATGAGTGGCACTGCCGGCTTGTCCGGTAGTGTGTTTGTCTGGCAGTGTGCTTGTGAGCCATCGAAAAAACATGGGTGGGCAAGCCACCCGAGGCACACACAATTTGATCATCCCTCATGTTCAATGGGCTGATAGACACTGGATGATGCATTGCGTTGTCGACATGAAAAGTCGACAACGGTTTCACGGGGATATTGTAGACGATGACGAGGGATCGGTCACCCCTCGGTCGGGGAAACACCCTGCAATCGCGTCGATGAACCGGGTGTCCGTGGAAGTTGATAACGCCCGCCTGTTACTTCGACCGGTTCGACGAAATGCTCGCGCAGATGAGGAATGTATTCGAGATGGTACGGCTCGACCCCCAAAGCGATCGACTGCCAGGTGGCAAGATGTTGATGGATCTGACTCATATCCCCTGCATGAGGGACGACCGGAAGCCCCGCCTGCTTCCCCATCAGCACGACGGCGAGGAATTCGGGTAACCCGCCAAGCCGCAGAGAATCGGCCTGCAGAAAATGGACAGCCTGTGCCTGAATCAGATTTTTGAAGAGAATCGCGTTCGAGACGCATTCACCGGTGGCGATTTTCAGCGGAGCGATTTCGCGGGCAATTTGCTGATGGCCGAGGATATCGTCGGGATGCGTCGGTTCTTCGATCCAGAAACAATCGAGATCGCAGAGTTGTTTTCCCGCCGCGATCGCTTGCGGAACCGACCAGATCTGGTTGGCGTCGGTCATCATGCGAATATCAGGACCGACCGCTTCGCGAACGGCACGCAGACGGCGAATGTCATCTTCGATGCGGGGCGAGCCAACTTTGATTTTGAGTGCCCCGAACCCGGCGGCAATCTGTTCGCGGCAATTGCGCACGAGGTGGTCGATATCGTAGCCGAGCCAGCCGACTGATGTGTTATAGGCGGGGTACCCTTTCGTTATAATTTCGTGAGATTCCCAATTCGTCAGACGCTGTGCCTCTCCCTGATGCAACAGTTCAAGCGCCTGCTTGCGCGTCAGTTGATTTTCGAGATAGCGGAGATCGACCCATTCGATCAGATCCTCCGGCGGCATGTCGAGCAACAATTTCCAGAGAGGCTGTTGGTGTTTCCGGCACCAGGCATCGACAAGGGCCGAAGAGATCGACGCCAGGGCGAGATGAATCGCCCCTTTCTGCGGACCGATCCAGCGGAGTTGCGATTCGTCGGCGAGTTCGCGCCAGAATTTTGCGAAGCGGGGCATGATCTCGTTCAGATCGCGGCCGACGACATAGGGAATGAACGCTTCAATGGCACGGACGACGACTTCTGTTCCCCGCCCGAGGGTAAAGGCGAGGCCGGTGCCGAATTCACCGTCGTCGAGTTCGAGCAGCGTGACGGCGTATGAGTATTTCGGGTCGGTATGTATTGAATCGGTCCCGGCGGCGTCGGGAAGTGTAAAACGCTGGTCAGAAGTGGTGACGCGAGAGATTTTCATATCTGTTGGAGAGGAGTCGCGTGAATAAGAGACTCTTGCAGATCGTGAAGTAAGTAAGGTTGACACCGTTGGGATGATAACACATAATGGGTGTTGTCGACAATCGACAGAGCGATCCTCAGGGATCGATCGTCCTCCGTGTCTCTGTCTGTTCCTTGTCAGGGAGCATCCGACTCATGCCATTAACACTTAAACAACACGCCTACGCCGTCATTCGCGAGAAGCTGATTTCCGGTGCACACTCTGGGCAAAGACTTTCAGACGACGCGTTCGCAAAGGAACTCGGAATCAGCCGCAGCCCGGTCCGCGAAGCCATCAGTCAACTGGCCAGTGAAGGGCTCATCGATTATCGGCCTCGATCCGGGGCCTACGTTCGCGTTCCCGCATTGGATGAACTGGCCGAATTGTATGACGTCCGACTGGCGCTCGAGCCTTTTGCCGTTGCCAAAGCGACGGAACGGATGCAACCCCATGAGTTGGCAGCTCTGCAACAGCTCCTTATCGACATGCATGCCATTGTCGAAGAATGTCGCAGCCGGCCCGGACACATCGCCGAGAAAGCGTTGACCGAACGGTTTCTCGTCATCGACCACGAGTTTCACATGTTGATTCTCGCGGCGGCGGGAAACAAACGGATGATGCGCATGGTCGACGATTGCAAAGTGATGGTCCGAGTATTCGGTCACGTTCCGGTGATTCACGATTTGAAACTGATCGAAAAGATCGCCTCGCAACACGAAGAAATCTTACGCGATATCGAACGGGGAGAGGGTGCGATGGCGGCGAATCATATGCGCGAACATATTGAATTCGCGCGCAACGTCATTATTCAATGCAACCTGCTCTCGAAAGCCACCGCCGATCAATAACGCCCGGCACCGAGAATCGACCGACGGCGGCTTCGCATTGCCTTCAACCCACGATCGTGAGGAACACAAACCATGCTTCGTATTCTGGGATCCGAACGCAAACTTTGTGACGGCTTGACGCGGCGTGAATTGATTCATGCCGGCGGATTGGGAATGCTCGGTCTGGGGTTGGAAGACCTTTTACGAAATAAAGAGACTCAAGCGGCTCCGAGCGAAATTCATGAGGGCCCGTTCGGCCAGGCCAAGTCGTGCATTTTTCTGTATCCGTATGGATCGCCTCCGCAGCATGAAACTTTTGATCCCAAGCCCGACGCACCGGCTGAAGTGCGCGGGGATCTCGGTCCGATCGCGAGCAACGTGCCGGGAACCTACGTCGGCGAGTTGATGCCGAACATCGCTCAAGTGATGGATCGCGTGTCGGTCGTTCGCTCGATGACACACCCTTACCCGGTGCATTGTACGGCGTACGTGGTCAGCGGAATTCCCACGTACAATGTGCCGCTCGAACTCAAACCGCGCGATCCGCAGCATTGGCCTTACATTGGTTCGGTCGTCGATTATGTTCTCGATCACCGTTCCGATCGTCAGCCGCTCGAAATCCCGCGGAATATGGCGCTGCCGTGGAAGATGAACAAGCACAGCGGCAACGTCGTCTTTGCTGGGCCGTGGGCCGCATTTCTCGGGACGGCGTATGACCCGGTGCTGACCGATTTTGTGGGGAAGGCGACGCGCGTCGTCAGAAAGCAGGATCCCGCCAACGGTCCGTTCTACGACATCAGCGATCCTTATGCGGGGATTTCTCCCGACGATCATCTTCGTCTCGAAGGGACCGAGCCGAAAGAAATGATGACGATCGATCGTTTTCAGCGAAGGCGTTCGCTGCTCGAACAGTTCGACGACAGCCGAGGAAATTTCGAGCGCATCGCCGCGACAAGTGGTTACGATCGCTATCGACAGATGGCGATCTCGATGATGACGTCGTCCCGGATGCGCGAAGCTCTCGACCTGTCGCGCGAGCCGATGAGCCGTCGCGAAGAATACGGGATGACGTTGTTCGGGCAGTCGTGCCTGACCGCACGCCGTCTCGTCGAAGCGGGGAGCAAATTTGTGACGGTCTTCTGGGACGAATACGGGCTCAACTCGAGCAGCGACTGGGATCTGCACTGGGACCAGACGCGCCGCCTCAAAGAATGGTTGATGCCTGGCTTCGATCTCGGATTTTCAGGATTGATTCGCGATCTCGACGAGCGCGGGATGCTCGATGAGACGCTGGTCGTCTGGCTGAGCGAGCATGGTCGCACGCCGCGATTCAACGGCTCGGGAGGCCGCGATCACTGGTCGCAGGTGTATTCGGTCGCCATGGCGGGGGGAGGCATCTCCCGCGGGAAGATCATCGGTTCGAGCGATGCCGACGGCGGTGAAGTGAAATCGAATCCGTATTCGCCGAAAGACATTCTGGCGACGATTTATTATCTGTTAGGAATCGATCCGCATACGACGGTTCCCAATCTGGTCGGTCAGCCGTTGCCGATCGCGGGTTCGGGAGTATTGCGTCCGGAACTGTTTCAGGCGTGAGCTTGAATTCCGACGGGTCGATCGCATGCTCGGGAACGTACCGTCAAAAACAAACACGGCGTGGCGCCTTGCGGCCACCACGCCGTGTGTCCCTCGTGCGTTGAATTATAGATCGCGACGGTTGAGTACCGTCACGACTTCGTCGGATTACCCGAGGAGTGAAAGAACCTGTGAAGGATTCTGGTTGGCGATCGACAACACCGAGATACCGGCCTGACTGAGAATCTGACCTTTCGTCAGGTTGGCGGTTTCTTCGGCGAAGTCGGTATCCATAATCTGGCTGCGGGCTTCAGAAATGTTTTCGAGAGCGACGCCCAACACCGAGATGTTAGTGTCGATCACGTTTTTCTGAATGGCACCGAGTCGACCACGAACGTTCGAGACCTTCGAAATCGCATCGTCGATGATCGAGACGAGATCGTCTCCATTGACTGTATCACCAACGTCGAGCAGACTCTTGCCGGCACCCGAACCGAGTTCATACAGCTTACCGCTGATGCCACCGAGACGGGCGGTGTTGATGGCTTCGATACCGATACCGATCTGGCCGGAGGCATTGGCTTCCGCACCAATCTGAAACAACGTACCACCGCCGGTAATCGTCAGCGCGGAGGTGTTGCTGGCGGTATTGGCCGCTTCCGTGAACGACATGGCGGCATCGAGCGCTGCGGATTTCACCGAGGCGGTAAGGCCTTTACCTTGAGCCTGCTGACCGTTGATTCGTACGCCGATATCGACGCCGGTATCGCGATTCGCAGCCGTCGTACCATCCAGCGTCGTCGCGAACGTTCCGCTAAGAACATTGATATCGACGAACTGATTGGAACCATAATCGCTGCTGGAGAGCGTCAGGTACGCGTTGGTACCGTCGGCGATGGCCGTTTTCGCGAAGGTCGCCGCCGTCCCGCCGCCGGTTCCTTCCGCGACGACCGAAACGAGATCCTTGCTGTCGTCATCGGTGTTCAGTGCGGCGGCAACCTGAGTCGCCGTCGAGCTGATGGTACCGCTGGCTCCCGTCGCGAGTTCGACGGTAATCGTAATCGACGTGGCACTGGACGTCTTGGTGACGCCGAGCGTGGCACCCACACTGGAGGTGAAGACGACTTTAATCTTTTGCGTAAACAATCCCTGGTCGCCGGTCGCGGCGCGTTTATCGGTGATCGTCACGCCATCGTTGGCATTGACGCCTGGGTCGACTACCAGCGTACCGGCGACGGCATTCGTCTTGGTCGCGATCACGCCGGTGATGTCATCGGTTGAATTGATGGCGTCGAGAACCGTATCCAGATTACTGGTGGCACCGAGGAAGACGACCTGATTTCCTTTCGCACCCGAGACTTCGACCGTCGTGTTCGACGCGAGTCCTCCGGAGACAAAGCCATACCGCAGCGATGCTTTTTCGGCAACGGAGGTGACTTCGGCATTCAGGGTAATCGTGCTGCTGGAACCGAACAACGCTTCGTTGATCGAGAAGTCGCTCAACTTGGCGGCATCGGTGCTGGTGGACGTAGTCACGAACGCCTTGCTACCGTCGATCAACTTGTCCCCCGCGAACGATGTGTTGGCGGAGATACGGTTGATGGCCGACAAAGCGGCGTCGATCTGCAACTGGTTCGCCTGAATTTCTTGCTGCGATAACGCACCCGTGTTGATCCCTTCCTGCACGAGTCCACGAACCTGATTCAAGAGGCCGCCGATTTCGCCGAGGGCCGAGTCGGCGGTGGAGATCACGTTATTCGCACGATTGCTGTTCTTGATCGATTGTTCGATCGTGGTGATCTGCGAACGCAATGTTTCGCCGGCGATCAAACCCGAGGGATTGTCTTTACCGGAGTTAACTTTCAAACCTGTCGACAAACGTTGCAGAGACGAGTCCAATCCGGAATTGGCTTTCTGCAAACTTCGCAAACCACGCAGCGATGCCACGTTGGTATTAATTCTGGTCATGGGGTCTAGAGCCTGTTATGCACTTTGGATGGCGATTTTCGAGAGTAGGAGTCCGAGGAAGGC
>JAQCEJ010000024.1 GCA_027618475.1 Planctomycetota bacterium | reverse complement strand
CTGGCTATAGAAACGGCTGGCCCTTCGGGCCGGTAGACCACCACCATTTAACGGAGGCACCCTACTACCGCGCCGACACCTCGGTGCCGTTGATGATTTTATCGCTCGGGTGCGTGATCACCGTTTCCCCCGCGCTCAATCCTTCCAGCACTTCCGCTTCGAGGCCGCTGCGCTTGCCGATTTTTATCGTCGTCAGCACGGCGTGGTTGTCGACCACTTTGAAGACTGTCCAGTCGTCACCGGTGCGAAACAATGCACTGGTGGGAACTTTGAGAACGTCGTTTCCCTCCCAGATGACGATGCGGGCCTCGATGCGAAAGCCATCGCCGAGACGTTCCCAGTTGTCGTACGGTTCATCCATATCGACGATGACGTTGACCCGTTGCTCTTCGACGCCAAGGGCCGAGATTTTGGTGAACGCCGACGGTTCGATGACACGGACTTTGCCCCGCAGCGGTCGATCCCCTCCCCATTGTTCGAGCCAGACGGTGGCACCGGGATGAATCCTGACCGCGTCGGCCGAGAGCACATCGACTTCCAGTTCCAGATCGGCCGGGTTGCCGACGATGAGTAGTTCGGCCCCCGCTTGCACGACGGTCGAACTTTCCTGCTTGACGTTCAACACCTGGCCGCTGATCGGCGAATAGATTTCGAAATTCCAATCGCGGTTGCTTTCGTCCCCTAAGCTTTCGGTTTTGTAGAGTTCCCGTGCGGCTTTGGCTTGTTCGAGTTCGAAGCGGGCGATTTCTTTCGCGAAACCGGCTGCTTTGTATTCTTCGGTTTTCATCTGATACTGCATCGCTTTTTCTTCGACGTCTTGCTTCGTGAGCGTGTTCTTCTTGAACAGTTCTTGTACGCGGCCGAGTTCCGACTCGGCGAACTGCATTGAAGCGAGCGCCTCTTTTTGCCGCGGATCGGCCTGTTCGAGCGCTGCCTCCGCCGCTTTAACGCGGTACTCGGCCTGCGAACGTTCACGCGGGTCGAGCAATTCGGGATGTTGCGGCTCGATCGTCGTCAACAACGTCTTTCCCGCCAAAACCGCATCGCCGGGATTAAGCTCCACACGCAACAGTCGACCGGCGAGAGGAGCCGAGACGACATAGCGGTCGCGGATGCGCGTCTTGCCATCTTCGTCGACCGTCACTTCCAACCGGCCGCGCTCGACGACGGCGAAATCGGCCCCCACCGGTTGCGGCATAAACGAATACCCCACCGCGGCAAACACTCCGGCGAGGATCACAATTCCCAGAAGTCGGCGGATGATGCGCTTCACAGCACTCCTTTCGCTGAACATGTCGAATGGCGATATTCTCTCATTTAATCTCTCGCTTTCAGCACGGCGATCAGGTCGAGCTCGTTGATGCGGCGGCGGACGACCATACCCGACAGAATGGCGGCGACGATCACCACAATCGCCGAGTATCCGTACGTCATCGGCTTGATCACCAGGGGAATGCGAAACGATTCGGAATCGAAATTGGCGACCGACAGCGCACAAAAACCGTAACCGATCACCATTCCCATCGGTAAGGCCACGACCGTCAAGATCCCCAGTTCGGTAAACAGCAACATCGAAATCTCGGCTTCGGTGAATCCGATCACGCGCAACGTCGCAAGTTCGCGGCTGCGCTCGGAGAGTGAAATTCTCGCCGTGTTATACACCACTCCGAACGCGATAATCGTAGCGAAGATGAGATTGAATGTCCTCATCGTCGAAAGATTTTCGGCGATGGTCTCTTGAAAACTCTGAATCGCTGCATCCTTGATCGAGACCCCGGCTACGGCAGGAGTGTTGCGCAGTGTCTGGTAGAGTTCGTCGTAGTATTTCGAGTCGACCTTCAGATAGCCTCCGGTCAGGCTCCCCTGTTCGTCGAGCAGCCGATGCAACGCCTCGTTCGACATGTACGCGTTCAGTCCCGAATAGGTCGGAACGAGACCCGTGACGGGGATCTCGGCGATCGGTCGTTTTCCTGCGAGAACTTCAACGGTCACGACGTCCCCGCGCTTGGCGTGCAGCACTTTGGCCAGCGTTTCAGACATCACGATCCCGTCACCGCTGATCGACCACGGTTGATCGTTCTCGTCGAGCACGCGAAACAAATCGCCTCCCGGCTCCATTCCCAAGATGGCGACCCGGCGATAACGATGCCCGAAATGAATGCGGGTCGGCGCGACTCGCATTTTCTGGCCGTACATGACTCCCGGCAAATGATTGATTTCATGCCAGACTGACGATTGCAGACCTTCGCGAAACGACAGCATCACATCCTGACGCTGCACCATCTGAAATTCGTATTCCATCAGATGGTCGATGCAGTCTTCCATAAATCGGCCCATCACCAGCACCGCCACGGCGAGCGAAATGCCGAGGGCCGACAACGATGACTTGATCGGCTGACGCTCGAGATGCCTTAGAATCATGCGTGCCGAATTCGTGAATATCGTACCCAGACCGATTCGTTCGACGATGGTCGGTTTGAAATTCGCCGGCGGCTCGGGGCGCATCGCCTCGGCGGGGGGAAGATTGACTGCTCGATACACTGCAAACAGTACGCCGAGGAATCCCGAAAGACTGCTCCAGAACAGCGCCCAGATAATGACTCGGCTGTCGAATTTGAACAGAAAGACCGGAAACTTATAGAACCTCACATAGAGTTCGGTCAGTCCGTGGGCCAGCCAGATGCCGGCAATGCTACCGGCCGTCACACCGCAGATGACGATGACCGCGACGTATTTTCCATAATGCACGCCGATTTGCAGTTTGCTGTATCCAAACGCCTTGAGCGCGGCGATCTGCTCGCGTTGCGTATTGATCAGCCGTGCGAGTACGACATTGAGCAGAAACGCGGCGACCGAGAGAAAAATGAGCGGCGGAATAAACGCCATACTGCGAAGCTGCTTCATCTCGTCCGAAAGATAGCGATGCGACACCTGATCGTCGCGGCCGTACGCGCCGATACCGCCGTACTGTTCGGTCAGTCGATCGACGTCGGCGATGATGTTGGCTTCACTGGCATCGCGCGTCATGGTGAGCGTAATGTCGTTGAAGGCTCCCTGCATGTTGAATGCGGCTTCGAGCTCGGTTTCCCACATCCAGAAAATACCGAATCGCTTTTCGTCGGGGATCAGTTCACCCGGTCGTATCTGAAAGATGTACTCGGGCGTGAGGGCGACGCCTGAGATCGTGAGATACTTCAACCGGCCGTTGATGACCGCACGGACTTTGTCTCCTTCTTCAAGTTGATGGGCATCGGCAAAACTTTCGCTGACAAGCACTTCGCCGTAACGACCCGGCTGCAGCATCTTTCCTCGGCGGAGATAGAGCGCATTGATGCCGAGCATTTTGCGTTCGGGGAGCGAGATCAACCGGCCGATCGCCGGTTCTTCGAGACCTTCGACGTTAAGGGTGACATCGAACACGGTGCGAGTTTCGACCTGAGCAACACCGGGGATTTCCGCAAGTCGCGATTCGAGCGTTTTCGGCGCTCGTTTCACCTGAGCAAAAATATGAGCAAATCCGTAACGGTCGTAATAGGTTTCGCGGGTGAGACTCAGCGATCCCAGAACCGTCAGCGCCATCACATACGTAGCGACGCCGCAGGCAATCACGGCGGCGATGGCGATCGTCTGTCCTGTCATGTGCCGCATATCGCGGATGAGCTTACGATCGAGGGCGTTCATGAGATTACCACACCAGCTCCTTCGGAGAGAGCTTCTGCGAATTGACCTTCACTCCCGAAATTTTGCCGTCGAAGAGCGAGATCACGCGGTCGGCCATCGACGAAATGGTGGCATTGTGCGTGATGACGGCGGTCGTCGTGCCGAGTTCGCGGTTGATGCGTTCGATCACTTCGAGAACAATCACGCCGGTCTGCACATCAAGTGCGCCGGTTGGCTCGTCGCACAACAGCACCGCCGGTCTTTTGGCAATTGCACGAGCAATGGCGACCCGCTGCTGTTCTCCGCCGGAGAGTTGCGAAGGGAAGTGATCCAGACGATGCGACAGCCCGACGAGTTTGAGAGCGTCTTTGGGTTCCATCGGATCTTGTGCAATCTCGGTGACGAGCGCAACGTTTTCGCGGGCGGTCAGACTCGGGATCAGATTATAAAACTGAAATACGAATCCAACGTGCTCGCGGCGGTACAATGTCAAATCGGCATCGCTCTCGGCGGTCAGCTCCTGATTCCTGTAGAAGACTTTGCCGGTCGAAGGGGTATCGAGACCGCCGAGAATATTCAGGAGTGTCGATTTGCCGCTCCCCGACGGGCCGAGTAACACCACGAGTTCGCTGCGAAAGAGTTCGAGATCAACCCCCTGCAAAGCCTGAACGTCGACGTCACCCATATGATACGTCTTCGTAATGTGTTCGGTGCGGAAAACGATGTCCGTTCGCGGGGGAAGAGAATGTGAAATGGACGGTGACATCTGCGACTTTTCGACGGATGAAGAATACGTCAGAATAAGAGAAAACCGCACGAACTCTACAAAATCGCGGCAATATATTATAGTCGAAAGGTGTAAACCCTGTTCGATTGGGTGCCTCCGTGAAATGGTGGTCTCCCTGTTTTCCGGCCCAAAGGGCCGGGGCTAAGGCTTAGCTCATCTCCGATCGCAAATGGAATGGCCGGCCCGTTGGGCCTTTAAGACATTTCTACACACGACATTGACCAGGCCCTGCGGACCTGGCTATAGGAACGGCTGGCCCTTCGGGCCGATAGACCACCACCATTTTACGGATGCACCCTGTTCGATTCTCTATGAGAGACAACGTCCTTATGCCCTCATCACAACTCGATCGTGAAGAATACATCGAACAGGCGTACTTCTTTCGTGTCTATCGCGAGCGTCTCGCGGACGGCATTCCTTCCCAGCTGATTCTCGATTCGATTCACGAAGAGATTCTCGCCACGACCAAGTTGCCGCTCGCGATTTCGTTTCTCAAAGGAGAAATCGTACACACCGGCAAGATGGGGCCGGGCATGTCGCGGTTGCCGCATTATTTCACGCCGTTTCAGACATTCGTGATCGACAAGGCCGAAGAAGAATACTCGCGATTCGAACAGGTGACCGCGTTATTGATACTCGAACGCGAAGCCGAGTATCGCAGCGAGACCCCGACGCCTGCCGGGTTATTCATCTTTCAGTTCGAATGCATTTCGCGAAATCGACTCGGCTACGATCGAGGACTCTCGGCGATCGCCGATGATCCGTTTTATGATGACGACTGGCGCGACTGGATTCTGAAAACGAAACGGCAACTGGGGGATGTCGAATTCGCCGATCTGATTTATTGGCGTTCGGAATTCTGGCTGCAGGAAAAACAGCGAAAATCGCGACGGGACGAGTACAAAGCCCCCTACCCGATCTTGTTTGGCGTTCGGGAAGGGAGGATCGCCAAAGCCAACCACGGCAAAGAACCACTGCACATGTTCTCCGCCTTGCAGCGACAGTTGAACTATCCCGCCGTCCCCAAACCGGCCCCCACCGCCACCGGACCTATCATTCATCCGGCACTCGAAGCACGATTACAGAAAATCGAAAAACATCTGCAGCTTCTCGAAGGGGAGAATAAAGGTGGAATCGATCTGAGTGAGTTCATCGTCAAGCCGCCCAAGTTTGGCGATGAACCGCTGAATCGGGGATGAGGGATGATCATATTATGTGTGCCACGGGTGGCTTGTCCACCCGTGTTTTTCTGAGGTCTCACAACCACACTGCCGGACAAGCCGGCAGTGCCACCCATTTTTTTAACGGGCGGCTAACCAAAGATTTAGCGTTTGCCGATCTGTCGCTTTAGAGCCTTGGTGTGGCATTTCGACAACACATGCCGTGCATAGCGTGTCGCATTTCGGCATCATCGATTACTGATTCGGAAATCTGAATCGTCCGATTAACGTTCTATCTCCTTTGTTTTACGCTTGTTTCGAACATCGATCGCCGGATGTAAAGATTCTGGCACTCAATTTGTTTAACAGATGATTCGTCGACGAAACTCTCCGAAACATCTCTAAATGGATTGAGGTAACGCATGTCGCTTCCCGTGGTCGTACTTTACAGCCGGAACTACGAATTGCTCTCGCAGCTTCCGACGCAGCTCGAAGGTCTCTGTTCGCTGATCATGTGCGACAGTGTCGACGACGCACAGGAACTTTGTCCTCGCTATAAGCCCAACACATTTGTCGCCGACGTGCGTCATGTGCAGAACGGGGGAGGCGCCGAGGAAAAACTGCTCAGCGACGTGACCCGCACGCTGCCGAAGTCTGAGGTGATTCTCACTACGTCTCCCGAATCTCCTGCGAACTTGCGGGCCAAGCAATCGGAAGACCATTTTCAACATATACCCGATTTTCAGAAAGTCGAGGATCTCGTCAAGATGCTCTTAATCTCCGATGACGATTTCGATACGAAACAATTTCCGGAACTGAACGACACACCTCAGACACCTCCCCCCGCCGAACCAGTTGTGCGTGAACGCGATAACCCGCTGACGCACGACAAATCGGCCGTCGTGCTGACCGGATTGACCCGGCAGTTCGCAACGAATTCGACGCAGCTCAAGCAGATGCTGGCCGAGCTCGAAATTGCCGCCCGGCACAACGTAACGATTCTGCTGATCGGTGAAACCGGTTCAGGAAAGACATTCTTGTCGAAACTGATTCACGAAATCTCTCCCCGCCGCGAGGCTCCCTTTCTGCATGTGGCGTGCGGAGCGCTTCCTTCGGAACTGATCGAAAGCGAAATGTTCGGTCACGCCAAAGGGGCCTTCACGAGCGCTCACGTCGAGAAGGAAGGAAAATTCGTCGCCGCCGGACAAGGGACGATTCTACTCGATGAAATCGACGTGCTCGGTCCCGAGCAACAGGTCAAACTGCTGCGAGTGATCGAAACAGGCGAGTTCGAAGCCGTCGGTTCGAATCGCACTCTTCGCAGCCAGGCCCGGCTGGTTGTCGCCAGCAATCTCAATTTACAACCGCTGGTGGAACAGGGACGGTTTCGGCCCGACCTGTACTATCGGCTTAACATGCTCAAATTCGAGATCCCGCCGCTTCGTCAGCGAAAGGCCGATATCATTCCGCTGGCGCGGAAGTTCGTCAAGCAGATGGCCGAGAAGCATCGCATCGAAATCACGCATATCGACGATGAACTGCTGATGTCGCTTTTGAGTTATCCGTGGCCCGGCAACGTTCGCGAACTCGAAAACGTGATTCAACGGGCGGTCATCTACTGCACCGAAGGGGTGCTCCGCGCGAGTCATCTGCCGAGCCACGTGATCAACGGCGAAGTCGGCCCGAGTAACGACCCATCGGTATCGATGTCGTCAACGCAGAATCGACTGTCGTCGTTGAACGAACAAGTTTCGTTAACCGAGCGGGAAATTATCGAGCAGGTTCTGGTGCGAAACAACCAAAGCCGCACAAATACGGCGAAAGAACTCGGCATCAGCCGTGTGACGCTGTACAACAAGATGAAGAAATACGGGATGTCGAAGTGAACGACAGGCGATGACGGATGAGTCGGATCCCGGGGGACGGCATGTCGCGTGGGTCTCTGGCACCGGCCCCTTGTCTCTCGACGTTGAATCAGATCCACAAATGCTTTTGCACGAATTCAACGACGTCGCCGAAGAGAACATAGAACAAACTGCGCTTACCGCAGTTAATCTTGGCTTTCACCTCGGCACCGAACGCACGGCTGGGGAGTTTGGCGGAATCGATGCGAACGTGCATCTGCACGACGTTGCCCAGCCGTTCGCTGATGTCGGTTCGAGTCGCCAGTGATTCGACTTCGCCGAGGAATGACGTTTCGGTCGCTGAGATAAGAACGAATTCGACGGGCAGAGCGATATTGCCGCGTTCGTCGATCGCATTCAGGACGTGTCCCATGCGGCTGTCTTCGACATCGAGTTCAAGATGCCAGGGGCTGTTTTCGTCCATCACCTGCAACAGAACTTCGCCGCGGCGAACCGGGCGATTGCGTAAGAGCTGGTCGAGTTGAAACGTGGCGATGATGCCGTTGACCGGCGAACGGATGGTGAGATTCTCCATCCGTTCTTCGAGCACGCGTACCTGCTCTTTCAGACCGACGATCTGAACTTTCGCCTCCATCAATTTGCTGTTCAGCCGAATGCTGAGATCCTTTTCAGACGAATTCACCGCCTGATCGAATTCGGCTCGAGTCGCGATCCAGAACTGCTGCTTTTCATTCAGTTCATTCGATTTGGCGAGTAATTCGGCGCGCAGGTCGTCGTTTTTCAGTTGCAGCAACGGCTGGCCGGCGTCGACGTGTTCGTTGCTTTGCACAAAAATTTCGACGATTTCGCCATCCCAGGGAGCGAAGATTTCCTTACGCTCGACGGGCATTAATTGCCCTTCCCCCTCGACACGGTAATCGGCGGGAATGAACGCCATCCCTGCCCCGATCGCGGTCACAAGAATCGCACCGATGATCGACTTGACGAGATTACGGCCATGAAACCAACCGAGCGTCCGTCCCAGCGCCAGTCGCAGCGGCAAGAGAAAAACGTGTTGCAGTTCGAGCGCGTTCGAGAGCGTCGTACCGATATGCGCGGCGAGCAGATCGGCCCGCGACCGCCAGCCGGTGCTCGGTTCCTGTTCGGTCAATTGCTCGACGATGATCGCCCCGATCACTTTTTTCTTGCGGAGTTCTTTCTGTTTCAATTCCGCCTGTTTATCGAGGACAATCAGCGGCTCGTTGCGGAACAACGGCAGTATCAATACGGTTCGTGCGCCGCTGACGTGTAAGTAATCGGTTGCCGGCTCGACCAAAGGAGGGGGAAGGTCGTCGATCTTCCCCGAGATGTGCAACGGCTCGGCGGATTGCAACGTCAGCCGCGTCAGCTTCTGTAAATTTCTGGTGACGTTCGCGCGGACATTGACCGATTCCTGTCCGCTGATCGCAGAGATTGTGACCGACTTACCCCGCTTGACGGCGATGCAGACGCGATCGCAACCGATTATCTGCCGACCGTCGTTGGCGGCTGTCATGGTCGTTTCACGCCAGTCGAGACTTCGTTGCAGCCGTAACACAAACTGTTCGAATTCGTTCCAGAAACCAGTAGGACTTCTGGTCGTCGTCGCCGCCTGGTGTTTGTCGAGATATTGCGTGCCGTACTGGCACATCTTTTCGAGAAACTGCAGATATCCACTGCGAGATTCTTTGGGGGTGTTAAGCCGCTGAAAAATCTGCACGACGGCGACGGCGCGGTCTTTTTGATAGATGCCCGACGTGAGGATCAAGTGCGGAGTCGGCAGAGGAATCTTTGCCGTTTCTTCGGGGCTGAAGACGCATGTCGTTTTCGAGGTGATCGTTTCGCGCAGCAGTTCCTGATTGATTTCTGTGCCACGCGGGTTTTCGTAGAAACCCGATTCGGCCAGTCCGATGTCGCAGAAGAGTTTGCCGCTCTGCTGGTCTTTTTCGACCATCCAGACCGCTCCCGCCCGAGCCCCGAGAGCCAGCACGAGACGTTTGAGAAATTCGCGAAAAAATGTTTCGGCCACCACGTCGGATGACGCATACTCCGCGATCTCATTGGCCAACTGGCCGATGTACTTGCGGACGTCGTCGAAATCGCGTGTCATTGTAGGGGTGGCCATGCGGCGAATTCCGTCAGTCGAAAACGATGGGTATGCTCGGCGTGTCGAACCTCAGATAAGTTCAGCAGAACTCAAATTCCAAACATCGAGACCTGATGACATAACTCGGTTGCCGAGCGGCATGTTGTGCAAAGTTTCCGCCCGAAATGTGATGTTCGAAACATTGCCCATTGCATTATATGAACAATACCACAGACCCCACAGGCGTTGAAGTCTAAAGGGGAGGCGTTCCGACGGGGAGAGCCCTCCATTCGTCACAAGAGCGAGAATCATTACGATCGTTATCGTCGGTTATGTCACCGTATTTGACGCGGGCGCGATGAGCTTCTCTAACACGTGATCATTCCCTTCGGGGAACGGAAGCTGCCGTAGCGTCGACAACGAAACCCAGCGAAATCCGTTCAGCGGTTTCGAGTCGATCGACGGCAGTTGCAACCGACAGCGCCAGAAGTGTAATTGTACGTCGCCGTGCGGATAGGAAAACAAGCGTTCGTCGATCAATTCGATCGCTGCGACATCGATGCCGGTCTCTTCGAGGCATTCGCGCCGGGCAGCGGCGTCGGACGATTCTCCTGGATGGCATTTTCCCCCGGGAAACTCGGCACATCCGGCGAGCGAACTCTCGGCCCCCCGTTCGCCAACCAGAAACCGGCCGTCGCATTCGACAATCGCAATTCCGATGCGCGTCGGCACGGTCATAGTGGACTCCTGCGAATAGATATTTCGTCGTCATACCAGCCGCGACAGTCATGGAGCGGTCGACCGTCGTTTGTTGATCCGCGCGGCGGGTGATTACGAATTCGAATTCGCCTGTTGCATCTCTGCCGGGGGGGCTCCCATGACGTGATACCCACAGTCGACGTGCAGCGTTTCCCCGGTCGTGGCACTCGACATGTCGCTCAACAGGTAGATGCCGGAGTTGGCGACTTCTTCGGGCAGAACGTTGCGGCGCATCGGCGACATCGATTCGTACAACTTCATCATCAGACTGAAATCGCCGACCGCCGACGAACTGAGCGTCTTGAGCGGACCGGCACTAAGGGCATTGACGCGAATTCCTTTCGGTCCGAGTTCGTGAGCCAGGTATTCGGTGCAGCTTTCGAGGGCCGACTTGCACAAACCCATCACATTGTAACCGGGGATCACCTTCTCACCCCCGAGGTACGTAAGCGTGAGAATGCTGCTGCCGGGTTTCATCAATTCTATGGCACGATGGGTGATCGACATCAGACTGTAAACGCTGATTTCCATCGAGAGTTTGAAGCCGTCTCGACTGACGGCGTGTACCGGTCCCTGCAGATCGCCGAGGGGAGCGTAGGCAATCGAATGCAGCACGAAATCGAGTTCGCCAAACGTCTCTTTCGCCGCGGCAAACGTGCGATCGAGGTCTTCGTCGTTCTGCACATCGCAGGGAAGAATCAGCTTTGCGCCGAGCGGTTCGACGAGTTTGCGGACACGTCGTTCCATGCGAGGCCGTTCGGGGTCTTTGTCGGGGAGGTGCGTGAATCCGATCTCGGCCCCTTCGGCGAACAGTTTTTCTGTAATCGCCCAGGCGATGGAGTGATCGTTGGCGATCCCGAAGACCATACCCTTTTTGCCGGTAAATAATCCCATTTCCGAAGTCCTTCTTTCGACTGTCGTTGACTACTCGCAGTTTCATAACCCACTGGACGCCGGGTGTTTCAGTGCGATTCGAACGTTCATTCTCTCGCCAACCGGGTTATGAAACCAGTTCTAAAAACGTTGCCGTCGAGACAGAATAGCAGAGTCGCCGGGCGGAGGGAAGATGCCCGGTGGACAGTCTCTGCCGTCATTTTTTCCTCAAATCGACACAATACAACTGGCCCGAATCCCGTACGAAAAGAAAACCATTCGACAAGGCCGGCAACGAACAGGGGTCGCGGTCTTTACCAGCGAACAACTTGAACTTGCCTAGCAGCTGAAATGCCTGTTGATTCGGGGAGATCATCAAGACTTCTCCCTGGGCGGTGACGGCGATCAACTTCTCGTCAGCCATTATCATCGTCAAATATCCCGGTGCCGGTTGACTCCAGTGGATCTTCTGCGTCTGGGGATCGAAACAGCGAATCGTACTGGCACCTCCATCCTGCCGGCCGTCGAGTCCGTAAACCTGCCCTTTGTATTCGATCGGCGTCGTGTACTGACTCGATAGCAGATTATCGGTGTTCCAAACTTCGGTAACGCTCTGGTCGTCGAAGTCGGACAGAACGGCACCGATGCCATAACTCGCCGTCAGCAGCAATTTCCCGCTGCTGAGCATCAACGGCGAAGCGGCATTAACGGTCGGTCCCGACTGGCCGAACGGAAACGAAAATCTCACGTTACCCGTCTCGGGATCGAGCGATGCCGCGGCAAGACGGGTAATAAAAATCAGATGATCGACGCCCTCTTTTTTGATACGAATCGGTGCGGAATAACTGGGCTGTTCGTCGAGCGCCTTCCAGATTGTCTTGCCGGTCTTTATCGAAAAGGCAACGACCCCCGCCCCCTGACGATCGCCGCCGACGTTTACGATCACTTTATCGTCCACGACAATCGGCGTGCTTCCTGCTCCGAAATATCCTTCGCGGGCTTTGTAATCTTCGTGCGTCTTTCGTTCCCAGTTCAACTCACCCGTCTTGAATGACAGAGACCTGAGCACCCCCTGTGACGAATAGAGAAAAACGTGATTGCCGTCGATAACCGGTACGCAGCGCGGGCCGCTGTCTTCGCTGACCTGTGCCACGAATGTGGTGGGAAACGTCTTCTTCCAGACCGGTGTACCATCGGCGACGGCAAACGCCTCGGCGATATCGACATCCCCTTCGCGGTGATAAACGATTCCTACTTTGCCGACGACCGCCACCCCGGCATATCCCTGACCGACCGGCTTCATCCAGACCACCGCCGGCCCCTCTTTCGGCCAACTGTCGGCAAGGTGTTCGTTGTCACCTTGGCCGTTTCGATGAGGCCCGAGGATTTGCGGCCAGTCTCCCCCCTCCACCATGTGTGGCACGATCGAGAAGAACAGAACAGCGATCGCTTTTTGAATTCTCATGAGGTTCCTCATAATTAGCGCTCCGCTACGGAAACCCTTCGCGTCGCGGCTAACCAGCTATTTGCGTCTGGAGTTCAACAGCTTGATAAACGCCTTCATGAACGGGGCGTTGTCGTGCCACGTGCGAGCCGAGATGAGGTTTCCGTCGACGACGCACGGTTCATCCACATACGTCGCCCCCATCATCGTCGCATCGAGTTCGCACTTGGAGACGGTGGTGACTTTGCGACCCTGCAGGCAATTCGCCGCTGCAGGTATTTCGATACCGTGGCAGACGCTGGCGACCGGCAGATTGTTCTTGAAGAAATGCTGAGTGATGTTGAGCAGATCGACATCGTACCGAATGTATTCCGGAGCACGTCCTCCCGAAAGAAACAGCCCGACATAGTCTTCGGGTTTGACGTCGCGAAACGCGATATCGGCCTGCATATGATAACCGGCGGTCTCGCGCGTGATATCCCACCCCGGCGGCCTCTCGTGTAATACCAGCTGATACAATCGCTTGTCAGGACCAGCGACAACCGGCTGGTAGTCATCTTCCTGTAATCGAAAGTAAGGGTAATACGTATCGAGGCACTCCGTAGCATCACCAATGACAATCAGCACTTTGGACATGGCACCCTCGCAAGTAGGATATCGTCGACAACTGACACAATGTTGTCACACGATTATAACGAATTCGTGCTGAAGGATGAAGGAATCAACCGGAGGTTGGTGCCGATTGGGTGTGTCCCGTTAAATGGTGGAGGTCATTCGGGTGGCCGGGACAGCTTTGTGTCCCGGTCGCGTAGCGATAAGAGGTCTTCGATCTCGGCTGCCGTTGGGGAGAGTCAAAGTCGCCTGTGTTATTCCGATCGACGATCAAAATCAATCGGACGTTACCCCGGTATCTCGGCTTCTACGAGTTTTCCCAGCAATACCAGCGATTCTTGCCAGCCAAGGTAACAGGCTTCGGCGGGGATGACGTCAGGAACGCCTTCCTGCACGATGGTGAGTTCGGTGCCGACCGAGACCGGCTTCAACGTGATCGTTACCAGCATCTCTCCGGGGAGATTCGAGTCGTCGAAACGATCGCTGTAGCGAATGCGTTCGTGCGGCGTCAGTTCGAGATACTCGCCGCCGAAAGAGTGCGACTCTCCGGTGGTGAAATTTGTGAACGACATTTTATACGTGCCGCCGACCTTAGCCTCGAGGTGATGCACCTTGCCGGTAAATCCATTGGGAGGGAGCCACTTGGCTTTGGCATCGGCATCAAGAAACGCCCGATAAACCCGCTCGGGGGTCGACCGCAATACGCGATGCAATCGAATCGTGTTGGTAGGCATTCGATCTCCTTTTGTGAAAATAGATGAAAGCGTCGTCGGAGAAGTTTGCGAGTGCGCTCGCCGACGTTTTGCGAGAGCGTGCAAACGCAAAAGAGGGACGCGACAATACAACCGTCATTCAGGTTTTTCTCTGCGGGGGCCCCCGCCAGCGGATATGCGCCGGCGATTCGAGATGATTTTTCTCAAACTGCCTTCGTTTCAGGTTGATTCCGAATGCCGGGCCGCTTCGCTTCCTTCGAAGAGCGCAAGTTCTTCATGCAGGCGCGCGATCATTTTGCGAACACCGGCTTTCGTGAAACCTTTCGAGGCGATTGAGTTTTCTTTGAGAAGACGGTCGAGTCGTAATTCGAGATCGCGGAGTTCTTCGCGCGCTTTGGCATACTCGTCGATGGTGGCGATCGTATGAAGCATCGTTACTTGTCTTTGCGAACCGGTTCCGCCGGTTTCTTTACGGGCGGCATCGGTGGAGTCGATAAAACGGGAGGCAACCCTCTTTTGGAAATGTTTCTCGCCAGTTTATCGAGATCAGGCTTTTGGTGCTTAGTTTTATCCAACATCATTTATACCTTTGGATAAAAATTGGAAAAATGGTTATCTGCCAGTTCGCCCGCTGTTGCAAGCAGTTTTTTCCGAATGGGCAACGGGCTTCCCTTCAGATGCGCCGTGATTGACGAGCACTTTCTTTCCATAATTTGAATACGTAATTCATGGATTTCTCTCTCCGTCAATCATCCTTATTCGCATCGAGCACCGACAGGAAGGCCTTTTGCGGGATTTCGACTTCCCCGAATTGTTTCATTCGCTTCTTGCCTTCTTTCTGCTTTGCCCAGAGTTTGCGTTTGCGGGTGATGTCGCCGCCGTAGCATTTGGCTGTTACGTTTTTGCGTAATGCCGAGATCGTTTCGCGAGCGATGATCTTGGCACCGATCGCTGCCTGGATGGCGATTTCGAACTGATGTTTCGAGATTTCTTCCTTGAGCCGTTTCGCCAGTGCCCGGCCGCGCCGATCTGAATTCGAACGATGCACGATCGTCGAGAGGGCGTCGACGCGGTTTCCCTTCACGAGAATATCCATTTTCACGAGGTCGGCGGGACTGAAACCGATGATCTCGTAGTCCATCGTGCCGTACCCGCGCGTGATACTCTTCAGCTTGTCATACATGTCGTAGATCACTTCGGCGAGCGGCAGTTCATACACGAGCTGGGCGCGCTTTGGACCGAGGTATTCGGTCGATTTGTATATCCCCCGGCGTTCGGCGCATAACTGCATGATCGGTCCGATCGCTTCGGTGGCGAGAATGAAATTCACACGAACGATCGGTTCGCGGAATTCCTTGATCTGGCCCGAATCGGGAACACGTTGCGGATTGTCGATCACCAGAACTTCGTCGTTGCGCGTCAGAATTTCGTATGTTACGTTGGGAGCGGTCTGAATCAGATCGATTTCGAATTCTTTTTCGAGCCGCTGTTGCACGATCTCCATGTGCAACATGCCGAGAAAACCGCAGCGGAAACCAAAACCGAGTGCTTCGCTCGTCTCGGCAATGAACGAAAAACTCGCATCGTTCATACTCAGCTTCTGGAGTTCTTCACGCAGCTTTTCGAAGTCGGTGGCCTCGATGGGGTACATCCCGCAGAAGACCATCTGCTGTGGTACCTGATATCCCGGCAACGGCGCGCTCGGCAACTGCTGCGGATTGGCGACCGTATCGCCGACATGCACGAGCCCGAGTTCTTTCTGGCCCGTCACCAGATAACCGACCTGACCGGGTCCGAGTTCTTCGCAAGCCGTCATATGCGGACGAAACTGTCCCATGTCGATGACGTCGACATCGATCTTCGCTTTGAGAAAGCGAATCTTTTGTCCCTTGCGAATCGTGCCGTCCATCACACGAACGTACGTCAGCACGCCGCGATAACCGTCATACTTGCTGTCGAACACGAGAGCCCGTAACGGTTCCTCCGGTTTGCCTTTCGGCGGCGGTATTTTGGCAACGATGGCACGAAAGACTTCTTCGATGCCGATTCCCTTTTTCGCGCTCACTTTAAGAACATCGGAAATATCGAGCCCGAGTATCGATTCGACTTCTTCGAGCACTTCGTCGATGCGAACGACGGGGAGATCGATCTTGTTGAGCACCGGTATAATCACCAGATCGTTATTGATCGCCGCATACGCGTTGGCCACGGTCTGGGCCTGCACCCCTTGAAAGGCATCGACAACGAGCAACGCTCCTTCACATGCCGCCAGACTGCGCGAGACTTCGTAATGAAAATCGACATGTCCCGGCGTATCGATGAGATTCAGTTCGTACTTGATCCCGTCTTGCTGGTATGGAATAGCCACCGTTCGCGCTTTGACGGTGATGCCCCGTTCGCGTTCGACATCGAGGTCGTCGAGGATCTGTTCCTTGAATTCTCGTTGCGTAATCGCGCCGGTCTTCAACAGCAATTGATCGGCAAGCGTGCTCTTGCCGTGATCGATGTGGGCAATGATCGAAAAGTTACGAATAAATTGAGGATTCATTTTGCGTTCGAAAAGGAGGTAAGTCGTTCAGGCGCAGGATTTCAAGGCCACGCTCGTCGAGATCGTTTCGGAATTACGTTCTACAGGTACATCCCATTTACATATATGCTGTCAGACAGGAACGACAACACGCCCCGGTGTTCTCCGCAAAGGGGTATCAACGTCTTGGCATTGGCATGCCGCCGTGAATGTCAATGAAGATGAGTTTCATATCAAACCGCAACGGTTCTCAATAGAGGAAGTTCTGGCAGGGTGGACTCATGGCAGGTCAGGTGTTTGCTTCATCGAATCGTATTTCAGTTTGGCACATCCCGCCGCGCCGATGTAACCGGCGTCGCCTCCGAGCGTGGCGTAATCAATTTTAGTGTGAGCGTAGGGAATGGGAAATGCCCGCCGTTTGACTTCATCCTTGATACGCTGCAGAAATCGCCGACCGAGTTTGGTGGTGTCGCGGCCGAAGGTCATCGCTCCGCCGAAAAGGACCATGTCGGGGTCGATGGTGTGCATCAGCGTGGTCGTGCCGACTCCCAGACAACGGGCGACGTCCATCACCATCTCTTCGGCGAGTTCGTCTCCCTCTTCGCAGGCCTGACCGATGAGCAACGGAGACAGGGACGTTCCGTCTTCGATGAGTCGACTCAGAGACGAGCGCCGTCCCGCAACCAGTTGTTCTTCGACACGACGGACGAGTGATTTCCCTCCTGCGTACGCTTCGAGCGTGCCGGTCTGGCCGGTGTCGCACGGACGGCCGTCGTCCATTTGAATGACGATATGCCCGCACTCGGCCCCGTGCGAATGTTCTCCTTCGATGATCATGTGGTTGATGATAATGCCGCAGCCAATTCCTGTCCCCAGCGTCCAGAAAACGAGACTGTTCGCATCGCGTCCCGCTCCGATCCAGTATTCACCATAGGCGGCGGCATTGGCGTCGTTCTGCAAGATGGTCGGTTTGTCGAAGTGTTCGCGCACGCGCTGACGGATGGGAAAATCGTTCCACCCCGGCAGATTGGGAGGGTCGAGCAACATGCCGGCTTTCAGATCCATCGTCCCCGGCGTCGCCAGGCCGATCATCTGAATGTCGGCGAGCGTCACGTCCGATTTCTGCAACGCGAGTTCCGCCGCGCGACAAATGTTTTTCACCCCGGTTTCGGGGCCCTGGTCGGCCTGCGTCGGGATCGAGGTGTGCGATAAGGTCTTTCCCTGATAATCAACAACCCCCGCTTTGACATTCGTCCCGCCGACGTCGATCCCGAGAAATAACAGCCTTTCCGCCACGATCAATCCCTGCCAATTCGATACCGACAACAAACCAAAACTGCCCCGGTATTTATGGTGAAGGGGGCAAGAAATTCCTAGAAAACCCAGTATATCGCAGATTCAGAGTGATCTGCAACGCGAGGCGTTCTGATAAAGAGAACCTCTGACAGCAGGCTGACAATTCAACGCTTTCGCGATTCCCTCTGCCTGGGGGTGAGAATTCACAAAAACCGCCGGAAAACCGCACACCAGATCACTGTGTTTTGTGACATGATAAGATTTTCGTCCGACGATTGAAACAATCACCGGTCACTCGTATCCTCCGTAAAACAGCGTTCCCAATTGATCCTCTTGTCGAAATGAGATCGCAGACAATGCCCTCACCCACCAAATCCACTCCCGATCGCCCTGCGCAGCGGCGGCAACGATTATTGCATGAACTGAAGCAGAAAAACGTCCCCGCAATGCTTGTGACGGATGTCGTTAATGTCACGTATCTTACGGGATTCAGCGGGGATAGCAGCTATCTGCTGCTGGGGAAAGGGGTGTGTCTCCTCATCAGCGATGCCCGCTATACCGTGCAGATCGAGGAAGAGTGCCCCGGAATCGATGCCCTCATTCGCAAGCCGAACGAATCGCTGCTGAAGGCCGTGCAGCAGGGGGTCAAACAGGCCAAGTGCAACCAAATCGGATTCGAGGCGGGGACCATCACGTATCAACACTGGCAACATCTTGAAGCGACGCTCGATAAGATCGAGTGGATCCCGTGCGACGGACTCGTTGAAACCCTGCGACAGGTGAAAGACGCTACCGAAATTGCCGAAATTCGTCTCGCCGTCGAACAGGCCGAACGAGGCTTTGCTTTGATCATTGCCGGTTTGACCGGCGAAATGACCGAATTGCAGGTCGCGCACGATCTGGAACATGCCATGAGGCGGTTTGGAGCCGCCGGGGTGGCGTTCGATCCGATAGTCGCCGTCGGGGCGCGGGCGGCGTTACCTCATGCCCGGCCTCAGTCCCAGTGCATCGCCGATGCCCCTTTCACGCTGATTGATTGGGGAGCACGAACGGTCTCAGGATACCGCAGTGACTTGACGAGGCTTGTCATCACAGGTAAGATTCCGCCCAAACTGGCGAAGGTATATAGGGTTGTGTTAAATGCACAGCTCGCGGGGATCGAGGCAATTCGTCCTGGTGTTCGCGGTGCGGACATCGATCGAATCGCCCGTTCGATCATCGAGAAGGCAGGGTTTGGTCGACAGTTCGGTCATAGCCTGGGGCATGGCGTAGGGTTGCACATCCACGAAGCCCCGCGGTTGTCGTCGACGTCGAACGACGAACTCGAGCCGGGGATGATCGTCACTGTCGAGCCGGGCATCTATCTCCCGGGATGGGGAGGAGTACGCATCGAGGACGACATCCTGGTCACGCGCGACGGTTGCGAAGTTCTTACGTCGGTAACCAAAGAATGGGATGAGATTCAACCGAAGTAAACGCTTTATACAAGGCTTCGTCTGTCAGCGTGACCATCGAATCCTCCTTATCGTTGAATGTTGAAATTAATCATAAGACTGGCGCAGTTATGGCGAAAGAGACGACAACTCAAGGCGGTCCCTTCGATGTCGAGAAGCTCCGCGTTCTGTTCGAGTTAATGGAAAAGCACAAGCTGACGGAAGTCAGCTTGAGACGCGGGACCGAACAATGGCGATTTCGCCGGGGCCCCGAAGAAATAGCTTATCCGCAGGCCCCGATGGCGTATCATGCTCCGCCACCGATGCCGGTCGCCACCTCCGGCGGTCCTCCTGCATCGGCTTCTGCGGCCGCGGCACCAACCGCTGTCGATGAGAACTTGCTGGTCATCAAGTCGCCGACGGTGGGAACGTATTATGCGTCTCCCACTCCCGAAGATCCCGCGTTCGTCAAAATCGGATCGCAAGTCGGAACCGAAACGATCGTTTGTATCATCGAAGCGATGAAAGTCTTCAATCAGATCCCCGCCGAAGTCTCGGGAACAATCGCCGAAGTTCTTGTCAAGAATGGTGATCCCGTCGAATTCGGTCAGCCGTTGTTTCGCGTCCGTCCGTAATGCCCGATGACGAAGATCGGTACGCTGCAACGGCGTCACATGTTCCTTTGCCCGACAGTCTTCATTGCATAGCGGTCTAATCGAATGTTTCAGCGTATTCTGGTGGCCAATCGCGGGGAAATCGCTCTACGCATCATCCGCGCCTGCCGTGAAATGGGTATCGAATCTGTCGCAATTTTCAGCGAGGCCGACCGAGGTGCGCATTACCTCGAACTGGCCGACGAAGCGATCTGCATCGGTCCCGCAGCGGCGTCCGAAAGTTATCTGACGATCAACCGCATCATCAGCGCCGCCGAAATCGGCAACGTGCAGGCCATTCATCCCGGTTACGGCTTTCTCGCCGAAAACGCTCACTTTGCTGAAGTCTGCCAGTCGTGCAATATCGAATTCATCGGGCCGTCTCACGAGGCGATGCTTCGTCTGGGTGATAAAATCACCGCGAAAACGATTGCCGAAGAGGCAAAAGTTCCGCTAGTCCCGGGGAGCGACGGTCTGATCGCGAAAGAATCACAAGCGATCGAGACCGCGAACCAGATCGGCTATCCCGTCCTCATCAAAGCGACGGCCGGAGGCGGCGGGAAGGGAATGCGCGTCGCCCGTAACGAAGCCGAGCTGAAAAGCGGGCTCAAGTCGGCTTCGATGGAGGCCGAAAAAGCCTTCAAAAACGCCGGCGTCTATCTCGAAAAATACATCGAAAACCCTCGACACGTTGAAGTACAGATTATCGCCGACCGGCACGGCCACGCCGTCCATCTGTGGGAACGCGATTGCAGTTTGCAGCGTAAGCATCAGAAACTCGTCGAAGAAAGCCCCGGTCCGCTGCTACCCGACGACGTCCGCGAGAACATCTGTAAATCCGCCGTCCGTTTGATCAAGTCGGCGAATTACACGAACGCCGGTACGGTGGAATTCCTGGTCGACAAGGATTTCAACTTTTACTTCATCGAAGTGAATGCCCGTATTCAGGTCGAACACCCGGTGACCGAACTGGTCACCGGCATCGATCTGATCCAACAGCAGATTCGTATCGCTGCCGGCGAGACCTTGCCCTACACGCAGCGGCAGATCGTCAGTCGCGGGTCGGCGATCGAAGTTCGCATCAATGCGGAAGACCCGGCCAACGATTTCCGTGGCTCGCCGGGAACCATTACCAAATTACGGCTGCCGGGAGGGCCGGGCGTCCGATTCGATTCCCACGTGTATGAAGGTTACCGCATCAGTCCGTATTACGACTCGATGATCGGCAAGTTGATAGTACACCGCGAAACACGAACCGATGCCATCAATTGCATGAGACGTGCATTGGACGAATTCGTCGTCGAAGGGGTGAAAACAACGATTCCGCTGGCGAAGAAAATTTTTCGGCATCCGAAATTTATCGATGGCAGCGTCGACACCGGCTTTCTCGAGCGGGCCTGGTGAGGCGTCTCCGAAAATGTCAAGATTCTCTGCCCAGATCGCATCATTTGAGTTAAAATGGCGGCACCCGGCCTTACCGGTTCTTGCACGATTGCGCCTGAAGAGTCTGTCAAAAACGTGGAGTAAGTTAAAGCATCATGAAAGTCGGGATACTGACAGGTGGAGGAGATTGCCCCGGTTTGAACCCGGTGATACGTGCCGCCGTCCGCGTGATTGCGAATGCCAATGGTCAAGTCGTCGGATTGCTCGAAGGCTGGCGTGGGGCCATTGAAGGCCTGACGATGGACCTGACCGTCGAGAATACCGACTCCATCATTTCTCAGGGAGGGACGATCCTCGGCTCGTCGCGCACCAACCCCTACAAAAAACCAGCCGACATCGACAGACTGCTTGATACGTATCGGAACCTCGGCCTCGACGCCCTCATCGCCATCGGCGGCGACGATACGCTCGGCGTGGCCAACCGGTTGTATCAGGATCACGGGCTCGGTTTGATCGGATGCCCGAAAACGATCGATAACGACCTGAGCGCAACCGACGTAACATTCGGTTTCGACACGTCGATCAACATTGTGATGGAAGCGATCGACCGCTTGCGCACCACCGCCGAGTCGCATCGACGGATCATGGTCATCGAAACCATGGGTCGACACGCCGGCTGGATCGCCTGCTACTCGGGCATGGCGACGGCCGCCGATTACATTCTCGTTCCTGAACTCGAAGTCAACTTGTCGGAGATGTGCGACTTGTTGAAGAGGCGAAGGAAGGAAGGGAAAAAGTACGGCATCGTCGTCGTCAGTGAAGGTGCCAAACTCTCCGAGTCGGACGGCTTCGTTACGAAAGACGCCGTCGTCGATGATTTCGGACACGTTAAACTCGGCGGCATCGGCGATGCGGTCGCCGAAATCATCGAGAAGAAAACCGGCATCGAAACCCGCGTTGTCACGCTCGGTCACCTGCAGCGCGGAGGGCCTCCCAGTGCCTACGACCGCGTTCTCGGCACCCGCTGCGGCATTCACGCAGCCAGAATGGTCCTCAAAAAAGACTTCGGAAAAATGGTCTCGCTGCGCGGCACCAAGATCGTCGCGGTCCCCCTCGCCGAAGCCGTCGGCACAATGCGAATGCTCGATATCGACTTCTTCAACGAAGCGGGCGAGTTTTTCACGTAAGAGGATCGAGGCGACAGCTCGCTATTCGTCGGCCCTGCAGCGCGTGAGCACATCGAGAATTTGCTCGTGTACCGATCGCGATTCGCGCACAACCATCACGCCGATTATTGGGAAGACGATTTTTCCCGAATCTTCTGGTAACCAGTACGAGCCGTATATACTCATCCCATATTGTGCTTCGTATCTGCTGAAATCCGTCTGGTTCTTAATCAATCGGTCAAGGTAGCGTTCGTCTGTGCTGCTACCGCAAAGGTCGCGGACATCATAAATCGCCGTATTCAATGTCTCTTCGGTTGTAATTTCGGTCGTGACCAGGATCACATTATCACTGAGAATGTAATTCAACGCCAAGGGTCTCAGCATCAGATCGAGAGTCGTGCTTAACGCATGCGAACTCAATTCATACTTCAGCGGATCGTCATACGAGATCCCTTCTTCCTCCAGTCCATCGATATCGATTCGTATTTGAACATCTGCCTGTCTGGATAATTCAGCAACGGCATCGGTTAAAGGGACGTCACGAAACGAGACATGCACAGGCTGTTTGAGTTTTTCTCGCAGAAATTCATGTTCCGGCGGTTCGAAGACAAAAGTCTGTCTGGTGAGATACCGTAGCTTATGGAGAAGATTGGTGACTTCAAAATGAACTTTATCGTTCTGCGTTACGATCATTGTTTCGCCATGGGTATCGATCGTGCCGCCGTATTCGACGTCCCACCTTCCGCTGGTCGTCCCTTTGATAACGTCTATCAACTCGCGCGGCTGATAACCGTCTTGCATTAATTCTGCCAGGTTATAATTCACGGTGTGGAATGCTGTCTCAGATTTGAAATCGGTCGTAAGTGTGATGACCCCTTCCCGCTCGTACCATGTCAACGTTAATGGCCGACAGAATCGATTGAGAAACAGATAGAGCGGTTCGTCGGTGGCATCAATCGTCACAGGGTCATTCGAATCGATCCCCTCTTCCTCTAGTGCCGGAATATCGAAACGCAGATCAATCTGCGTTTCGTCCCGTATCCGCTTGACGATTACTTCGAGAGGCGTCTCATCAAAGTCATACGTCACACGCACCAGCAGTTGCTGCGGAATTCCGACGACATCGAAACGAACGGAGCTTGATTCAGCAATTACTTTCGGTTCACTCAGGGTTGTGACCGCACTATTTACCGGCGATTCCAGCCACAATCGGTCGCCGTACATCAGTAGAATCATGACGAGAATCGTACCGCCCAACAGGAGAGCATCTTTTTGAACTGGCGAACCGTTCATGGAAGCCTCCGGCGAATGACGAACTCTTCGGGCGTGCCATCAGAAAGTGAAAACATCCCTGTCGCATTTGCCACCGGCTGTTGTTCGTCTTTCGGATAAGATGGAAGTGGGCGAAGCCGAGGGACGGTCTCGATGCGAGGGCCATTACCATATGAATTCGACATGCGCTCGTGCCGCAACAATTCGAGAATTTTGTCGTGGATAAATTCCGTCTGCAAGACGACCATCACTTCCGGTTTGGGAAATGTGACGGCAGGGGTTATCCAACGATTGTCTACCCAGGCATGCCCCATTTGCCCTTTTAATGTTCGTTTCAGAATATCGGCTTCACGCTCATTACGGCATTTGTCGCCGACGTCGTAAACGGCGACGACCATTTGGTCGTCGGCATCTTCCAGTGTCATGACCCGGATCTCGTCATCCTTCAGCACCCACGACAGGTTCTGCGGCGTGAGGATCGTATCGAGAATCTGGCTGAATGGCTGGGGACCGACTTTCAATCGCACGGGCGTATTGAACGGACTTTCGCTTTGATCACAACACCATCCTTCAATCTGAATGGCAGCACCCGTCTGGTGTGACAGCGAGGCGATCGCTTGATGGAGGGGTTCTCCCTGAAAGATGACATGCACAGGTCGCCGGAGAATTTCACGCAGTACGACATGCTGACGCCGATCGTTAACGAAAGTGCGCTCGTGGGGAAAACGGAGTTCGCTCAACAGTTTGAAGATCTCGTGTTGGACTTTTAAGGATTGCCTGACAAAAAGTTTTTCCTTAAAGCGATTGATGCTTCCCACGCCATCTCCGTCGACTTCCCATCGTCCTAATGTCGCCGTGATGGACGTTATCAGATCGTACGGCTGATACCCCCTGTCTATGAAGTCTGCAAGATTGTAGGAAACAATCCGCAACGTCTCGTCGGCTTTGATCTCCGTCGTGATCTTGACGATGCCATTTTCGTGATACCATTCCAACTCAAGTTTGTCACAAATGTTGTCAAGCAGGCCGTGCAATGGCATCCTTGCGATGCGTTCCGTGATTGGTTCGTCGATGGATAACCCCTCTTCAGCAAGCCCATCTTCATCGAGCAAAACGTCAACGTGCTGTTCGTCACGCATCCACTTCACAAAATCATTCAGCGGCATGTTCGTGAACTCGCCGGAGACGCGTGTCATCAACTGAGGAGGAATTCTCAATTCGACGGGGATGAAGACGTCGGCGTCGATCGGTTTTGATGCGGTGCGAGGCAGTTCGTCTCGCCGAACAGGCGTTTCCGGATTCAGCACGCCGACCGTTGACGCTGCGGGAAGATAATCATCCGCATACATCAACACGACCAACACAAGAAACGCCGAGGCAAGCAGAGCCACATCCCGGCTGAATAGAGAACCAAACACGAGAACCCTCATGAAGAATCGGCACGGCTGAGAAACCTACACATCTCTGATTCTACTCACATTCAGGCGGGAAGGCACGAAGAAATCCAGAGAATCCTCACGACGGTTCCTCTCTTCGCACCTGCGTCTCTTGGGTGATAAACCATTTTGATATTCTTATAGCATGGGTAATCGAATTGGCGTTTGATACATTACAGGTATCATCATTTTCCATCATCTCACAAAGGAACTCCCCGTCATGAAACAGATTCGCTGCGGTGTCATCGGGCTTGGGTGGTTTGGGGAACATCATGTCGATACGCTTCAGCAACTGCCGCAGGCCGATGTCGTTGCCGTTTGCACGCGCAGGGAAGAGCGTCTGCGGGAAATCGCGGGCAAATACCACATCGGCAAGACATACACCGATTATCGCGATCTGCTCGCCGATGACGACATCGATCTCGTGACGATCGTGACGCACGTCGGCGATCACCTCGAACCGACACTTGCGGCGATTGAAGCGGGGAAGCATGTTTTTCTCGAAAAGCCGATGGCGGGAACGGTCGAGGAGTGCGATCGAATTCTCGCCGCACTCCAATCGACCGATAAGGCATTTATGGTCGGCCACGTCTGCCGGTTCGATACGGTGTATGCGCTGGCGAAGGAAGAAATTGCCGCGGGACATCTGGGAACGATTCTCAGCATGCACGCCCGGAGAAATCTGGCGAAATGGATCACGGAAAGCCATCTGCAAAAACTGAGCGCCCTGTTCGGCGACGGTGTTCACGATCTCGATCTGATGTTGTGGTTCACCGGAGCGAAACCCAAAAGCGTGTTTGCGATGACGTCTAACAGCCGTCCGCAGTTGCCTCACGATGACATTGGCTGGGCGATGTATCGCTTCGACAACGATGCGATCGCCGTCATCGAAAATGTCTGGTGCCTACCCGAAAATGCTCCGTTTGCCATCGATGCCCGCATGGAGATCATCGGAACCGACGGCGCGATCTACATTGATAATTCCGGCAGCCATTACACATTGCTTACCCGGAAAGGTATGAATTTTCCGCAATCGACGTATTGGCCCAAAGTTCACGGATTACGTCGCGGTTTTCTCAAAGAGGAATTCGACTACTTTTTGAAATGCATCGACCGAGGCGAGAAACCGACGGTGATCACACCGGAAGAATCGCGAATGGTCGTGGACGCCGTGCTGAAGGCCGAGCAATCGGCGCGTGAGAACCGCATCGTCGCGTTCTGAAGTGAACGGAGTCTTGTTGCATTGGCCCAATTTCAAAATACGAGACGACTTTACCGCGCCGCCGTGTGCTGATACATATTCATCGCCTCCGGACGGCATAATCCTGCGGTGTTGTACGGTTCGATGAGCCGGCGTATGCGAACTTCTGCGCGGTCGAACTCCGATTCAGGATGATGCAGCATCTCTCGCAAGAGACGAGATACCTGATCAAGACATGCGCACAACGGTTCGTCATCAGCACACATAAATGACGTTGTCTGCGATTGTATTCGGCGCGATTCGTACGTCACCGTCGCCGTGAAGTAGGCCATCACCGCCAGCACAAACAGTCGAAATCTCGGCAATGTTTCGTAGCAGAGATCGACCAGATTGTCGATCATCGCCAGTTCGCGTTGCAGTTGCCGTTCGTAGTTTGCCAGACGTTTCATCCGTATGGTGTCATCGGGCGATTCGCAGAGGATCTCGGCAAGGCGTTCTACGCCGCTGAGATTCCAGGCGATCCCCGTGCTGTGCAGAGCATCGACGAAACCGAAAGCATGCGGCAAAGCGGCCCATCTCCTCCCTACCGCTCGACTGGCCTTTCGTTGCAATCGACCACTGACGAAAATCTTCCCGGGGGGATCAACCCTCTTCGCCCGCTCGAATTGCGCGGCGATCGATGGATATTTTTGCAACCAGATCGACCAGCTCTCCGCCGGGTTGGCCGAGAGTTGCGGAGCGACTTTGCGGTTGAACGAAAACCCTGCACTGACAACTCCATGATCGAATCGCAGCTGCCACATCCAACCTTCGTCGAACAGATGATGCAGCGCCGCGTCGTCGCAGGCGAACGGGTGGTCGTACAACAGAGATCCCGAAGATTCGAGGATATCACGCCACGGCACGACATGATCGAAATGCGAATAGATGGCCTGCGAATGCGTGAGTAATGTCTCGCTGACGTCTTCGGTCGCGAGCCATTGTCGACCGAAGTCTCCGCTCCCCGTCGCATCGACGAGAAAGCCGGTTTGAATGGTCATCATCGGTTTCTGTCGCGGTTGAAGCGATAGTTTCCATTCCTCCGATAGTTCGCAGCACTCGATTGCGGTCTGTTCGAGCAGCATGACTCCGGCCCGCTCGGCTTCGCGCGCGAAGAACCGATCGACATCTGCACGATACCAATGCGTATCGCAACGCTCGTTATCGCCGCTCGCGGCAACGAGCAATTCGTTCGTGTGATCAGTCGCAGGTTGAAAGGGACGACCAAGCTCATGCCGAAAATACGAAAACCCGCGCTTTCGACCACGCTTGAGTTCCGGATATGTACGGCACCACGACCCATATTGAGCCAGCGGCGACAACCGTGGCAAGTCGTATCTGGCCGCGAGATCGGCAAGAATCATATCGGCGATAGGTGTCGACGATTCTCCGATCGCAAATCGAGGATGAGCCGCCCGGTCGATAAGCACAACGGACTGACCGCGACGAGCCAGCACCAGGGCGAGCAGGCTCCCGCCGAAACCGGAACCGATGATGGCGATGTCAGCGTGATGAATGGACGACTCCTTCATTTATTGCGACCATGTTTTCACTCTCTGCGAGTCGCCATTGCCGGCGTTGAATGAGGTAACTGCTGACAAATGTAGAAGACGCGAGAATCGCAACAAGCCACCATAGAATTCCTTTGGAAAAATACATTGCCAGAATCGCGCCTACGGACGTCACCGCTGTGTTAAAAATGGACGCCCCCCAGATGAAATGCGCGCGACCCTTCTGCCGCGTTATTCCCCATTCGTAGAGTTCGCTCCACACGCCGACTTGAGCGAGATGGGAATAACAATTCGGACAATTCTCTGCAATATCGTCGCGCAGACGAAAACCACAGTTGTGACAGCGGCGTTTCGTGCTCAATGCCGGCATAAAAGTGCTTCCGAAGTTCGAACGAATTCCTCTTTTCGGCACATCCTAATTGTAGTATGTTCATGCCTTGGATGCAGCTTGATTTATGCGCTATTTCGGTGCTTGGTGGGAGACGTGGTATGAGCATTTCGCAAATCAGCAGCCGTGAGCGGTTTCAAAAGTTAACCGCGGAATGGAAAACTCAATCTCGCTATCTTTCGAACTCCGCCCAGATGGCAATGCTCAAACCGTATCAGCAAATCATTGGAATGGGAACTCCTGCTGTTTCGATGATTCTCGAAGAACTCGCGCGCGATCCCGATCAGTGGTTTTGGGCGCTGGAAGCGATCACAACAGAAAACCCGGTTTCAGCCAGCTCTACGGGTCGAGTGAATGAAATGGCACAAGACTGGATCGATTGGGGACGCGACCAAGGTTATCTGCCAAAATGACCTCAAAGAACGATTTTCCGAGATTATCCGAAAACAATTATCGGATCACGAGCCCTCCTAATGTTGCATACAATTGTGTCGCTTGGGCCGCTTCTGACATCGAGCACTGGTGGCAGCCAAATGTGTATTGGCCCGTTGAATCGCCAATGGGAGAATATGGAATCGGAATTCTCGAACAAGCGTTTATTTCGTTAGGATACGAAGACTGTCACGACGGAGTTTTCGAAGCGGGATTTGAGAAAGTTGCACTTTACGGTTCGGGAATTTTCTATACACACGCGGCTCGACAATTATCTGATGGAAAATGGACCAGCAAACTTGGGCGAGAGGAAGACATTGAACACGACAGTCCTGAGGACATTGCAGGTGGTATCTATGGAGAAGTCGTTCAGTTTATGAAGCGACCACTGGCCACGAAATCTTAACGAAACAGTTTGGCGCACCGTTCGTTCCTGCTCACCCTCTCACATCAGCACGCTTACTAAAATCATAATCGCCAATATCACGGCGACGATCTTGACGACGATGCTGATCGCAGTCGATTCGGGGTTCTCTCCCTGTCGGTGCGTGTTTCTGTGCATCGCGTCGCGGTCATCCGACAGAAACCAGTGACCGCACGCCGGGCACGATTCGGCTTCTTCATAAACCTCGGCACCACATTCGGGACAATTCGCGAGATCCCCGGCGTCATCTTCATCATCGGGGTAGTCGTCCCAGTTGTTGTCATCGTCTTCGTCGTAGGACATTGACAAACGTTATCCTCTCTGTATGCCGAAAATTCATCGGTCGATTGCGACCGGTCTCCCTGTTGATCACAATAGATGGCAATAGTTTGGGTAACGAACTCAATCTCTGCGGGAACGGGCTTTATGATGAATAACACGACCGATATCTACCGCCGGCCGACGTTCTGGATTCTTGGCTGTTACGGATGCCTGTTGGTGGCGAGTTTTTTCGGAGATGCGCGCGCCGATGATACCACGAACGTTCGTGATCTCGCATCCCGACGTGAACTTTTTGTCGATGACTGGTTGATCGACACGATGGACGGCGTCGCACTCGAACTGCACCCGGCCGTCGAACGCGAGATCGCACTGCCGCTCGATCAACCGTGGGCCGGTCCAACGACCGGCTTCACCTGCATTCTCAAAGATGGCGACCTGTATCGCCTTTATTACAGCAACGATACCGACGGATCGGGAGTCGATTACACGTCGTATGCCGAAAGTACCGATGGCATCCATTGGACGCGACCATCGCTGGGACTCATCGAATTCGAGGGAAGTAAAGATAATAACATCATCTGGGCAGAGACGGGCATTCACAGTTTTAACGTCTTCCGCGATGACAACCCTGTTGCACCAGCCGAGGAACGCTACAAATGCCTTTGTGGCGGGCCGATCACATTATTCACATCGCCTGATGCCATTCACTGGAAGAAAGTCAAATCAGGCGTTCTGGCCGATGGCCATAACGACTCGCAAAATCTGGCGTTCTGGGATCCACTGCGCGGTGAGTATATCGCTTATGCGCGGTTGTTTGTGAACGGCGTACGGCACATCCGCACGGCGACGTCGGTCGACTTTCTCAACTGGTCGCCCAGCGAGTCGATCGTATTTCCCGAAGGGACGCCGATGGAGCATCTCTACACGAACGCCGTCACGCCGTACTTTCGAGCGCCACACATCTACGTCGGCCTGCCGATGCGTTTTATCGAGAGCCGCAAACCGGTTCCGGGACATCTTTATCCGGGGGTCTCAGACGGTGTGTTGATCACCAGTCGCGATGGAGTGCATTTTAACCGTACATTTCTCGATGCATTTATCAGACCGGGGACCGATCAGGAAGACTGGACCGACCGCACCAACTTGCCGACGTGGGGCATCGTACCCACCGGACCTACGGAAATGTCGGTCTACTGGGTCGAAAATTTTCGTCATCCCAACGTGCGACTGCGCCGCGGTTCGCTGCGTCTCGATGGATTCGCCTCGGTGCATGCCTCACCTGCAGGAGGTGAATTTGTCACGAAACCGCTGACATTCACCGGTTCGGAACTGCATCTCAACTTTCAGACGTCGGCCCCCGGCAGCATTCACATTGCCTTGCTCGATGAAAACGGTAACGAGCTCCCTGAATATAGCCGGGAAGAGGCCGCCGAAATTTACGGCAACGACGTCGATCGCGTTGTCACGTGGCAAAGCGGCAGCGATCTGTCGGCGCTTGCAGGAACAACCATTCGTCTGAAATTCGTGATGAGAGACGCCCATGTTTATTCGATTCAATTCACTTCGCCATAAAACATTATTAACACTGTTTTTAATGTTCGTCGTCGGTTCGGCGTGTCATGCCGCCGAACGCGGGGAATTGTTCGTTGAGGAAACTGCAGGAATTCGGCGGTTCGGCTATCCGGTGCAAGCCAACCTGACCTGGAAAGACCACGTCGACGAAGGGACCAGATTTCGACTGCTGCTTGACGGCAAACCGATACCGGCGCAGTTCCGCAAAAACGCCGCCGGTGTCTCGCTCGACTTCGATGCAAGTTTTCTGCCTGAGGAATTGCGAATATACGAAATCGAATATGGCGACGATGTGATGCCTCCCGAAGAACCCGAGCCGGGGATGATGATCGACGAACACGACGATCATTACGTCATCAAGCATACGAACTATCTGTCGTGGAAAATTCGCAAAGATCTGCGGGGATTTCTCGAAACGGTCACGACGCCGGAGCTGGAATTCATGCGGTCTGAGTCGGCAGGCTTCTTCGTGAAATTGCTCGAAGGGGAAACCGTTTCGCTCGGCGGTGAGAATTCGCCGGCGCGTGTGACCGGCAGCCGCATCACCAAGCAGGGGCCGTTTCAATGCGAACTGGAATTCGATGTCGCGGTCACGCACGGTGATGCGTCGATCCCATCGACGATCCATCTTTCGTTCCCACGGTCGAAAAGCTGGGTGCAAGTCGAATGGACATTCGACGACCCGGACGATGCGATCGAATCGTTAGGCATCGACTTAAATCTTAACATCGTCGATCAGCCAACTCTTGTCGACTTCGGTGCGGGAAGCCTGGTGTATGCACCTCTCTCTTCCGGACAAACGGCGATCATGAACGCCTACCGTAAAAGTGGCGAACATCGGTGGAACGTGTTGCGAGGTCCGGCTGATCATCCCGAACCATATATGGTGCAGTCTGACATTTTTTCGCACTATGCTGAAGGCTGGGCGCATGTCATGGATAAAGAACGCTGCACAGCGATTTCGGTCGCATATTTCGGCGAAATAGCCGATTCGATTCAAGTCGACGCCGACGGACGAACGCAAATCGAACGGACGAAGTTCATTCGAAAGTCGAAAACGAAAGAGCTCGATGTCTGGTATCATTTCGTCACCATGCCGGTGCATGTCGGGGCGGCGACGAGTCCGCAGTCGATGATGATGCCGCTGAAAACGGTGTGGAAGCCCTGAAAAAATGTGAATTGTAATTGGCCCCGGCGGAAGGCTATCGTAGTAGAACTGGTTTCATGACTCGGTTGGCAACAGAATATGCGTTCAAATTGTCCTAAAAAACTGCCGTCCAGAGGTTTATAAAACGGCCTGTAGTGTTTTCGGATGGAAAGAAACGGCAATGACGATTCAGGTAAAGTGTCCCCAATGTTCGAAGGAGTATCGTCTTAAAGACGAATTAGCCGGAAAGAAAATCCGTTGCAAGGAGTGTGAAACTTCGTTTGCTGTTCCAGCTCGGAAGAAAAAGGCCCAAGAGGAGGAACCGGTCGATCCCGATGGCCACATTGATCTGGCCGGGCTCGATCTGGCGGAGGAAGAACGCAAGTCGCGGGCCTATAAAAAACGGCAGATTGAAGATACGCAGAAAAAAGTCAAAAAAACCACCGACCGCATCGATCACGAACACGAAGACGTCATCATCGGCAATCTCGGAAAGTTCGCCGGGATCGTGCTCGGAGTGCACTTTGTTTCGTTCGGCATACTCTGGTTTCTGGTCTGGATGCAATCGGACAGTTATCTCAAGTTTTTCTATTACGTCTGGCGGGTGTCGACCGGGCTGGCGGGAGTGATCTGCGTAGGGTCGATGCTCGGTTCGATCATCTGGTTTCTGGTGCTCTCGTTCAAGGAGCATCCCAAGTTCTTCGGGCTGAATCTGGTGTCGGGATTGCTCTCCTGGGGGCCGGTCACCGTATTGACGGCCGTGGGAACTCGTTATCTCGTCCGATCTCTGACGGGTGTGGAAGATATCGAAGATCAATTTCTCGATTCTCTCAAACCGCATTTGCTCGTTTTAGGAGTTGTGGGTGGGATTGGACTCGCCTTTCCCATCTACTATATCTCCACCCGCTGGGACCGGGTTTCGCGGTCGATTTATCTCGCGTTCATCGGTATTGGCATGAATGTCGCCTTCATTGGAACGTGGTCGTTAATTATCTACATGAAAATGATGGGTGATGGATAATGGAACAGAATCCTGGAAAAGCCAACATGAACGCCGACGAACTGCGAGCGATACAGGCTCCGCTGAAGGAAAAATACCGGCAAGATGCTGCTTCGGCTCTCGTGACGATGCATGCGACCGGCACGCTCGGTGCCGCAACGGCGTGCACGGTAGAGACGGAACACGTCACCGTCACATCGAAACTGCATCCCGCAGCGGGTGGGGATGGTTCGGGGGCCTGTTCAGGCGACATGCTGCTCGCAGCATTGGTGGCATGTGCCGGCGTGACCCTGAATGTCGTCTCGCAAGCGTTAGGAATCGAACTCAAGAGCGCCCACATCGATGCAAAAGGTGACGTCGACTTTCGCGGTACGCTCGGCGTGTCGAAAGAAGCACCGATCGGCATGCAGAATGTCCGGCTGGACTTCAATCTCGATACGGATGCCTCCCCCGAACAGATCGATAAACTGCTGAAACTGACCGAGCGGTATTGCGTTATTTATCAAACGCTGCTTCATCCGCCGACGGTGACAGTGACTCGAAGCTGACGCCGGGTATTGATAGAGAGATTTGACTTCACTCGTTTTCTCGCGGCACTCCTTTCAAAAATTGTTCGTTCTTGGCCCAGCCCCGGAGTTCTCCCACCGCCGTCAGCGCGAAATACAAAAAACCGAACGCCAGCACACGATAAGGTTCGTCGATCCACAGGCCGTCGCCGGGGAGATCGAGCGTGTCTCGAACGGGCGGCGTGATGCCCAAACTGGGCAAAGGGAGAAGAGTCGTGAGAAACGCCCCGGCGAGATAGTAGATCGCCGAGAGGGCCCATCCCGCTCTCACATACAGGCTCTCCTGCCCTTCGACGGCGTCGCCGATAATAACGCCGAGCATACGATTGAACGTCAGTCCCCAGAAGGCATAGATCGGCCACCACTCTCCAAAGCCGATGGCAAAGCCGCCGACGAACAACGAGTAAAACAATCCCAGTCCCACGAGCGCGATCACTCGCCCCGACTTGCTTCCTCGCGAGAAGATGACATTTCCCATAAATGCCGATGAATGGACGATGATAAACTCGAGCAGCATCGTCAGCATAAAATACCGCACGGCTGTGTCGCCAAAAGTGTAGGGGCTGATCCAGGTGATGAGAAACGCCCCGGCGAGCGCAATGTCAGGCAACGCCGCAATCACACTGCGCCACGAAACGCCGGATGTGCCGCGAGGTGAAGGTTGTGGCGTGCCGGTTTCTGAAGGGGAATGGGAGGAGATCATTGAAGCCTTTGTTCAACGTAGAAGACCTGGCACCTGCAGTGTGTGAGAGGGTGCATCGTGGCAAACGTTGATTTAATTCACTTTCCGTCGGTACACAAGGTCGGTTCTCAATTTCTTTTCTCGAACTTGCACCCGGAGGCTCAGAATTCAGCTCGTTATTTAGAACGGTCGTCCCCGTGCGTAGATTTCGGCATGACCCCTTCGCTGAATTTTTTTGGCGCATGCTTGACGAACTCGATTCGCACGATATGATCGACGGCTGACATGGGTGTCTTCCCGGTTGTGTGCCGGGAGGAAGAATAGGGAAAACGGTGCAAATCCGTTGCGGTCCCGCCGCTGTAACCGGGAACGAACGCTACGTAATCCACTGCGAACGCTTGGACGTCGTGGGAAGGTGTAGTCAGTAGGGTCACCCGGAAGCCAGAAGACCTGCCCAGATGTCACTTTTTCAGGCGGTGCTTTCGGGGACAAAAGCGATGCCGTGGGTAATGCACAACGGGATGAACATCCCGGCGTTCTTCTCACCATAACAGCCACACTGTTGTTGCGCTTTGAGCCAAATGCGGTTTCCATCGCATCGGCCAGGTGCAGGTAACGATTCTGTCTTCGCGGTGACGCCTTTGGGGATCGCCCGGCTTCGGCTTGTCGATCTATTACAGCGAGGACTGTTAAAATAGCTGCTCGAAAGACTCTGACACACGTCAATTCGCCTCATGTCGAATCAACCATGCACGACCATCGTCGAAGGCGACGCGGCTTTACGTTGATTGAACTGCTCGTGGTGATCGCCATTATCGCGATCTTGCTTGCTCTTTTATTACCGGCGGTGCAACAGGCACGGGGAGCGGCACGAATGACGCAATGCCGCAGCCAATTGAAACAACTGGTATTGGCGTGTCATTTGTATGCCGATTCGTTCGGGGAGTATTTTCCTCCCGCTTCGCCCGATGGATTCTGGCCGGCACCGAACAACATTCGCTGGCACGGCGTACGCGCGACAGCATCCGATCGATTCGATGGTTCTCAAGGGGCGCTCGCCCCGTTTATGGAACGAAACATCGGTATCAAGAATTGTCCTGAATTCGGCAATTTTCTCGCAGAGGTCTCTGCCGGCGCCTTCGACGGCGGGACGGGAGGCTACGGTTACAATCAGAGTTATCTTGGTGGAACGTTTTACCGCAACACATCGCCAAACTGTTATATCGTTTCGTCAAGAATTCGCGAGATCGGAAGTTTAAGCCGTACTGTGGCATTTTCCGATGCGGCATTTCTAGCGGGAACCTGGCCGGCATACCTCGACGGCAAGTTGATCGAATACAGCTTTCTCGAACCACCTTACTTTGTCGACAACTGGACGCCGACGTTTAACGAGAGTTTTCCGGCGAATCCGAGCATTCATTTTCGGCATGGAGGAAGGACAGCAAATGTCGCCTGGGCAGACGGACGGGTGACAACACAGGCGATGTCGACAACCGGTTCAGAAGCGTTTGAGAAAAACAATCTTGGTTGGTTCGGCCCCACCGAAACGAATGCCTTATTTCACGTGCGCGACAAGAATCCCTCGGAAATGGGAGGGTTATAATGCGCTATGCTCCCGCATACGGTTTTGTCGCGTTCTATGCAAGCTTTGTGTTTTTACTCGGTTGTGCTTCTGATGAAATTCCACCGGTTCGTGCGGCGGAAACAACGGTCACCGTCGTGTTTAACGATGGACACAAAGAGAAGATGACGTTATCCGTTCTCGGTGAAGAATCCGAAGAGCGAGATGACATTCAAGGGATTATGGCGATGGATCGCCGCACCCGCGAAACGGTGGTGATTTCTCTGGAGGAAGCCAGACAGCAGCGCCCCACAACCGGACAGTATGTCATCCTGCAAGATACGGCATCGAATCCCGACACCAATTAGGCGGATTGTTTCCGACGAATGCTTGCGATATGTTCTGCCGGTGATCTATAACATCTATTAATACACGCGATATTGGGCACGGTGTAAGTGCCGTGTCACTTGAAGAATGAAATCAAGGAGAGAGAGATGTTCTCACCCCCCAGTTTAATTGTCATGCTGCTGGTGCTGATCCCCGCGTCGCTGCGGCTGATGGATTTTCAATGGAACATCGCCTGCATCGGCGCCTTGTCGATGTTTTGCGGTCTGTATATTCGTCAGCGCTGGCTGGCGATCACGATTCCCCTGGCGGCGATGGTCGTGAGCGACATCGGCCTGGGATTGTTCAATCACGACTTGCCGAAATACACGATGGACCCGTTGCGACCGGTCGTTTATGCGGCATACGTGGTCATGATCTCACTGGGAATTTCCGTCCGCCGCTATTGGCAGAAGACGAATGCCCTCCCGGTCGGCGAATCGACATCGACCGCGAAACCATCGTGGCAGCGCTTCGTTCCTGTTGCCGGGGCGACGCTGATCGGTTCGTTGCTGTTCTTCTTTACGACGAACTTTGGTGTGTGGGTGCTCAACGATTTCTATCCGCACACATGGGACGGTCTGGCAAGCTGTATCGCCGCGGGGATCCCCTTTTATCGCACGACTCTGGCGAGCGATGTGGTCTTCACGCTTATTCTCGTCGGCAGTTACGAGTTGTTCTTCAAAGGGATTGTCCCGGTAACGTCGGCGTCGCGAATGTTGTACGCCGAGTAGTTCGTCGTCCCTGCGGGAGCACACCGCCATGTTTGCCAAAGTCAACGGTGCTTTTCTGTTTTACGACGTCGACGGTGTACAGTTTGTTCCCGACGGCGAACGGATGAAAGAACGCCCTGTCGTATTTCTTTTGCACGGCGGACCAGGGGGTGATCACTCTGGTTTTAAAGGGACCGTCGGAAAATTGTCCGACGTCGCGCAGCTTGTTTACGTCGATCATCGCGGCTCCGGAAGAAGTCATCCCTGCGATCCCGCCACATACACCCTCGATCAGAACATCGACGATGTCGACGGCTTGCGGCAGGCTCTCGGACTCGAACGCATCGTCGTACTCGGGTCATCGTATGGCGGAATGGTGGCACAGGGATACGCGATCAAATACCCCGACCGGGTCAGCAATCTCATTCTCGTCGCCACCGCCCCCAGTTTTCGATTTATGGACGATGCCCAGCGCATTCTTGCCGAACGGGGGACGCCCGAGCAGATTGCGGTCTGCAAGCGATTGTGGAGCGGTACGTTTTCGTCGCTCGACCAGCTCCACGAATATTATCGTCTGATGGGACCGATGTATTCGTTGAAGTGGAACGAAGAAAAGTTTCACGAGAGCTGGGGAAGTGGCATTCGCAACTTCGAGCAACTCAACTACGGTTTCGGTGATTTTCTGCGGAAGTACGACTTCACGTCGCAGCTTAATTCCATCCGTTGCCCCACGCTGGTGATGGGAGGTGCCCACGACTGGATTTGTGCGCCAAACCATTCGCGTATTATCGCCGAACAGATTGCCGGTTCGCAGCTCAAGATTTTCGATCACAGTTCGCACAGTATCGCCGCCGATGAGCCCGACGAGTATCTTGCTGCCATCCGTGGGTTTTTGACGTACGCACAACTGTAGAACTGGTTTCATAACCCGGTTGGCGACCGAAAAGACGTTCAAATGGTCCTGAAATACTCGAAGTCCAGAGGGTTATGAAACTGCTTGTAGTAGATGTCGATGTTTTTTCGAAACTCCGAAGAATCAAACGCAGGATTCAACAGGAAACAGTGATACGATCATCGATCGTTCGGGGCCGAGACTCTCCGGTGTTTTAGAGCCTGTTCGAACAAATTATATTCCCCCGCACAGAGGGCGAGAACCATCATGAAATGCGTAATATGTCGAATCTTCAACACCTGGATGTTTGCCCTTCTGGCGGTGTCGCTGTTTGGCGGAGGAGACTGGTTGCAGTTCCGGGGGAACGACACCGACGGAAACGCGGACGACGTCGCATTGCCGACATCATGGACAGCGTCGGGAGAGAACATCGCCTGGACAGCCGATCTTAAGGGACGCGGGCTCTCGACGCCAATTGTCATCGGGGACCGCGTCGTCGTAACGAGCAGCAGCGGATTTCATCAAGACCGACTGCACGTCACGTGTTTCGACGCACACAGCGGCGAGCAACTCTGGGAACGGCAATCGTGGGCGACCGGCCGGACGATGTGCCATCCCAAAATGTGCAACGCCACGCCGACCCCTGCCAGCGACGGTGAGCGCATCTTCGCGACGTATTCGAGCAACGATGTGATCTGTCTCGACCTCGACGGAAATTTGTTGTGGTTTCGCGGGTTGACTCACGACTATCCCAACGCCAGCAACAGTCTCGGCATGGCTTCGTCGCCGGTCGTCATGGGGAACACGCTGATCGTGCAAGTCGAGAACGATGCCGAGTCGTTCTCGACCGGTCTCGATGTCGAAACCGGTGAGCCGCGGTGGAAGCTCGACCGTCCGCAAATCGCGAACTGGGCGTCGCCTACGATTCTGCGAGGTGAAGATCGTGAAGACGATCTCGTCCTGTTGCAATCGCCAACCGATTTGCAGGCCGTGCATCCACAGACCGGTGAAATCGTCTGGACGTACACGCAGGGTGCATCGGGAATTCCGTCGAGCGTCGCCGCTGACGGCACGGTCTTTGTCCCTTCGAACGGGTTAACCGCACTTCGCACGGTGGAAGATTCGACCGAACCTCAGATCGTCTGGCAGTCGCCGAAAGCGCCCCCTTCGACCGCCAGCCCCATCTATTACAACGGACGAATTTTCGTCGTGACGCGTGCCGGGGTGTTGCTTTGCATCAACCCGAAAGATGGTGAGGAAATCTGGAAGATGCGTGTGACCGGGCCGTTCAGTTCGACGCCGCTCGCGGCGAACGGATACATTTATCTGTTTAACGAAATGGGGCTCGGGTATGTGGTCCGCGCGGGAGAAACCGAAGGGGAACAGATTTCGGAGAACGATCTGCAAGAGACGATTCTCTGCACTCCGTCCGCCGCCAACGGGGCCTTGTATGTCCGTAGCGACGCTCATTTGTGGAAAATAGCGACACCATGATTCCGAACTGGCTGGCGGTCGGACTCGGTGGATTTATCGGCGCGGTGTTGCGCTATGCCGTCGCGGGATTGATGCAGCGCCGTTTCGCGATGTTTCTTCCGGCAGGAACGCTCGCCGTTAATGTCATCGGCTGTTTTGTGATCGGCCTGGCAATGACCTGGTTCAGCGGCCGGGGCGAACATCTCTCGACATGGCGGTTTTTTCTCGTGACCGGAATCTTGGGTGGCTTCACCACATTCTCGGCCTTCGGTTACGAATTCGTTGCGCTGCTGCACAACGGTGACATGCGATCGGCGACATGGACGATTCTCGCGCATCTGGTCCTCTGCATTGCCGGCGTCGAACTCGGTCGCATCTTCGCGCAACGGCTTTTCGTATCGCCGGGATTTTGAAAGCCTGCCATCTGATTAGCGCGGCATATCGAATATGCTAAACGCTTACGACGTACGCCCGGTCCTCAGCACGCTGGACCGTGGATCGGAGATCGGCTACAACGTGTTTGCGAACGAACGTCTGTTTTACTTTTAGCACTCAACAAAAGGATGTCAACATGACGAACGGCAAGGGCGCACACAAAACTCATTACGTCGCGGTGTTCTTCGGCCTGTTGGTCGCCGGAATGGTCGGGTGGAATTCGCAGGCTGAAAATGTCGACGTCGGTTTCGCACGGACGACGGTCGATTTTGGAATTGTCGTCAGCGATATCGACAAGTCGGTTGCCTTTTATAAAGACGTGATCGGTGCAACCGAACTCGATGGATTCGATGTTCCCGCCGATTTCGCCGGAGAGACCGGCCTGTCGAACAACAAGGCGTTTCACGTGCATGTGCTGGTGTTGGGAGAAGATGACACGGCCACCAAAATCAAGCTGATGCAATTCCCCGACGCCCCCGGCAAGAAGGTCAACAACGATTTTATCCACTCGTCGTTGGGCGTCAGCTACTTGACCGTGTTCGTCACCGACCTTTCGGCATCGCTGAAGCGGGCGGAAGCTCACGGCGTCAAACCGGTTGCCAAAGGCCCCGTCGGGCTTCCCGAAGGATTCCCCGAGGAGATCGCACTGGCCTGTGTCCGTGATCCGGACGGCAACCTCATCGAACTGGTTGGGCCACTGCAAGAATAGTCGAGCGAGCGAACGTTCGAAATGCAATGAAATTACTGAAAACATATTGGATCCATCAGGCAATCTGATGGGATCGTAGCGGGTGAGCCTTCGGAAGATGACCGAAGGCTCACTCTGTTTTGCGAAGATCACGCCAGTTCCGGTGTCCGTAAATGCCATTCGGTCTGGGATTGATAATACTCGGCGATCGTCAGTAAACGGTTCTCTTCATATCGGCTGCCGATAAACTGCAAACCGGTCGGCAGGTTGTGTTCGCCGAAGCCATTCGGAATGCTGATCGCGGGAAGCCCGGCTCCATTGGTTGGCTGGCGCAGATTGAGGTGCACCAACCCTTTTCCGGCCGTGTAATCGCGAAACGGCCGGTCGCTGGGATACGATGTCATCGCAAAGGTCGGCGTGATCAAAGCGTCGTACTCGGCGAACAGATCGTCGAGGGCCCTCTGAAATTTCGCGCGGATGCGCAGGGCGTTGATGTAGTCTCTCGCCGAGACGAACATCGTCGAATACGCACCGAGGTGCATTCTCGGATCGGGAAGTTCCCAGATCGACTGTTCGAGAACGACTTCCTGCAGCGCCGCCGACGATTCGGCATGCAGAATCGTATTCACGACGGCATCATACGGGAACTCAGGGAGAGAAACCTCTGGTATATCCCCCCCAACGGCGACGGATTTCAAAATGTCGAGTGACGCAAGAAAATTCTCTTTCACTTCGGGAAGGACGTGATCGACGGCACCGGCGATTTTCGCCAGTCGGAAGGGAGGTTCGAGCGTTTTCGCCGGAGGATAGTGATAGTCTTCAGAGATCGTCGACGGATCATCGGCATCGAAACCGGCGATGGCGTTCAGCACGAGTCCGCAATCCTCGGCGGTGTGACAGAGAGGGCCGATTTTGTCGAGCGTCCAGCTCAATGTCATCGCTCCGGTACGGCTGACGCGCCCGAAGGTCGGTCTTAGGCCGGCGACACCGCACGATGCCGCCGGTGAGATGATCGACCCCGATGTTTCGGTGCCGATGGCAAACGGACAGAGCCCCGCCCCGACGGCGGTCCCCGGTCCCGTTGACGATCCCCCGGCCCAGTGGCCTTTGCTCCAGGGATTAAGACACGGCCCCGTAAACGACGAATCGGGACCGCTATAGCCGAACCCTCCGGCAAAGGCGACCATGGCCAACTTCGCGGTCAATACCGCACCCGCCTGGCGGAGTTTGATGACCGTCAATGCGTCGTTGTCAATCTGCTGTTCGCGATGCGAGTCGGCTCCCCATGTCGTGGGATATCCCACCGTATTCAATAAATCCTTCGCACCGTAGGGAATGCCATGCAAAGGGCCCCGGTCGGTTCCCTCGGCGAGTTCCCGGTCGGCGAGCTTCGCCTGCTCGCGCGCGAGATCGGCCGTGACCGTAACGACGGCGTTATATTCCTTGCCGATGGTCTCCAGTCGGTGCAAGAAGAATTCCGTCAACTCGACGGAGGTAAAAGTCCCCGCCCGGAGTTCTTTGCCCAGCGTAACGATCGATGCGAATGCCATCTCGGGAGCAACGGACATGCTGATAATCCTTACGATTCAAAATGTCGAATATCGAAATCGAGACGATGAGCCCCCTCTCGTCATCCGTAGCCGCATGAACTTATCCTCGATCGTTTGACATCACCATCATCGGTCCCGGCGAATCGCCGTTCGTCAGCCCGAAGGCGTCGAGCGTTGCGGAGTATTCGAGGTTACGTTCGATGTACGATCGGAGTGCGGTGAGGAAGTCTTCCGTCATGTGTTCGTCCGAAAAGTTCTGTTGCGTCAGCCGTACGATCAACTCCGCCGGGGAAAGGGATTCTGCGGCGTTCTTCGTTTCCGCATCATCTGCTTTCGGCTCTTCCGACCGGGCAACGCTGGAGGTCATAGCGGCGAGCCCGAACATTCCCGCACCCTTAGCCAGACTGGAGTGAAATTCACGTCGATCGAGTGGTGCATCGGTCATGTTTGAACTTTCTTCAGATGAATTCGCATGCAGATGGCTCGTTCACGATCCAAAGACCTCTTCGAGAGCCGCACGCATGATCTTCGGGTCGGGGTCGATGCCGGTCCAGAGTTTGAAACCGATGACTCCTTGATTGACGAGCATTCCCAGGCCATCGATGACCGCACATCCTTTGTCTGTCGCCTCTCGGACCAACCTGGTTTTCGGAGGATTGGGAATCACGTCGGCGACGACCATCCCTTCTTTCAACGAAGACATATCGAGTGCGAGTCTGGCATCAACATCGGGGAAGAGCCCGATCGATGTCGCATTGACGATCACATCGGTTCCCTCGGGAACGGCGTATTCGCCGTCCCACGGGACGAACTTTGCTTCCACCTTCACTTTTTCATTGAGAAGTTTCGCCAGATCGCTGCCGCGACTGTTCGATCGATTGACGACTGTGATGTGCGAGACTCCGGCGAGACCGAGTTCGACGCCGATCGCGCGGGCGGCTCCGCCGGCCCCGAAAATGACGACCCTCTTACCTTTCGGGTCGGCGACATCGCGGAGCGACTGGACGAAACCTTTTCCGTCGGTGTTCTCGCCGATGAGTTCATCCCCCTGTCGGAGAATACAATTGACCGCTCCCATCAGACCGGCAGCGTCGGTCGTGCGGTCGAGATGTTCGATGACGGCGACCTTATGTGGAATCGTCAAATTGCCGCCACGGAAGTTCATCGCGCGGAGGCCTTTGACGGCGTCGCCGAGATCCTTCGGTGCAACTTCGATCGTGAGATAGCGCCAATCGAGCCGGTGATGTTTGAACGCGGCTTCAATCATGTATTGCGTTGGATTTTCCGCAACCGGTTGTCCGAAGACGCAGACAAGTTCTTGTTTAAACGATTTGGGGGCTGGCATGGAGTGGCCTCTAAATGATTTGAACTCGGTTTACCGCGAAGGCATATCATTTTCCTGCATTTCCTGCGGTGAGAATATCCAGCATATTGTTCTTATAGGCTTCGACGCCGGGTTGACCGTAGGGATTGATGCCGATGAGGCGTCCTTCGAGAACCGTGGCGAGCATCAGCATCTGAAACAACTGGCCGAGCGTGTGTTCGCTCAAGACCGGAAGTCGAATATCGGCGGTGGGACGTTCATCGTCGGCATAAGCTTGATTGGTTCCTTTAATCGCGGCGGTCAGAAGTTCCGGTATCGCTTTCCCCTGGAACCGATTGAGTTGATCCTGGTCGAGATCATCCTGAGGAATGGAAACGGCCCGCCGCCGCGGCGCTTCGACGATGACGTTGGTGATGATTTTGTCGCGGGCTCCTTCCTGATGCTGCTGGCCACGGCTGTGCAGATCGCGCGTATTGACGACGGTCAGCGGCAGTGCTCCTTTTTCCTTCTTACCCAGGCTTTCGGCAAGCAGCTGGTCGTACCACAGTCCCACCGCTTCGAGTGATTTGCCCCACGTCGATAGTACGCGAACGTCAATGTTAGATTCGGTTTCGAGCAGGTGGCACGTCGCCGTGTAATCGAGAACCGGGTTCTCGCCGAATGAGGCGGATTGAAATCGGGCCGTCATGGCGGCAGCCCCTTTCAGTAATTCAACGATATCAAGCCCGAGAATTGCAGCAGGAAGCAAACCAACGGTTGTAAAGATCGAGAATCTGCCGCCGACTCCGTCGGGAATGGGAAAGACATGTTCGTACTTGCGGACATTGGCAAGATCGCGGAGTTTACCCGATTCACCGGTTACGGGAATAACCAGTTGCCGGCACTCGGTGCTTCCGTCGCCGTAATACTTTTCGATCGCGTTACGAAACAACCGAAAGGCGACAGCGGTTTCGAGCGTTCCCCCCGATTTACTGATGACCACAAGCCCCCATCGCTGTGATTTATCGGTGCGATCGCGGCAACGCTGTTGTAACAATTCCTGCAATGCCGAGAGGGAATCGTTATCGAGGTTGTCTCCTTCAAAATAGAGCCGAGGCGAGTTCTCGCGTGCTTGGCGAGTCAGTTCGTTATGGTAGGGATGACACAGCGCTTCGAATAACGCGCGGGCTCCCATGTACGAACCGCCGATGCCGAGCGATACAACCTGGTCGACTTCGTTTCGCATGTGATCGGCGGCCGCTTGAATGCGGCCGAGCAGGCTGTGGGCTTTGTCGCGATCATGCTCGTCGAGAAGCTGCTGCGGCAACGAAATAAACCCGGCGTCAAGCGGTTGTTTACTTTTGGGAATTTTTTGGTCAGACGCCATTAAATCGACGTCAGCAAAAACCTCATTGCGGGCGTCGAGCAGTTCGCTTTCCAGATTGCGCCAATGCTTTTTCTTAATGTGCTTTAACGCGGCGGTGGCATCGTATTGAATGTCGAACGACATGGTGGGGCAACGCTCCTGTTGTTATGTCTCGCGAAAAGAGTACGGATTCATCTTACGGAAACCGTCACGAGAGCGGAAGGATCCTCGGGCTGAACGTGTGCCGATTCCAGTGCGTCTTTCGCAATCATCGTCCATCGACGAAAGACAACAGCGATTACTTCTCGAGGTCGCGCCATTGATAGAGGGGGAGATGTCGGTAATAGACTTCCAACGTCATCGTCGCCAATGCCGTCATATAGAGACGTCCTCCCGAACTGCTGTGAGGATCTCGGGGATCCCAGCTTCCGCGACCGTGTCCGCGGCGGATTTGTGTATCGACGAGGTGGTCGCGCATCGTTGTATTCCAGCGTTTCCACTCGTCTCCACCGTAATGATGCAAGACCTGAGTGGCGTAGTAGTCGTAATAGATGTTTTCGGAAGCCGGTCCCATTTTCGAGAGGTAAGCGACCCCTTCGCGAATTTCAGGCCGTTCGCGCTCCCAACCAAAATACATTCGGCATAACAGTCCGACGGCGGTGGTCGTCGGCCCGTTTCCGGGGGACATATATCCGTAGGCGGCTCCGTTGTTGCTTTGCACGCTGTCGAGAAAATTCGTTGTCTTTCCGAAGGTGGTGCGTGGAACTCTGAGCCCGGCGGTACGGGCGCTTTCGAGCGCGAGAACCTGCCAACCGACAACCGAGGTGTCGCCTGGTGCGTTCGGTTCGTAACGCCAGCCCCCCCCTTTGTGCTGAGCTTTGACGATAAAATTGACCGCAAATTGCGTCGGCTGAAGCAATTTGCGATCGTTCGTCATCGCGTACGCTTCGGAGAGCGCCATCGTTGCCAGCCCGTGGACATACATGTTTCCCTGCCGATTGTCTTGACGAAGGTCGATCGTACTTTTTTCTTCCTTCATGTTCGCCAGCAGATAGTCGATTCCGCCACGAACGTGCCGCGAATACTCGCCATTCTGATGGGTATGCCCGGCTCCGAGAAATGCCAGCAGTGCCATCGATGTCGCCCCCATCTTGCAACTGGCGAGTCCGCCAGGCTCGTCGCAGGTCTTATCGCAATTTTTACCGACGTGGTCGAAACTCCAACTGCCGTCTGGTTGCTGATGTTCGACGAACCAGCGCAAGGCCAAAGCAACAGCCGCCTCGGAGGCTGAATTGCCCCCCTGCGCTGCGACCAGTGCAGAACGCATTGCCCGGCCACGACCGGCGAACATCGACCCTTCGGGTAGAGAAATTCCCGGCGTCATGGCGATTTCATCAATTTCCGGCTCGGCAGAATCGAGGTCCAACAATTCGTCAACCGTCGTATCGGCGGTGACGAGCTTCTCATTTTTTAAATCGGGGAGCGGTTCATCCTGCTGTTGTTCCTCATCGGCGGGATTGAGATTCACATCGAGAATTTCAGGCTCGTCAACCACGACCGCATCGGGGGGTTCTTTCTCTCCCTCCCAGAGGGTGATGGAATCGAGTGAAATCGGCGGCTCTTCGGTCTTAAGCACGATCGTCGCCATCAGCACCAGAATCGCCAGATGCAAGAGCACGCTCACGCCGTAGCCCCCTACGGTGATTTGCTGTTCCGTGATAACGGGAGTCAATTCACTCGATTCGTCGTCGCCAGTTTCCGATTGATCGGAACGAGGCGCAACAGCATTCGACTCATCGGGAACGGCAACACCGGGCTTGATGTCCACAGGCAGGGATGGAACCCGAACGGGAACCGGTTTTCGCGGTTCGATTTCGACCAGTGGTATTTGAGGATCGGTCGGGGGCATTTGATTCTCAATCGACGATGTTGCCCGCTACTCCTGAGGGTAAACCATTTTGACGCCCGGTCAAGGATATTCCAGAAATTATGGAACGATACGAACGTGTTGCGATATGTCTGACGCGGCTGACCACCATTATATCCGATTATGAACCGCCGGACTCGGTCGGAATCGGTTCCACACCCAAATCTCGAACCGTTAACAGCGGATGGAAGGGAAGATTACGGGCGGCAAAATTCTCGGCTCCTCCCTGCAATCGATCGACAATTCCCACGACGCAAACGACTTCACAGCCAAAGTCTTGTGCGCGATCAACGGCGAGCAGCGAACTTCCCCCCGTGGTCACCACGTCGTCGATAACGACGACTTTATCTCCTGGTTTAACGGGGCCTTCGATGTATTTTTGAGTGCCGTGCCCCTTGGATTCTTTTCGGACGAGAAACCCGTCGAGCTTGCGATTTTTTTCGGCTGCGACCGTCAACATGCCGCCGATAATCGGATCGGCTCCTATCGACATTCCCCCGACGGCTGAAAATTCGTAGCGATCGAGTAAACCGAGCAATCCCTCGCTGACCAGCCGTAATCCGAGAGAATGCAGGGTGATTTGCTTACCGTCGAGGTAATACGTGCTTTTCTGTCCCGAGGCGAGCGTGAAATCGCCGAATTTGAGAGCTCTTTCGCGAAACAATTCGATAAGCCGCGCGCGATCGTACATGGGGAAATCTCGTCCTTAATGTTTTGTCCGTATTGATTTGCCGTGCGATGGATCGATTGTAACGGACTGTCGTGTGAAACGACACGCTAAATCAGTCGATCGGTATCAGGAAATCGCGTTCAAAAATGCGAAAACAAGCCCTTATTCTAACGAAAAAGCGACTCAGACTTCGGTTCGTCCTTGCCCTGATTTCCCGTTCGATGATATCCTATACAAATAGGAATTCGTGCATAAGTTCCCATTTCAAGTTTCACAGGGAACCAGTCAGAACAACAGGCAGGTATGACGATGACGTTTCATAGTGTGAGGCGACGGGGCTTGTTTATCGGAAGACTTTTGTGTGCCGTCGCGGCTATTTTCTGTTCGGTCAATGTCTTCGCCGCTGATGAGTCGAAAATCGATTTTGTCGTACAGATCAAACCGTTGCTCGACACGCATTGCCTCAGTTGCCACGATAACGACGATCCTCAGTCCGATTTCAAGGTAGCTTCACTCGGGTCGATGAAAGTCGGCGGCCTTCGCGGACCGGCTGTCGTACCGGGCGACCCCGAAGCGAGTTGGCTGTTGAAGTCGCTGGTCGGCACCGACGATCTGCCGCGGATGCCGCACGAGCAGGAACCTCTCACCGCCGATGAAATCGCTCTCATAACCACTTGGATCAAACAAGGAGCCGAAGGCCCTGAAGGTGAGATTGCCGCATCGGAGTACAAAAGCGATCACTGGGCGTTTCAACCGATCGCGCGTCCGGCGGCACCGTCTGTCACACAGCCGAACTGGTTGCGCAATCCGATCGATGCCTTTGTGATGGCGCGACTCGACGAGGCGAAGATCGCACCCGCGCCCGATGCCGACCTCTCGACATTGATTCGGCGTGTTTCACTGGACTTAACCGGTCTACCGCCATCGCCGCAAGAACTCGACGACTTTTTGAACGATCATTCGCCCGATGCGTATGAACGGTTGGTCGATCGCCTGCTCGCCTCGCCCCAGTATGGTGAACGACAGGCCCGGTTCTGGCTCGACGCCGCGCGATATGCCGATTCGAATGGCTTTACGATCGATGCCGAGCGATCGATCTGGAAGTATCGTGACTGGGTGATCGGTGCGTTCAACCGCGATTTGCCTTTTGATCGGTTCACGATCGAACAGATCGCCGGCGACATGTTACCTGATCCGTCGATCGATCAATTGATTGCGACCGGGTTTCATCGCAATACACTCGTCAATCAGGAAGGGGGAACCGACCCCGAACAGTTTCGAGTCGATGCCGTTGTCGATCGCGTGAATACGACGGGTACGGTCTTTCTCGGGTTGACGCTGGGCTGCGCACAATGCCACTCCCACAAATTCGATCCCATTTCACAGCGGGAATACTATCAGCTGTACGATATTTTCAATCATGGGAAGGATGTGAACACGGTCGAGCCGACCGTTGCCGTCCCGACGCCGAAGCAGGCGGCGCAACTCGAATCGTTGAAGACCGACCTTGCCGCCGCTGAGGCTCCGCTTGCCGTTCATGATGCCGAATTCATTAAAGGCCTCCCTGCGTGGGAAGCAGAGATGGCGGCTGCCGTTCAACAGGATCCCGCCTGGCAACCGCTCGATGTCATCGAGGCCAAAGGCGAAAAGGGAGCGTTGATTACCAAGCAGGCAGAATTTCAGCTGCACGTCGATTTCAGCGCCCCCAACAACGATACGTACATCGTTACAGCCGACACGCCGGTGAAGGAAATCACCGCCGTTCGCCTCGAAGCGCTCACACATCCCGACCTGCCGATGAACGGACCGGGACGGGCCGATAACGGCAACTTTGTTATGACCGAATTCGAGGTGGATGCCGCTCCCGTCGCGACTCCTGATCAGGTGCAGCCGATTAAACTCAGTCACGCCGTTGCCGATCATGCTCAGGAAGGTTTTCCGGTGACTGCGGCACTCGACGGGAAATCCGACAGTGGCTGGGCCATCAATGTCAAATCGGGGAGCCTCAACGTCAATCGCGAAGCGGTCTTTTTCCCAGAGACGCCGATTGTCGGAGAAAACGGACATCGGCTGGTTATTCGTATGCGACACGACAGTTCGTCGCCGAAGTATCTTATCGGGCGTTTCCGCTTGTCGGTCAGCAATGCCCCCGCCGAAGGATTGTCGCTCCCGACCGCCGCCCGTGAGATTCTGAAGATCGCCGCCGACGAGCGAACCGACGAGCAGAAAAACCAGCTCGCCGAGATTTACAAAGCGACCGATAAAGAACGCGAACCACTGGCGAGTCGCGTTGCCGAGCTGATGCGTCAAATCGAAGCGCTGAACAATGCGATTCCAACCACGCTGGTCATGGAAGAAATTCAGCAGCGTCGCGAGTCGTACATTCAGATTCGTGGTGATTTTCTCCGCAAAGGGGCCGCCGTCACCGGGGGAGTTCCTACATTGTTTCCGCAGATTGAAACCGAACGCGAAATTCCGAATCGTCTCGATTTCGCCAAATGGCTCGTCGACGGACGTAACCCGCTCACGGCGCGTGTCACCGTCAACCGGTACTGGCAACAATTCTTCGGTATCGGCCTGGTCGACACCGACAACGATTTCGGCACACAGGGTTCGACACCTACTCATGCAAAGTTACTCGACTGGCTGGCGGACGAATTTCAGTCGACCGGTTGGGGCATTAAGCAGATGCATCGCTTGATTGTCACCTCTGCAACGTATCGCCAATCGTCACGCGTACGCCCCGAATTGGAGGAGATCGACCCTGCGAACAAGCTGCTGGCCCGACAGAATCGCATTCGTATGGAAGCCGAGATTCTCCGTGACGTGAGTCTTGAAGCCAGCGGATTGCTCGCCACCGAACTTGGCGGCAAGGGAGTCTTTCCCCCCCAGCCCGAAGGAATTTACATCGTTACGCAGGTCAAGAAAGCGTGGCCCGAAAGCACAGGGGCCGATCGCTATCGACGCGGACTCTACACATTCTTCTGGCGATCGAGCCCGTACCCCATGCTGCCGACGTTCGACGCCCCCGACGGTAATACGGCGTGTACGCGCCGCAGTCGATCGAATACTCCGCTGCAGGCGCTGACGATGGCTAACGATCGTACGTTTTTCGAATTTGCACAGGGTTTGGCGGCTCGTGTGCTCAAAGAAGGTCCGACCTATGACGAAGGTCGACTGCAATATGCCTATCGTGCCGTGCTGTCTCGTGAACCGACTGCCGACGAACAGACTTTGCTTTTAGGTTTTCTACAACGTCAAGAAGAATCGTTTGCCGCAACTCCAGATGAGGCAAAGACGGTCGCTCCGACAAACGTTCCACAAGAAGTCAACCTCGTTAAAGCCGCTGCCTGGACTGCGGTCAGCCGCGTGCTGCTCAACCTCGATGAGTTAATGACGAGAGAGTGAGATTTAGTCCCTCGTCAAACGCGGGGGAAAGAGGATTGTGTTCAACCTCCGAGAGGATGAACAATCAAGGAAATCAAAAACATGAAATTGCCGCTCCACCTGATCGCCGATCAATTTGCCCGTCGCGAACGAACTCGACGCCATTTTTTCAACGACTGTGCCGTCGGACTCGGCAGCCTCGGTCTGGCCGGTTTGTTATCGAACGGTGCGCTGCTCAACGCAGCGACCCCTGTCGGCGGCGACGATCCTCGTTCGACAAATCCCCTCGCGCCGCTTAAGGGACATTTCCCCGCCAAAGCAAAGCGGGTGATTTATCTGTTCATGGCGGGGGGACCGAGCCAGCTCGAACTGTTCGATAATAAACCTAAGTTGCAGGAACTCGACGGGCAAGTGATTCCCGAATCGTACGTCAAGAACAAACGATTTGCGTTCCTCAAGGCGGACGCCAAGCTGCTCGGCACAAAAAGGACATTTCAGAAATGGGGCGAAGCGGGAACAGAAATCTCGACCCTGTTGCCGAACATCGCCAGCCTCGCCGACGATATCGCCGTCGTTCGCAGCATGAAGACGGATGTCTTTAACCACGGCCCCGCGAAGATGTTTACGAACACCGGCTCTCCGCGATTCGGCAGACCGAGCATGGGAGCCTGGGTGACGTATGGCATCGGCAGCGAGTCGAATTCACTTCCCGGCTTCGTGGTATTGCACTCCGGTCCGCGCGGTCCGCGCGGCGGCACGCCGTTGTGGGGAAGCGGGTTTCTGCCATCGACGTATCAGGGTGTTCCATTTCTGAATGCCGCTGATCCGATTCTGAATCTCTCGAACCCCCAAGGGATCGACGACGAACGGCAATCGGATTTCATCGACACGGTGTCGGCACTCAATAACGAACGCCTCAAGGCGCTCGGCGATCCCGAAATCGCAACGCGCATCGCCACGTATGAAATGGCATATCGCATGCAGTCGAGCGCTCCGGAACTGATGGACCTCGCGGGCGAACCCAAACACGTGCTCGAATCTTACAATGCCGACCCCTCCACCCCCTCGTTCGGGCGAAACTGCTTGCTGGCGCGACGATTGATCGAGAAAGGTGTTCGCTTCGTGCAGTTGTATCACACCGATTGGGATCATCACGGCAACCCCGGCACCAATCTGCAAGACTCGCTCGACGATCGTTGCAAAGAGGTCGACGGCCCGGCTGCCGCACTCGTACGCGATTTGAAGCAAAGAGGGCTGTTGGAAGATACGCTGGTTGTCTGGGGAGGCGAATTCGGACGCACCCCGCAAGGAGAGCCGCGCGACGTCCCAGGCCGCGATCACCACATCGAAGCCTATTCGATCTGGATGGCCGGGGGCGGCATCAAAGGAGGACAAACCATCGGTACGACCGACGAAATCGGTTACTATAGTGTCGAAGATCAGGTCCATGTCCACGACCTGCAGGCCACGATTCTTCATCTGTTAGGACTCGATCATTTACAATTGACGTACCGCTTCCAGGGACGAGATTTCCGCCTCACCGACGTCGCCGGGAAGGTTGTGAACAAGTTATTGGCTTAGCCCATACGCAGGTAATACCACGCGGCCAATTATTCGTCTTTCAAAGGGATTCATATTGCTGCGAACACGAAAATCAACAATTCGACATGTGCGTGATACATCACTGATTTCCCGAAATATCAGCCGTCAGGGATTCACGCACATCGAACTATTGGTGGTTATCGCCATTATTGCCGTCCTGATTGCACTGCTGTTACCTGCCGTTCAACAGGCATGATCGTCCGCCCGGCGAACGCAATGCAAGAACAACATGAAGCAGCTTGAGTTGGCCGTTCATAATTTGTACGACACGTATAAAGTGCTGCCGCCACTGGTTGCTCCCTCGTCAGCATCGATACGAACGTCTGGGCCAACCTCTGTGATCCCAGTGACGGTTCCACCATTGGCAAATGGTAAATTGATGTCTCCGAAAACGAACATGCATCCTGTTCGCTGTTTTCGAACTTTTTTCGTTGCACTGCACTGTTATTCGCGGGTGCGATATCCCTGAATAACGTGGGCTGTCCCGGAAAGGAGTATGCCGAGCCACCGAAGGTTTTTCCCGTTGCCGGTCAGGTTGTCTTTCACGATGGAAAGCCCTTAACCGGTGGAATGGTCGAGTTTCAATCGAAGTCCGACAATTCGCTTTCGGTGACATCAGAAATCAAACCGGATGGCCGATTCTCGCTGGTCTCGCGATTGGACGGACAGTCCTTTACCGGTGCGTCAGAAGGAGAATATGTTGTGACCTTGTTCCCTCCGCAGTCGGCGTCTCAAGCGGAATCGCCGCACACACTGCCGGAGACCTACACCGTCGAACCCAAAGACAACGAGTTCACACTTACGTTTCCGCTTGCGGCACCTTGATGCAAATGCAAACCGGGGCGTGAGACGGGTGCTAACGGTCCATATGCGATAAAATGTCGTCGCTCATTCGAATTTCGTCCCGACCGGGTGTCGGAATCGCCTGGACGATCGTCAAATGGCTTTGAGTCAGGTCGATAACACCCCGATTGTCTTCAGTAAAAATCGGCTTTCCACTGGCATCCTGCAGTTTCTGAACGATCGGCTTGGTGTATTCGCGTCCGTTGCTGCGTAGTACGCGAGCTGCCGATCCGTCGCTGAGTGCCACGAAGCTCCCGATGGGAAAGAGCGACAGCACATGCAATAACGAACGCACGACCTTCGCATCGACAGATTTCGATTGCGACATTTTCAATAGACATTCCATCGCGGAGTAAGGCATAAGCGGCGGGCGAAATGGACGCGGAGACGTAAGAGCCATAAACGCATCGGCGACGTGCAGAATCAGCGCGAATTGATGGATCCCCTGGTGTGTGCGCCCACGCGGATATCCCGAACCGTTGGGGGACTCGTGAACTTGATAACAGACCATCGGCACGATCTTCGGGATTCCGGAGATGCGCTCGAGCAATTCGAGAACGACAATCGGGTGTTTTTTGATCTGCACCATTTCCGCCGGCGTAAGACGCCGTTTGGCCTGACGTAATAAGGCGGGAATTCTCATCATTCCCCAATCGCTCACCAGTCCGCAGATTCCGAGCGTACGGACGTTGGCTTCATCGAGGCCGGATTCAATTCCGATCGCCATGCTCAGCAGCGACATATTGAGCGAATGTTGCACGAGATCGGCATCCTGTCCGGTCTGCGACGCAAGCGCGACAACGCTGTCGACGTCTTTTGACATGTGCGTCAAGTATGACGCCGCCATCTGCGAGATGTTCGAACCGTCAACCGAGTCGCCTTGCAGAGCTGTCTGCATCATGTTGCCGAGGGCATCTTCACTGGTTCGATTTTGCTGCAATAACACTTCGCAAAGTTTGCTGTTGTATGCTTTGGAACCGTTTCGAACGGTCCGAGACCGGGCGGCGACACCGGTGTTGGTCACCAGCAGCGACTCGACGTCGATCAGCGAATCGAGACGTTCGGCCAGCTGGTGACTGAACGTCTCGTCAATTCCTGTCACGCCGTCAACCGAGCCGGCGAGCGTGACGGCGTCGGCGTCCTCTTGGTGAACCAGAATTGCCCTGATTTTTCGTTCGTGCAGCAGTTGCTTGAAACGATCGGTAATGACGTTGCCTTCCGAAAGCAACAGTCGATTCTCGCTATCGAAAATCGGGAAATGCAATTCGCGCCCGATGATCAGATCTTCGGGACGCAACTGCACCAGTCGGGACTCGTCGGCAGGCGCGTCCGTAGTTATCTGATTGGTGGATTCGGCGGGTGGTTCGGTAACGGTCGTCATGACAGTAGGGTAAGCAGCTAACCGCACTATGGGGAATGCGGCGGAAGACTCGTCGTTCAGAAGTTCGTTGATGGAATGCCAATAAATATACCGAACAAGCCTAGCTCACCAATGTTTGCCATAACGGCAAACTCCATCACCGTTTCGGAGAATCAAACCTCTCCGTACAACGATTATGGAGTTTGAGCGGAAATCAGGTTGTGCCGATCATATCGAAATGTCAGAACGTCGCGGCAGTGCCGACGTTCTGACTCGCAGCTTCATAACCCTCTGGACAACAGATTTTTAAGGCACTTTCAACGTATCTCGTGTCGCCAACCGGGTTATGAAACCAGTACTAACCGATTTTTTGTTTCAGGCTTTGCAATAACTGAACCGCCGCACCGATATCGGCTTTTTGACGCTCGCGATCGTGGGCGATTTCGCGTTCGATCGTCAGCGGTCCGGTATAACCAGCGTCGTTCAGTGTGCGCAAATAGGTTTCCATCCCGACGTCTCCTTCGCCGAGAGCCACTTCGCTTCCCCACGACGTGCCGCGTTCTCCTTCCGGGGCCCATTTGGCATCTTTGCAATGCACGCTGGCAACCAGATGGCCGACTTTCTTAAGCGCCTCGATCGGGTTGCCGGTTCCGTAAAGAATCATGTTGGCCGGATCAAAATTGATCCGCAGATTCGGTCGGTCGACGTCGGCGATGAACTCGAGCAGATGGTCGGCCGATTCCTGTCCCGTTTCGAGATGCATTCTCTGCCCATTGGCGGCAACGTGATCGAGAACGTCTCGCGTGATGCTCAGCAGCGATTTGTAGCTGTCGCTGTTCTTGTCGGGGACAAAGCCGATGTGCATTCCCACGACGCCGCACCCCAACAATTTCGCGAAGTCTGAAATCTCTTTGAATTCTGCGGCGCGTTCGGCACGCGTCGCTTCGGGAACCAGCCCGACGGTTCTTGCCGTCGTTGCGATATCGGCATAGCTTTCGCCTTCGAATCCGCCGAAGACCGCCGTGACCGTGATGCCCATCCCTTTGCATTTGTCGAGAAAGGCATCGGCAGCTTGTTTGTTGCGGTTTTCTTTGGAAGGTGTATGCAATTGAATCGTCGGCACGCCGAGTTCTTTCGCGACGTCGAGATGCACACCGAGACCGGCATCGACGGAAGCAAATACACCTATCGGCCATTTTTCAGACATGGGTTTCTCCTGATGAAATCAGTGATGTGAGACATGCAGCGTGGCACTGCCGTTCCGGACTGTGCGAATCCACTCCGTTGAGGGCCATCATAAGCATTCCCCGAACGAATCTCCAGCAAACGGCTCCCATACGCGCTCATTCAAGCGGGATTCGCCTCTCGCGGCAGACGACGCTGCATTAACAGAACGATCAAACCCGTTGTTGCAAAACAGGGCCCTTCGACCCAGCGCCACCACATTGGCATCGCTTCGATCATGTCGATGGCAAAGACAGCTGCACCATGCACGAGAGCGGCAAACCCCAAAAAGCGAATCACTGCAGCATATCGAACGACATCGGTCGAAAGATACAAAATGAGCGCCCCGTGCAGGGCATACATCAGCGAAGCCGACCGCGCGAGATATCCAACGACCGTACCCTCGGGAAACGATTCCAGCCCCGACCAATCGTGAAGCGAGGCCATCTGTGCTCGGGACATGAACACGGCGATAAGAGCCAACAGGTCGATCACTCCGAGGATGCGCAAGACCCGTTTCAGTTGTGATTCCGCCTTGTGCATAGCGTGAACAACTCACTCCCGCCGCCGGCTCCGTCTTGAAACCTGTGTGATAGAACCGCAGTGCTCTAATTACGTCGTCTGCAATCCCATCTGCTGGTGCTGCGTTTTCACGTCGTCTTCGTACTTCTTATAGTTGTCGGTGTCGAGACGGCAGCTCACTCCTTTGAAGACCATCGCGAATGATTTGCGCGACCGTGTCGTCGAGCGGTTTGGTTCGGCGCGATGAATCGTCCAGCCATGATGCACGATCGCATCGCCGGGGTTCAGACACATCACCACTTCGCGGGCCGTATCTTCGGGGCCGTAATCGGTGATCCCCTGCGAGAAGCCGAGCACATTGCTGCGGGCATGAGGCCGGCGGCCCATCAGATGCGAACCGGCCACGTAACGGAGGCAACCGTTCTCTTCGTCGACCGGTTCGAGCGCCATCCAGATGGTGAGCACGTTCGGCGGCGTGAGATTGAAGTAATAATTGTCCTGATGCGGAGGCGTCGGATGCTCGGTGTTCGCCGGCTTGTTGAACCATTCGGTCGACTGGCAGTTCGCCTCTTCGCCGACGAGCGCCTCGGCGAGTTCCTTCCAGCGAGGGTGCTTTACATAATCGCGGAAGTACGGATCGTGCTGCATGTGCTGCATCTGTTTGAGCGTCTCGGGCTTCCCCTTCACGTGGTAGAACGCCGCAGAATCGGGCAATGTCGGCACGATGTCGCGAATATAACGATCGAGTTCACCGGTCACTTCATCGAAGTCGGCCTTCGACAAGAAATTCCGCACCACCGCAAACCCATTCCGATCAAAATCGGGCTTCAAGTCTTCGAACGACATTTTCAACTCCGAGAAGAAAAACAGGGCACAAGTATGACTGTTTTAATCATACAACAGAGAACAACGGCTGCGAAAGGGAAAACGGGGGGAGGAAATTATGAATGGAATTATGGCGGGTGTCGATAGCGTGATCATGCGGCCAACAAGGTTACAAGAAGTGTTTATTGTACGATGTTCTTGTTATGAACCGCGAATTGTAGCACGCAACAAGGGAATGAGTTGTCTCACGGATGGATTTTGTGGGTTGATTCGGAGCGACTCTTCGTAATGATGCACCGCCTGTTGGAATTTACCCTGCCGTTGATACGTTTCACCCAGGAAGAGATGAGACATTTCAGAATTGACGTTTAACTCGATAGCACGCTGCAGATGCTCTTCCGCTTGAGTAAACTGGCGGAGCTTCAGGTGGGAGAATCCTGCAAGCACATGAGCGGGCTCGTAATTGGGATCGACTTCCAAAGCCGCGTTCAGCCACTTGATGGCGTCCTCAAACTTTTCTTGTACTGTCAAACATCGTCCGTATAAAAATCGGGCACGGACAAAATTTGGAACATCTTCCACCAGCGGTTGCAATATCTGACTCGCTTCGTCGAACTGCCCTTGTTTCATGAGTTCAGTGGCATCGAAGTAGTTGTTAAGATGCCCAATCATCTCCTTGATATCTGGTCGCTGCTGACCGTCAGCAAAATCATCGATTTCTGGTAGACTGCCTCCAGCGTACCCCAAACTTTCCAGAGAACGTTTTTCTCTATCAGACAGTGTTAGTGCGCTAGCCCATCGCGGTTTAAGGTTGTCCTCAAAGAACGCCAAATTACCGTCAAATTCAATGACAAGGTCAGGTTCCTCGCTCGCAAGATTATTGACCTCTGCTGGATCATTTTGCAGATCGTATAACTCCGGAATTGTTGTTCTAATATAACGCCAACGTTCGGTCGTAATGCACTGAAGTGGTGCCCAGCGAGCCTCAAGATAAGGTTCCATCGTTTGCGAATAGCAAACGCGAGGCGGAAGTGTTTTTTCCATGAGGGCTGGATAAAGGCTTCGCGGTGCCATCGCCTCAGGCTTGGGGAGACCAGCGAGATCTAATACGGTGGGAAACACATCGACAAGCGAGACAGGTGTTGTAACGCGGTGGTTCCTTATGTCAAGCCGTGGATCGGCGATAATGAGCGGTACGCGTAGCGTCGAGTCATACAGCATGTAACCATGAGCCTCTTCGCCGTGTTCGCCTAAGCTTTCGCCGTGATCACCAACCACGACGACAACAAGATTATCCTTCAGACCGAGTTTCTCCAGCGAATCGAACAATCGCCCCATTTGCCGATCGACATACGCCACCTCACCATCATAAGGATGATCTTGGTATGTGTCATCAAATTCTTCAGGATGCGCGAGATAAGGCTCATGCGGATCAAATAAATGTACCCAACAGAAAAACGGCGATGATTTTTGCTCTCGATTTTCCAACCAATGGATGGCTGCATCAATCACATGACGTCCATCGCGGCTGCGATGCAAATCGTCCCCTTCAAACTCAGCGGCTGAAAGATCATCGTCATATACGTCAAATCCGCGGTCGAAGCCTATTCTTTTCTGAAGGACGATTGATGCTACAAACGCTGATGTCGCGTATCCTTCACGCTGAAACTCCTCTGCAAGTACTGGTATACTCGGCTCCAGAGCAACTGTTCCATTCGTATATACGCCATGTTCCGGCGGGAACAGACCCGTGAAAATCGATGCATGGGAGGGACCAGTCATTGGTGCGCTTGCATAGGCTCGCTCGAATAGCACGCCGTGCTGCGCTAAATCGTCCAAACGAGGAGTCTCAACTCTATCATAGCCATAACATCCGATTCGATCGGCCCGCGTGGTATCGAGGGTTATCAGCAGGATGCTTGGGGAGCCAGATTGTCGTATCCAGACCACGACAATCACCGATACCATCGCCGCCAGACAGGACATAACAAGAACGAGACGCCCCACAAATCGGGTCGAGGGCTTCATCCGTGTCACAAGACGAGTCATTTCGATGTCAGTTCAAAGTCCTGAGAACCACCCTGGTTAGGAACTTCGGCATTCAATTCGGTACTCAAGATATCCGAATATTTAGGAGGCAAAGACTCACGGCCCGGCATGGGAGGCGGTTTCCCAGTCGACAGATCGACAACCGTTCCGTCCGCGAGGACAGAGCGACTGATCCGAACCTTGTATTTTCCGGGTAAGGCTCCTGAAACTCTTTGGCCGACAAAGATCGACAATTCGTAAAGTCCCTCTGCATTTGTCACACCAGTTGCGGTTATCTCTTCCTTCGTCGTTTTCTCAGGCGGGATGAACGTGACCGTTGCATTTGATAAAGGTTGACCGTCCATCGTGACCTTCCCAGTAAAGGGAACTGTATCAGGAAGCGGAACCTGAGACTCCCCCTGACACCCCAACAGCAATCCCAACAAGACTGTGGTCGGTATCACATTCCACATATGACAACGTAACAGCATATCGTCCCCTTTGCCCTAGAATCCTTTATACCCGGCTCTAAGAGCCAGTCTTCTAATTCATAAATCGGCCACTAAAACAGCATTTTCGACCACTTACCAACTCCAAAATCAGAGAAATACTTACCCGCGATGGATGGTTATGTTACCAAATCGGACAAAGAAATTAGAAGACGTGCTCCGAAACTGATTCTACGATAAGAGAAACCACCCGGCCATCGTAATGAGGCCGGGTGGTACAATTATTCAACCAACACTTCGACTAGAACTCGCCGACTGTAGCCCCGTCAGCCATCCAGAATAGTCGATGCTGAACTTGGCGACTCGTACTCTGCCCCAGGAACCGTACGGCACCATCACCCATCAGGATATGTAATCCGCCGGCGTGCTTGCTGCCTGCCACCATCCAAGGATAGGTTCCGTCCTCGATCGTGTACGCTGCGTAAGCCGCGCCGAGCACCCTGAGGTCTGTGTTGACCCCGTACCATTCTTGCGAGAAATCGAGGCCTGTGGCCACATGCTGGGTTGCCGCCCACATATTACCCGACCCACTCGCCGGGGCTCGATGACATTCCGCCATGGCAGCGGTATTGCTTGTTCCATCGCGGATATCTCGGATACTGGAATTCGAGTCGGTCCCAAAAATTGGACGCGCTCTATTGCCCACAGCTTGCCAACGATGATTGTAATAGTATTCGTAATACGAGGTACAAAAATCATAATTTGTGCGAGCCCCACCCCCAACGGTCGCACTGATGCCATAATCGCGAATTCACTACCGGCATTCTGGGGACCGGAGCGTCGGCCCGCGTTCTCGGAACGATGGAAATCGTGCTGCGCGACAGCGCCGAACCCGAAGTCTATTCGTATGTGAACAAAGAACAGAGCGAAGAGCGGGTCGATTACCGGGTAATTTCTCCCGACGACGACCTGGAAGTCGCCGCCGCCGAAGCCGAAGCACTCAATGCCTGGCGAGCTCTCGGATGCCGCGACGCCGGGCGAATTGACCTGCGATCGGATAGCCACGGTCGGCCTCACTTTCTCGAAGTCAATCCGATGGCGGGACTACACCCCGAACATTCCGACCTGCCGATGTTGTGCACGGCATTTCAGATGCCGTATCAGGAACTGATTCGGCATATCGTCGATTCCGCCATCGAACGGTTGCCTTTGTAACGGGACTCCGCACGAGGCGAAACGACGACTATGGACATCACCATCCTCTACAACGCGATTTCTAACGCAGCGACTCCTGATGAACAGGACGTGCTCACCCAGGTCGAAGTCGTGCGTGCCTCTCTTGGTCGTCTGGGACATAGCGTCGATGAAATCGCCTGCACGCTGAATCTCGAATCGCTGGCGCGGCAACTTTCACTTCGACGCCCTGATGTTGTCTTCAATCTCGTCGAAAGTCTGGCGGGAACCGACCGTTTGCTGCCGACGATCCCCGCGTTGCTCGAACATCTGGCGATACCCTGCACCGGTAACCCGTACGCTTCTCTTTGCCAGACGAACGACAAGGTTTTCTGCAAGCACCGGTTGCGGCAACTCGGTCTGCCGACGCCGGAATGGATCGACGCCGGCAGCGAATCGGTCCCCGATTTATCGTCGACATCCCGCTCGTTCATCATCAAGACCATCGGCGAACATGCTTCGTGGGGATTGTCCGATGATGCCGTCGTGCACGTGAACGATGCCGCAGAACTTCGTCAGCACCTTGCTCG
>JAQCEJ010000129.1 GCA_027618475.1 Planctomycetota bacterium | reverse complement strand
AACGAGAAGGCCGATCCTCGACGGCAACGCCGGGCACTGACTCAAGAGGAACTGACTCGGCTATTGACGGTAGCTCAGGAACGCCCGTTGCGAGACGCCATGACCGTCCGCCGAGGAAATCGTGCAGGCGAAGTCTGTGCTCAACTTCGCCCCCAAACCGTTGAACGACTGGAACGACTCGGTTACGAACGCTATCTGATTTACAAAACGCTGTTGACCACGGGACTCCGCAAGGGAGAACTCGCCTCAATCACCATCTCGCAGTGTCACCTCTCCGCCGATCCACCTTTCATCGAACTGGCCGCCACCGATGAAAAGAACCGCCAAGGCTCCCTGATACCTCTCAGGCACGATCTAGCCACCGAACTTGAGACATGGATCAAGTTGAAGACGGAACGCGATAGGCACGATTCTGGAGCGTCTAAACAGGGGGTATTGACTACAGATGACAACGAAGGACATGCTCCGGGAGTCATCCCTTTCACGCAACCATCACAGGAAGAACAGGTGCTCGATCGACATGCCGTCAAGCTGTTCGACGTGCCGGTCGCATTGCGTAAAATTCTGGATCGTGACATGCAGGCGGCGGGGATTCCCAAACGCGATGATCGCGGACGAACGGTCGATGTGCACGCGCTCCGTCACACCTTCGGTACTATGCTATCGAAGAGCGGTGTCGCACCGCGAACAGCACAAAGTTTGATGCGGCACTCCTCCATCGACCTGACGATGAACACCTACACGGACCCAAGACTCCTCGATACACAGGCGGCGATTGAATCGATACCCCTGTTGACCGTGACCCGTAATCAACGGCAATCCGCGAAAGCAACGGGGACCGATGATCGGGCCTTGAGTTTGGTTGCACCACCTGTTGCACCAGCGATAGGCTTTTCGTGTAAATCAGAGTCATTTCCTGTCACTTTGTCAGATGATCGTCTTCCTGATGCGGTTAAAGGTCTGATCGGCGTAATGTCTGCCGCTGTAAAAGGAAAAGACCCGCTGACAACTACTGTCAACGAGTCTTCATTAGTCGGGGTGACAGGATTTGAACCTGCGACCTCTTGGTCCCGAACCAAGCGCTCTAGCCAGGCTGAGCCACACCCCGGGGGGATCTCCGGTGGGGAGATCGTATACTCTTATTCTGTTCGGCAGGCCGGTTGCGGGCCTGGACGGACCTGGTAGTTCAATTCATCGACTGTTTTAGAGATTTCGACCGATATAAACTCAACTATTCCACGTATTTTGTCATTAACTCCGACCCAATCGTGAAATCGCCTGATCTTTGTTTTCGTCACTTTTTCCAGGCGTTCAACCGGTTTGACACCGCCACCGTTGACGGGGTTCTCCGAAATTATGGCATTTGACAAGTCCGGAGACGGCTGGGTCGGCGTGAGGCTGTATTCTAGCAACCCGGTCAACTAGGTCAACGGACGCCGAAATTCTTTTCTGAAGAAACGATTGGGGATACTAATTACAACCTGAAGGACGCCGACCGCCAGTCGATTGATGCCCGGTTTTCAGATCAGCATCAACCGAGACGACCCATTGTAAATCCAACGATGCCTTAACGTTGCTTGTATGTTCATGCCATGAAACTGTTGCTATTTCCGTGACCAGAGATCGTGCAGATCCCTTCAAATCGTGACCATGAGAGTTCCAGTCCAAGCTGATCAGATGGAAAAACGAATTGACTTGAGAGAAGCATCCGGGTTATAAGGTGCCGCCCGTTTCCTGCGGGTTCATTTCTGATAGACCGTCACACCGTTTCAACGTTCCACCTTCGATTCATCCCATTTCTCGTGGTCCCATAATCATCGTCGTCGGGGAGATGCCGGCCGATTGGCGCGACATGCCATTCCCCTTGCGATGGAAGAACGCTGGGAGTATTTCCAATGCGCATCGTTATTCTATTCGCACTTATGGCCGGAATCTGGGGATGTCAACAAGAAAACACCGATTTGCCAGCGAGTGAAGCAGTCACCGCGAAAGCCGTTGCGCGGGAACTGACTCCTGAAGAGAGCGAGAAACTGAAACAAGCCAAGCAGTTCATCGAACAACACGATCTGATGAAGGCCATCACGCTATTGGATGAAGCGATAGTCACCCATCCCGAATGTTCGGAACTTCACTTTTGTAAAGCGGGCGTGCTCGCCGATCTCCAAAAAGAAACCGAGGCGTTGGCCGCATTTGATCGCGCTCTCGAACTGGATGCAGGTGTGGCCCGGTTCTGGAATACGCGTGGGTTTTATCACCTGTCGCTCACCCATTATGAGGATGCTTTATCCGATTTCCAAAAAGCAATTGAAATCGATCCGAAGTACAAGCAGGCACACAACAACTACGGCTTGACATTTATCTCGATGAGACGTTTTGGTGAAGCGGTGCAGGCACTTCAGCAGGCACTGGAAATCGATCCCGATTACACCGACGCTCACAATAATCTCGGGTACACCTATCTGCAGCAGGGGCGATGGGACGAATCGCTACGGGAATTCGACTCGGTCATCGAACTCGATCCCGATTATGTCAACGCCTACAACAATCGTGGGACGATCATGCACCGACTGATCAATTACGAAAAAGCGGTTTCGGACTTCAGTGAAGCGATCGTCCGCGAACCAGAGAACCCCAAATACTATAGCCAACGGCGCGATTCGTACATCGCGTTACAGATGCTGGACGAAGCCAGAGCCGATGAAGAAAAAATTCGCTGGCTGGCGGGGTTGGCAGAATACCACGATACCGTTCGTCGTTACCCCGACGATCTCCAGTCTTATCTGACCCGTGCCGTGTTTTACGAAGAGGCGGGGCAATACCGCTCGGCCATAAAAGACGCCTCGCATGCCCTCACATTGGATACCAAAAATGTGGAAGCGCTGCTGTTACGAGCACGTCTGCACTTAAAAACAAAATCCTGGAACGATGCCATTGATGATTGTTGTGCGGTCATCGATATCTCACCGACGCATCACGTGGCGTATTCGATTCGAGGGGACGCCTACCTGCAAAAAGGGGATGTCGACAACGCCATTCGCGATTACGATCACGCCCGGCGCTTTGATGCCGACGTGGCACACGCGTTATGGATGCGGGCCGATCAACTCGAACGAACCGGTGACATCGAAGCGGCGTCGGCCGACCGCGATCGGGCCCGCAAGATCGATCCGACTCTGGTCGAATCTCCTTAGAACGACTCAGAACCCAATGGCAGCGGCCAAGGCAAGCGATACGCCACGGACGAATCGGCATCCAACAAACGTGAAAACACCGTTGAAATTTCACTCGCCGAGCCTCCGATTCGCGTAAGCCACACCCGGCATGCCAATCCGTCAGGCTCTCCCAATCTCGGTTTCCGCTGACTTGCGTGACCCAGGCGTTCGGGGATATGCTATACGGTCCTGAAAATTCGGCACTATTTGCCTTGCCAATGTCTCTATCATGCAGCGCGACGGTGACGCAGGCCGACACATTCTCGTGTGATGGCGGGACGGCCTCCCGTCGATTCTCGGCACATTCAGGAACCGCATTTCCATTGACCAGAAACAACGAACTGTTGCGCGACGACAAGCGGGCATCAGGCGTGAACGGACTAATCGGGCAGGATGATTTGAGATGGGTGATCCTAAAGGTTTTATGACAATCGAGCGGCATGTCCCCAGCGACCGACCGCCAAAACTTCGCATTCTCGACTGGAAAGAGTTTCACGGCCATGCGTCGGAGGAAGAACTCGCCGGTCAAGGGGCGCGGTGCATGGATTGCGGCGTGCCGTTCTGTCACACCGGTTCGCTGATCGGTGGCATGGCCGCCGGTTGCCCGATCAACAATCTCATCCCCGAGTGGAACGACCTCGTCTATCGTGGCCATTGGCGCGAAGCCCTCGACCGTTTGCACAAGACGAACAACTTTCCCGAATTCACCGGACGGGTCTGCCCTGCCCCGTGCGAAGGGTCGTGCGTGCTCGGCATCAACGAACCACCGGTGACGATCAAGAACATCGAAGCGGCGATTATCGATCGCGGTTTCGAAGAAGGCTGGGTCGAAGCAAGTGCTCCCGAATCGCGAACGGGTAAGAAAGTCGCCGTCGTCGGTTCCGGTCCCGCAGGATTGGCGTGCGCCGCACAACTCAACTCGGTGGGACACGACGTCACGGTCTTCGAACGCGCCGATCGCATCGGTGGACTCTTGATGTACGGCATCCCGAACATGAAGCTCGACAAAACGCTCGTGCAGCGCCGCGTCGATCTGATGGCTGCCGAAGGAGTGAAGTTCGTCACGAATACGAGCATCGGCACCGATCTCCCCTCGAAAAAACTGCTCGACGACTTCGACGCCGTTGTGCTTTGTACCGGCGCGACGAAGCCGCGCGATCTGCATATCCCCGGCCGCGATCTCAAGGGGATTCATTTCGCGATGGAGTTTCTGCACGCCAACACGAAAAGCCTGCTCGACAGCGAACACAAAGATGGAAACTACATCGATGCCAAAGGAAAGCACGTCGTCGTCATCGGCGGCGGCGATACGGGCACCGATTGCATCGGCACCTCGATGCGGCACGGCTGCAAAAGTTTGATCAATCTCGAAATCGTCCCGCGACCGCCGGAGTTTCGCGCACCGAACAACCCGTGGCCGCAATGGCCGAAGATTTTCCGCGTCGATTACGGCCATGCCGAGGTTGCTGCGGTCTACGGCAAAGACCCGCGCGAGTTCGCCGTCGAGACAGTGGAATTCCACGGCGACGAGCAGGGTCACGTGAAGTCGATGACGATTCGTCAGGTCGATTGGAGCAAACCCGCCGACAAAGGCCCGCCCTTTTCGCCGGTCCCCGGTTCCGAGCGCGAGATCGAAGCCGATCTCGTCTTCCTCGCGTTAGGCTTTTTGGGACCGGAGCAAAAAATCGCCGAAGAACTCGGCCTGGCGACCGACCCCCGCAGTAATTATCAAGCCGAATACGGTCGATTCGCCACCAGCATCGACAAAGTCTTCGCCGCCGGCGATTGCCGTCGAGGCCAAAGCCTGGTCGTCTGGGCGATCAACGAAGGCCGAGCCGCGGCACGGGAATGCGACCGGTATTTGATAGGGCATACGGCGCTGGTGTGAAGAAGAGTGGGGGAGTGGGAGATAGGGCGAGGGGGAGATGAAGACATGCCGTCATGTGTGTCTTCAGGCCCAACAGGCTGGCCGATTATACGCGACGATTCCATGTCACTGTGGATTCTCTTTGGTCAATCGTTTGAGTGTATTCTTGGCTTCGCTACCGATATCGTTCTCACCCTTCGACTTTTCGCGGACGGCTTCGATGATTTCGGGGCCGCACTCTCCCAACTTGCCCAGTGATCGCAACGTCATGCACTGCACGATTTCGTCTTCGTCATCCAGCAACGTGATCAGCTTGCTCGCAATTTCCGCTTTGCGTTTGGTCATTTGTCCCAAGTGCAATACGGCGATGATGCGATGATCAGGCATCCATTCGCTGATGAAAAATGGCCTCGTAAGAAACGTTTCCCCTTCCACTTCCAGCGCCGCGAATAACACCGGCACAGTCGCATCGGCATTGCCGTCGATCTTCCACGTGGCCCACGCGGCCGCCACGCGAACAGCGGGAGATTCATCGGTTAGTCCCTGCCTGATGACTGGCAAACTTGGTTTCCCCGCATCGCCGAGGTGTGAAATCGCATTCATCGCCGCGACCCGGTGATTCGTCTCCGGATGGTGCATCTGCGTTTCGAGCCACTTTCGGATTACGGAATCCTCTGGTGAAGCCATCAGTAAAAATGCTGCCATCTTTCCGTTGGCAAAGAAGTCGTCCTCGTCTTGATTAGCAAACTTTTCTTCGATGACGGCAACAACGTCCTCGGGGCTCTCGCCCACGCTCAGCAACATCGTGCAGATATCATCGACCTCTTGAATTCGTTTGGCGCGAACGAGCAACGGTGCAAATCGAGGCAAGTAGGGTCGGACGTCCTTAGGCTCGTGTTCGTGAATCCGCAACAGCGCTGCAATAGCCAACGATCTCGTCGACTCTGGCTTGCAAGAAATCACCAACCGCGGCAATAACTTGGCAACTTTGTCATCATCGAATTCGTCATTATCGATCGATTTTAGAATGCCTTGAAGTTCGTGATGGTCGAACGGAACTGCCGTTTCATTCTCAGACGACCGATTGTCCGCGAACGCTACACCGTAACTGGAGGCGAAATAGACAATCGCAATCACAAATGCCTTCGTGTGAAAGGTCACCGTCACTGCTCCGTACGAGATTGCCACACCTCACCCAAACAACGGCAACGGCTCCCCTTCATCCAACAGGTGATACGGCCGGCCCAAAGCGTCTTTGTAGGTATAGGTCTCGGGGATGCCTAACGCATGGAATGTCGTCGCCGCCAAATCGCAGGGGGTGACGGGGTTGTCGGCCGGGTAACCGGCGATCGCGTCGGAAGAACCATAAACCTGTCCGCCGCGGATGCCGCCGCCGGCGAAGAGGGCGGGGAGCAGGTGAATCCAGTGATCGCGGCCCGGCGGGCCTTTGCCTCCCGTGCGCGGGTCGCCGACTTTGGGAGTACGACCCATTTCGCCGACGACGAAGACGAGTGTCTCGTCCAACATGCCGCGATTTTCGAGATCTTCGAGTAAAGCCGAGAAACAGGCATCGAACGCGGGGAGCAACACATTCTTGAGCTGGCCGAAGTTGTCGCTGTGGGTATCCCAACTGAGTCCCGCGCCGACGCGCTGGCCGATCCAATGGACGCAAACCGAAGGGACGCCCGCTTCCAGCAAGCGACGACCTAGTAATACGCTTTGGCCGTTGATGTCGTTTCCATATCGCGCGCGGGTTTCTTCCGGTTCAAGTGAGACATCGAAGGCTTGCTTCGCTTTCGGCGACGTCAGCAGATCGAAAGCCTTACGTTGATGGGCGATCCAGTTCTTCAACATGGAACCGGTTGCGGCATTCGCCGCGAGACTGCCGAGGGCTTGGTCGGTCTGCCGGTCTAATCCGCGTTGCCATTGGTCGAGCTGCGCGAGCAGGTCACGGCGACTGTTCATTCGACCGGCGGAGATATCGGCCGGCAATAGAAAATCGGGGGCGGCGAGTTCTCGCGGTTTTTCGAGCACGCCACGAATCATCAACGGCTCGTAGTTCGGACCGAGTTTGCCGGCGAACTGGCCGGGGTTGATGTACGCCGTCACTTCACCCGAAATGGCCGGCATCTGCACGACTCCGGGGAGTTCCGCGGGATGGCCGAGGGCATTGGCAACTGCGGAACTGATGCAGGGCCAGTCGTCATCCGCCGGTTTGCGGTTGATCCCTTCGAGGAAAAATGAACGGTCGGGGCGATGGCCGGTCAGAATGTAATACGTATCGGCGTGATGGTCGCCGATGCTCTTTTCGCTCATCGTCACCGAGCGGACGAGCGCGATATGATGGGCCAGCTTGGCGGTCTTCGGCAGATGTTCGGTCCATTCGATGCCGGGGACCGACGTCGCGATGGGACTGAACTCGCCGCGATACTCGGCGGCGGCGTGGGGCTTCATGTCGAACGTGTCAGATTGCGCCGGCCCACCGAACAAGAAGAGCATCAAACAGCGTTTGGCCGTGCGCGAGGAATTGAGCGCATGCGCAACCGACGGTTGAACGAGCTGCGGCAAACCGAGTCCGAGACCGCCGAAGCCGATCCCTTGCACAAATTGTCGGCGTGTCCAATCGAAACACGGTCTTTGCAAAGGACGAACTGAATCGTCGAGAATCGGAGACTTCAGCATGGTGAAGATCCTTTTCGCAGAGAACGGAAACAGAAGAGGGATTATCCCTTAATGTGCTTACGTTTGGCCTTGCGGGCCTTGGCGTTGGCGGGGCGTTGGCCGTGATTGGCTTTTTTCAGGTTACGGGCAGGCTTGGCCATGTTCGATTCTCATTTCATGTAATCATACGTATACAAAACCGACGAAGACAGCCTTCATCGCGAGGGGCTATGGTATGCTTTACTGTAGCCGCAAATTCAACGAAAGAAAAGGGAAATACAGCCACAACTGCACGATTTAACTTCCCCCGGCTTCGATCGGGAAGCAGGATTTTTTGCTGACTCCCCGAGAGGGTGGATGGCAGTGGTCGAGAAAACAGCGACCGATTCGATTTCCGATTCGGAAGCGATTGGCCGATTTTTTTGACGAGGCTTCACTCAATCGGAATCGAACATCAACATCACTTCCGGCATCGCTCTCAACAATCGCTCAAATTTGATCACCGATAACGGTGGATTGTAGGGGATGGTGAACATGCCGAATGCAGAATTCGACCGACTATCGCCCCCGTCAGCCCCATCGAACGTTTCGAAAATAAAAGATTGACTCAGTTCCCGCAGGAGCCAGCGGGAATTTTCGAGTCCCTGTACCTTCACGCGGCAATAGTCTCCCAACGGCCTGATCCAGACCTCGAAAGGGATCACTGTTTATCCCCGTTACTCTTAACATATACCGAACCATTAGTTTTTGTTTTTGTTACCGTCTCGGTTGCGACTTCCCTCTGCGATTTGCAGCGTTCGCGGACAGTGCGAAACGGCATACCCTCCGCTCGTGTGTACCGCTCGGCTCGCAAGAACCAGAACGCTAAACCCCCACTGTTGTGGTAAGGAGAAAGGGCGTCACCCTTCGAACCTCTGACGCCAAGCGACCCTTTACGACCGGTTTTATTCCAGCCCCGCTTTTGCATGATCATGCCAACCAATGCACCCACAGCCTGTCGGAGTCGCATGCTCCGCCGGGAATGAACTTCGCCGAGGAATTGATCGACAGCGGGCTGTGCTTCCAACTCGCGAATCACACCGGCTAGAGGGGGACGGTCATGATGGAGTTCGGCGTCTTCCATCCGCTGCTGCCGACTTTCGTCGCTAAAAAACGCGAGTATTTCGTCGAAGGGTTGTCCATCGTCGTTAACGACATCGGAGAATGCCTTACCGACACGGTCTTCGAGAAACATGTCACGGGTGATGGTAACGGCTGCCATAGTCGACTCCTCACAAATTGCTTCCGGAACTATACAACCAAAACATGCTGGTGCATTTTTTGTATGTGCATATATTGTATCTGTATCGTCCGAAATTGCAAGGAAAATCCACGACAATCGGCTCGGTTTCCCCTTCCACATCAACAGTGCATCACAACGAGAGCAAGTCATTTCGTCAAAAGTGAACCAGGAACCAAAGATTATAATGCGACACAAACCATTTCGGCATTAGACGTTAAACCCATTCATCGGCGCTCGACTTACGAATTCCTTGATTGGGATCGCTTTCATCTGCCGATTTCACCTATACTTGATCCAGCCATCTGGCTTGGCTTGAGACAGAATCGTTTCTGTCCCCCCTTGCTTGATGTGTTGCAAAGGCTTCTTGAGGCGAGTTTCTGAACGACGATTGCCATTGAAAGGCTACCGTCGCTTTGAATCGCCTCGCCATGGTGCCCCTTCGATCCGCTCGCCTATTTCACTGCCGTGATTTGAGCTAACGCGGAACTCAATCCAGGGACTATGATCGAACGGTTTTTCATGCCATCGATGTGCCATCCGACCCGATGTCGGCCCTGTCCATGATGAGGTGATCGCCACCGACGAAGTCGCAACGTCTGCTGAGATATCATGCCGCGGGTCAGATTTCCCTGCGTCTGTCTTTCACACTCCTGAAATCGAGAAAGAGTTTTTTGTGACAAACATTTTTGTAGGAAACCTCTCCTACCAGGCAACAGAACGAGACCTGCGTAATGTATTCGAACGCTTCGGACGCGTCGGCAGCATCCGCCTGATGACCGACCGGGCCACTGGCCGTTCGCGCGGCTTTGCGTTCGTCAACATGCAATGCCTCGACGATGCCGACGAAGCGATCCACAGCCTCAATGGCTCTCCCCTCTGCGGCCGACCCATCACGGTCAACGAAGCGAACAAGGACGACGAAGATGGTCCCAACGCCAATCAGCCGTCAGAGAGTTTCAAACAAGCCGTGGCCTTTTTGGATTCGCTGTAATTGTTGACGGTTGTCAAACGCTTCAATCCGTGGATGTCCCGGCTGCCGACGATACGATTGAGCTACTCCATCAATCCCACCCTGGCCCCGTCAATTTCCTTGTTATTCCGCAAGATTTGTTGAATCCCCCCCCGAATTCGCATAGAATCAGGCTTATCTGTTTTCGCCTCATCTGCAGAAGCCGTTCGGCGCGGAGGCTGGGTTCATGCTTGAGTTCTTTCGAACGTTTTCGGTGCTGATTTTCTCGCTCCCACTTTTCTCATCAGTGGTGCAGGCGGACGAAAATCAGGCCACCGTTACCGAAGCGCATATCACGTTCTTCGAAGAACATGTGCGGCCACTGCTCGTTAACAACTGCTACAACTGCCACTCGGCAACCACCAACTCGCGCGGCGGGCTGCGCGTCGACGATCGCAACGGGTTGTTGACCGGTGGCGACCACGGGCCGGCCGTCGTGCCGGGCGATGCAGAAAACAGCCTGTTGATGCAAGCGGTACGGCAGATTCACGACAAAGTGAAGATGCCACCGAAGAAAAAGCTCACCGACGAAGAGATTGCCGTTCTCGAACAATGGATTCAGGATGGAGCCGCGTGGCCTCAGCTCGAAATTCCCGCTGCGCTCGGCGAGCCGGCCGATTGGTACGACGATTTCCGTCAGTCGCATTGGGCGTTTCAACCGTTCGATTCGCCACCAGTTCCCAATGTGAAGGAGACCACATGGCCGCGCGACGGCGTCGATCGTTTTATACTGGCAGAGCTTGAAGCAAACGGACTCACGCCGGTCGGCGATGCCGATGCGCTGACGTTTATCCGTCGTGTGACCTTCGACCTGACCGGATTGCCGCCGACGATCGAAGAGATCGATCATTTCATCTCGCGCATCGCCGAGTTGCAAGAGGGCAACAACGGCGAGTTACCACAAACCGCAATTGAAGAACTTGTCGACCGTTTGCTCGCTTCACCCGCATTCGGCGAGCGTTGGGGCCGCCATTGGCTTGATGTGGCACGGTACGGCGAATCGACGGGGTCGGGACGCAACATGCCGTATCCGCATGCCTGGCGGTATCGCGATTACGTCATCAATGCGTTCAACAACGACAAACCGTACGATCGGTTCATTCGCGAGCAAATCGCCGGCGATCTGTTGTCGGCCGGAACGCAAGCTGAGCGCGACGAACAATTGATCGCAACCGGATTTCTGGCACTCGGTGTGCGAGACGTCAATCAACGTTTTAAAGTGCGTTTCGTAATGGACAACATCGACGAGCAGATCGACACCGTCAGCAGAGCGGTGCTCGGGTTGACGGTCAGTTGTGCGCGGTGTCACGACCATAAGTTCGAGCCGATTCCCACGACCGATTATTATGCCCTCGCTGGCATTTTCTATAGCACAGACCTCTGTACGTCCCTGCGAAACAAAATGGGAGGGGGCGGTATGGACTATTACGACACCGACATGCTGCTGTTGCTCGGCCCCGCGCAATCGACCGAAGTGACGATGGCAGAAAAAATCGCCGAAGCGAAAACCCGTCTCGATGAAGCCATAGCCGAGTTAGCCGCCCTGCAAGAGAACAAAGAAGAAGCCGTTTCCGAGTCTGAAGGAGATGCGGAACCCGCTGACCGCAAAGATCAACTCGCCGAGGCACGGAAGAAAATCAAGAAGATGGAAAACCAGCTGGATGAGCAGCGCGACCCGGCGGTGCATGGTCCGGTCGCTCTCGGTGTGCGCGACGGTTCGAACGTTCGGGATACCGAGATCCGCATTCGTGGAGAAGCCGAAAAACTCGGTCCGGTGGTGCCGCGCGGTTTTCTAACGACGATTGAAGTCCCCAATGCCCCGACGATTTCTCCCGGTCAAAGCGGCCGGCTCGAATTGGCGGAGTGGTTGACGAGCCGAGACAATCCGCTGACGCCTCGCGTGATGACGAATCGCGTTTGGCATTATCTCTTCGGTCGCGGTCTCGTCCCCAGCGTCGACAACTTCGGCATCACCGGCGATCGACGCTCGCACCCCGAATTGCTCGACCACCTGTCGCAGCGGTTCATCGACGACGGTTGGTCGGTGAAAACGCTCATCCGCAACATTGTCCTCTCGCGTGCGTATCGGCTGAGTGCCGATACCGATGCGACGAACGCCGCCATCGATCCCGGCAATCGTCTGATCTGGAAGCATACGCCGCGACGATTAGAGGCCGAAGAGATTCGCGATGCCATGCTCGCCGTCGGAGGAAACCTCGACCGCATGCCGTTGCACGGTTCGCCGGCGATGGAGTTGAAAGTCCGCGAACTCAATAACAAAAGCGCCGAAGCCAAAAAAATCGGCGAGTTCGCCGAACAAAGTGTGCAACGCAGCGTCTATCTGCCGCTGCTGCGCGGGTTGTTACCCCGTTCGCTCGAAGTCTTCGATTTTGCCGAACAAGGGATGGTCACCGGCCGCCGCGATGCAACGACAGTCGCGACGCAAGCGCTGTATCTGCTCAATGATCCGTTCGTGCAACAGCAGGCAGCTGCACTCACGACGCGATTAACGTCGCGGACCGATCTCGACGACGTCGGTCGCATCGATCTGGCTTATCGATGGGCGTTCGCACGAACCGCGACTGAAACCGAGACGACTCGCGGGACGATGTATCTCACAGAATACGCCGCCTTACCCGGACAAGATGAAAAAGCCGCGTGGACGAGTTTCTGTCAGGCGCTGTTGGCATCGGCGGAGTTCCGTTACATCAAATAATTCGGTCCGAAAGGTTTTGTCATGTCCCGCCGGAGTCCCTTTGAGAACGCGATCGAAACGCCTGTCTCGCGGCGAAAACTTCTTTCTTCCGCTGGTGCAGGGATCGGTTCGCTCGCCCTGGCAACGATGCTTGCCGAACGGACCTCGGCATCTGATGCAGCGCGAATGTCGGCCCCCGGCCCGCTCGCTCCGAAGCCTCCGCACGTCAAAACGACGGCCAAACGCATCATCTTCCTGTTTATGGAAGGGGCGATGTCGCAGATGGATACCTTCGAGTACAAGCCGCAGCTTCAGCACGACGGCGGCAAATCGGCCCCCGGCGGCGACGTGCTGACGGCTTCGAAATTCCAATTCGCGCAGCATGGGGAATCGGGGGCGTGGATTTCGGAACTCTTCCCCCACGTTGCTCATCACGCCGACAAACTCTGTTTCATCCGCGGGTTACACACCGACACCCCGGCGCATCCGCAGGCGGTTATTCAATTGCACACAGGGACGGCGCTGGCGCAACTCACCCGTCCTTCGATGGGAGCCTGGCTGCTGTACGGTCTCGGCACCGAAAATCAGGATCTCCCCGGATACATCACCGTCAACCCCTCGCCGAATTTTGGCGGCACCACGAATTTTGGTACGGCGTTCTTACCGGCGTATTATCAGGGGACGCGCATCAACGACACCGGCGAACTGCCGAACCTCGTCTCGCAAACACCGGCGTCGCTGCAGCGGCGGCAACTCGAACTCATTCAGGCGATGAACCGCGATCTCGTTGCCGGTTCGGGCGTGCCGGGCGAAGTCGAAAGCGTTATTCAGTCGTTCGAGTTGGCGTTTCGCATGCAGGACAAAGTCCCGCAACTGCTCGACATCAGCCAGGAACCGCAAGAAGTGCTCGACGCCTACGGTGTGAAGCCCGGCGCCGAGGGAGGTTTTGCCCGCCAATGTCTGATGGCTCGCCGGTTGAGCGAAGCGGGCGTTCGTTTCGTCGAAATCACGCAGACTGGGTGGGATCATCACAGCAATTTGCACAAGGGACTGATCAAGCAGTCCTCGATGGTCGACCAACCGACCGCCGCTCTGCTCGCCGATCTCGAACAGCGCGGCTTGCTCGACGAAACGCTGGTGCTCTTCGGCAGCGAATTTGGACGCATGCCGACGTCGCAAGGGGAAGACGGCCGCGACCACAACATCACCGGTTACCCGATGTGGTTCGCCGGTGCGGGGGTCAAGCCGGGCTTTTCGTACGGCAACACCGACGAATACGGCCAGCACGCCGTCGAAGGCAAAATGCACACCACCGACCTGCACGCCACACTCTTAGCACTGATGGGCCTCGACCACGAACGCCTGACGTACAACTACGCCGGC
>JAQCEJ010000128.1 GCA_027618475.1 Planctomycetota bacterium | reverse complement strand
GAAACCCACCATACGCAATTATCGGGCCATTCTATTCAGTAGTTATGAGGTTTTGACGGCGGCTCAATGAATCTTGGAGAGCGCTTCGCGTTTCTGATTGTCAGTACGACGCTGCATGAGTCTGCGGAAATTCGACATGGCGCTGGTTATTTCATCATTGAATGTATGACTCAATGTCCGGGGCTACGCCGAGCCTTAGCCTCGGCCGTTTGTCAGCGGTATTGGACGCCTTTTCCAGATCGACATAGACATGAGCCCTGCCGCTCCCATGAGCATTAATGAGAATCCCGAGAGTTCAGGCACAGCTGTCGTTTCTACGTTGGCTAAAATCAGGGAGGAAACGCCATTCAGTTTTCCCTGAAAGAGAACCTGTCCGGAGTTGTTAATGTCTAGATTCCCCCCAATGGCGGTCAGCGTCTGCCCCAGAATGATGTCGTTTTTACCGGCGATGACCATTTGTTCGAGAAAGACGGCCTGCTGAGCGTCTTCGACGACCGATCCGATATAACCGATCTGATTCAAGTTGTTGATTGAGACACTCTCAAACACCAACCCGCTGATTTCTTTTCCCCCGATGGTGTCACCTTCTTGAGCGACAATGCGGTTTTGCGAAGTCCAAATGGTATCGATGGCTCCCGTTCCCGTCCCCGCCCAGGCGACGACACCATTGTCGTTGATCACCGGGGCCAGACTCCCCACAGCAATTCCAGACCACGTCACACCGGCAATCGTATCACCGACTGCTGCAATGGACGTTCCATCGGTTGATGACCCGGATGAAATCGCGACGCCTCGTTTACTGTTCGACAGAAAATATTCAAACGCGGTGACTCCGCTGCTGTTGATCGTCGGTTGATTTGCCCCCGGGAAGTGGATCAGTGTCCCATTGTTGAGTGTCTCGCCAGTTTTGATCAGGTCGCCATTCGGAGTGAAGAACCCACCCCCGACAGTGCCATCGTATCGAGCTTTAAACACCACTTCCCCATTGTTATTGATGCCTGGCCCGCTGATGATCGTGTTCAGAGTTTCCCCGCCAATCACATCACCCACCGCGGCGAGTTTGGATGTCGGCGTGAAAATACCATTGACCTGAGAACCGGAGATAAATTGCGAACGAAAAACGACGAGTCCGGCATTATTGATGTCCGGAACGGAAAGGTGGCCGACTACGTTACTGTCGATCGTATCTCCGGTCGTTGCCAATAATGCCGTTTGGGAAAAAACGCGAAACGTCCCGACTGAACTTGTGGTAAACACCACATTGCCGTTGTCATTCAACGCGAAATCGGTGAACTCTCCAACAGTCGCTCCCCCGATTGTGTCTCCGGTTTGCGCGACGATCGAATAGGTAATGACGCCTGCAAATATTTCACCGGCCGGCCCGATGATTAGCAAGGTCATCGTCACGCCACATACCGCTTTGAAAATAGCGTTCATGGGAGCCCTTCGTTCAGGATATAAATCGAGATGTCATAGAGGGAATTATTTCCTAACTACACAGACAGAGATGTCAGTTTATGGTACCAGAAGATGGCCTGCATATCCACGAATTATTGACCGGTTTCACGAATTTCGACGACACGGCGAACACAAGACTGTCCCGGGCATTCCCACCTGATTATCTTGTCTGCACGATTCTCACACGTTCCTGTCGCGTTTGTATTCGCGGTTTTGCTCTTTCATCCTGCTCATGCGGCGGATCGACTGACATTTCGCGACGTCGGTTCCCCTGCTGACAGCTTGGGGTCAGCAGGACTCTTGCCGTGTTCTTGATTTCAATGATATCGCCGGTTCAGTCGGTGATTATGAATAGCGACAGGATAGTCTGACCTAAGGGACTTGTATCTCCAAACAGAATCGGTCACCGTGTGTCGGTTGCACGTGTGTAAGTTTAATCTGGTGGAACGAATCTCATGAAATTCTCGCGTTGCTGACGAACATTCTTACTCACTGGAGCAGCTATGGGAGACTTTAACGAGTACGAAGATTTCGATGGACTTGGCTTGGCCGAACTGGTACGCAAACGTGAGGTGAAGCCGATTGAGCTGGTTGAGGAAGCGATCCGGCGAATTGAGCTGCGAAATCCGCAGGTCAATGCGGTGATTCACAAAGCGTATGAGTTTGCCCGCCAGCAGGCAGAGACGACACTTCCGTCGGGACCATTCGCCGGAATTCCGTTCCTGGTGAAGGATCTGCTGGCGGCATGCGCAGGAATGCCGATGCATAGTGGCAGCCGGCTTCTTCGTGGTTACGTTCCCGATTTTGATTCCGAACTGGTTAAGCGATTTAAACGTGCCGGTGTCGTCATTATCGGAAAGACGAACACGCCCGAATTCGGTGCATCGGCTGTCACCGAACCGCAATTGTATGGTCCGTCGCACAATCCCTGGGATTTGACACGAACCACCGGCGGGTCGAGCGGCGGGTCGGCCGCTGCGGTCGCATCCCGTATCGTGCCGATCGCACATGGCAATGATGGAGGGGGGTCTATCCGCATCCCCGCATCGTGTTGCGGTCTGTTCGGCCTCAAGCCCTCACGTGGACGCAATCCCCTCGGTCCTCAATATGGTGAGGTGTGGCACGGGCTGGTCGCCGAGCATGTCTTAACTCGTTCCGTTCGCGACAGTGCGGCGATGCTCGATGCAACGGCGGGACCAGACGCGGGCGCTCCTTACTTCGCTTCTCCCCCGCATCGGCCGTATCTGAAAGAAGTGACCCGACCTCCTGGAAAGTTGCGGATCGCCTATACCGCGAAACCGTTCCTTCCCGGAGAAATTCACGACGACTGCCTCAAGGGTTTGGAAGCGACCGTCAAGGTCTGCCGCGATCTCGGCCACGATCTTGTCGAAGCGTCTCCTCAAATCATGGGCAGCGATGTTTCGATCGCTGTTGTCAAGACGGTTTGTGCCGACGTGCGAGCCGATATTCTCGATGCCGAAAAGCTGGTTGGTCGCGAAGCAACCTCTAATGACGTGGAACCCGCGACATGGATGCTCGGGACGATCGGTCAACAACTTTCGGCGGCGGAATTAACGCGATCTTTGCGCTTTCTTCAGCAGACCTCTCGTCAAGTCGGAGAATTTTTGAATGACTTTGACGTGCTGTTGACGCCGACGTTGTCCCGTCCTCCCATCGCGATAGGTACGCATCATCCGCGATGGCAGGATTTTGTAGGTCGCATCTTATTAAAGACGTTCAAACCCGGTACGTTACTCAAATTTCGTGCTGTCTTGGAGAATATCGCCTCGCAAGCGTTTGAATTCGCTCCTTTCACGCCGTTGTTCAACGTAACGGGACAACCGGCAATGTCGGTTCCTCTGCACTGGAACGCGGACGGACTTCCCATCGGAATGCACTTCGCGGCACGATACGGCGACGAAGCGACGCTCTTCCGCCTTGCCGGCCAGCTGGAACAGGCCCTGCCCTGGTTCGACCGCGCACCGAATTTCGATTGACGGACATCACGTAATGAAGTCGACGGTTTCATTCTCGCGTCGACACTTTTCGAGCCGCGTTATAGCCGGCCGATTCGCTTGTTTTCGGTGTCGAGCGTCAGTGTCGAGCGAAAGGTGTAATCCGGTGCGAAAAATGTGTTGAAGATGCCGACGCCGGAGTTTGGCAGTTCGACGGTCACCGTGACTTCGTCGGTCGACTCGATAATCGGATTGGGCGTAATCGTCACCGTCGCGGCGTCACCACCGATCGATTGCAGGATCGCCGTGGCTCGGGTTTGCGCCAGAGTGGCCGACGATCCCGGTACGATCGCCGTGCGAGCGGCTTCGAGCACGGCTTGGTCGACCGTCTGCTGTAACTGTTGAAACCGCCAGGTCTCGAAAAAGAAAAACATGACCGCGAGAAACACCGGGAGCACGAGCGCAAATTCCACCAGCGTTACGCCGCGGCGTGTGTCGACTCGATATTTGGTTTTGGGGGTTCGGTGGTGATTCAAGTGGCTTACAGACACATTGTGAGGATGGAATCGCGTGAGGGGGGCTAATCGTCCTATGCAACCATGTGTCACACGGCGCGGTGAGTCAAATCGTTTTTTGAGAAGTCTTAGGAAAAGATGGAAAAGTAACCTCGGAAGCCGTTGATTTCATTTGTTTTGTTGCCATTCCATTTGACTTTTGATGACATGCCGTTTCATGTCCCGCCCGAGAGGTCGTTTTCTGCCAATATTGGGTCGAACATCGGCTTCACCTGAATCGATCGGCTTGTGTCGAATGCAGATTTTTGTCAATCTGACGCCGTGCCGAATGCCGTTTCTGTGTCGTCCCTCGTTACAAGATCGTCCGATGCTCTTCACCTGGTTGAAGCAACGCCGCCGCCGTCAATTGCTGGGATTACCGTTTCCCCCGGAATGGGACGGCGTACTCGATACGAATGTACGGATTTTTCAGGATCTGCGCGGCGAAGAGCAGCAGAAGTTACGAGGGCTGATTCAGGTCTTCATCGCAGAGAAGAACTGGGAAGGATGCGGCGGGCTCGTTCTGACGGATGAAATGAAAGTCACCATTGCAGCGCAGGCGTGCCTGCTGGTGCTCGGTTTTGACGGGGTGTTTTTTGACCATGTGCTTTCGATTCTGGTCTATCCGACGACGTATGTCGTCCCCGAGAAAAGCGTCGATCGCGTCGGTATCGAAACCGAAGATCGATCGACCCGGCTGGGTGAAGCGTGGTATCGCGGACCGGTGATCTTATCGTGGGAAGATGCCCTCGCCTCGGGGCGGAACGAATCGGACGGCCACAACGTCGTACTGCATGAATTCGCGCATCAACTCGACATGATCAATGATCAATCGGTCGACGGAACCCCTCCCCTCGCGACACCTGAATTGTACGAACGGTGGACCGAACTGATTCACGAGGAATTCCAGCAACTCAAACGAGACTGCCGACGGGGAGAATGGACCGTTCTCGATTGCTATGGAACCACCAACATCGGTGAATTTTTCGCCGTCGCCACCGAGAGTTTTTTTGAGTCGTCCATTGCCATGCAGGAACGGCATCCTCAGTTGTACGCACTTTTTTGCGAGTTTTACCGTCAGGATCCGGCGAGTCGATGACTGGGGGCATCCATTAAATGGTGGAGGTCATTCGGGTGACCGGGACAGCTTTGTGTCCCGGCCACCCAGCGATAAGAGGACTTCTCAGCCGAGGTCTTTGACCTCGATCCGGCCTCATAGAGGCCAGCGACAGATGCATAACGGAAGGAACCACTATTTGACGGAGGTACCCTCGATGACTGTTCGGTGAGATCTCGATTGAGAGCCCTGAGATTGTCGAGTACAATCAACATCTGTCCTTTCGAGCTCGTCTGTCGAGTTCACAGGGTCTCTTTTTCGATTTCACAAAAGGAGAAAACGAGACGATGAAACGTGCCGGCTTCCGAATTTTTACCACGGCGTGCATGATCGGTTCGGTCGCCATGCTTTGTCTGTCGCCGACCGTGCGAGCCGACGAACAACAACCGGTTACGTTCAATCGTCACGTGCGGCCTCTGCTTGCGAGAGCCTGTTTCTCGTGTCACGGCCCCGATGCGGCGGCGAGAAAGGCCGAACTGCGGTTCGACACGCCGATGGCTATCGACGCGAAAAGCGGCGGGCATGCGATTCTTACGCCGGGAGACGTTCAGAAGAGTGTGATGTTCCAGCGGATCACAGCGGAAGATTCCGCTGAACGGATGCCGCCGCCGGAATCGGCCGAGAGACTGACAGCCGACGAGATCGACGTCATCAGACGCTGGATTGAACAGGGAGCCGAATGGGAGGGACACTGGTCGTTTATCACTCCGGTCCGTCGCCCGTTGCCGGTCGTCATCAACATCGACTGGCCGCGCAACGGAGTCGACCGGTTTGTGCTTGCACGGCAGGAAGCGGCAGGAATTCAGCCGTCCCCCGCAGCCGACAAGAGGACGCTCTTGAGGCGTGTGACACAGGATCTCACCGGTCTCCCTCCGACACGCGACGAGATTGCTGAGTTTCTTGCCGATGAGAATCCTGATGCTTACGAACGGGTCGTCGATCGTCTGCTCGACTCGCCCCGTTTCGGCGAACGGATAACGCTCGACTGGCTCGACGCGGCGCGGTATGCCGACACGCACGGGTATCACGAAGATTATCATCGCGAGATGTGGCCGTGGCGCGACTGGGTACTGCAGGCATTTAATGCGAACATGCCGTTCGATCAATTTACGGTCGAGCAGCTGGCCGGCGATTTGCTGCCCGACGCAACCGACGACCAGAAAATTGCGACCGGTTTTAATCGCAATCATGGGGTCACAGCATCGGGGATCTCCGAAGAATACCGCGTCGAATACGTACTCGACCGCGTGCGGACGACGTCGAGTGCCTGGCTGGGGCTGACAGCCGGTTGTGCCCAATGTCACGACCACAAATACGACCCGCTGTCGCAAGAAGAGTTTTATCGGATGTTCGCGTACTTCAATACGATTACCGACAAGGGTGTCGAAAACCGGCAGGGAAATGTCGACCCGTTGATGGTCGTCAAGCAACCTCGATTGGAGATTCAACTCGCACGGCTTAAAGAAGAAATCGCCACACTCGAAGCACGGCAACTCGCGCGAGCCGCCGAAATCGGCCCCGAGTTAGCAGCCTGGGAGAAAGAACAAACTCCGCAGGAAGCCGCGATACCGGTCAACACCTCGAAACTGCTCGTCCACCTCACTCTCGACGACCAAGAGGGGGCCTCGGCAAAGAACGCGGTCGATGATGCCGTGCACGGTGAAATTCGCGGCACCGCGAAGTGGGAAACCGGCAAGTTGAATGGATCACTTCAGTTCGATGGCGGCACGTACATCGATCTCGGCGATCGCTGCAATTTCGAACGCACCGACAGTTTCTCGTACGGAGCCTGGGTCTACATCGAGGGAAACAGTGCCGGTGCCGTGATGTCGCGCATGAACGACGCATTGGCTTATCGCGGTTACGACATCTATCTGACGGCAGATCACAAGCCTGAAGTCCACATTTTGAATGGCTGGCCCGAGAATGCCGTTCACGTGAAGGCTAAAGAAGCACTCACGCCGGAAGAATGGCATCACGTGTTCGTGACCTACGACGGTTCGAGCAAAGCGGCGGGAATAAAACTGTTCATCGATGGTCGGGTTCAGGCGGTCGACGTTACCGCCGATCGATTGTCCGAGACGATTCGCGTCGAGACGCCGCTGCACATCGGGCAACGGAACCCGAGCGGAACTTTCAAAGGCCGGTTGGATGATGTGAGAATCTACGAGCGGCTATTGTCCGATGCCGAAGTTGCAGCGCTCGCCTCGGCCGACGTCATCTCGCCAATTCTGGCCATCGCCCCCGAACAACGGACTGAAGACCAGCAGAAAACGATAACGCAATTCTATCTGACGAATCACGACGAGGCCTACCGAGCCGTCGAATCGAAATTGGGAGAGATGCGCACGCAGGCTGACGACGTCGCCAAGCAAGCCTCGTCGATTACGGTCATGATCATGCAAGAGATGGAAACGCCGCGCGAAACCTTCGTCTTAACGCGGGGGGCTTACGACCAGCACGCGCAAAAAGTGGAACCGGGAACCCCCGCATTTCTGCCGGCACTTCCTGATAATGCGCCGCCGAATCGACTCGGTTTTGCCCGATGGCTGGTTTCCCCCGAGCATCCGCTCACCTCGCGGGTGACGGTCAATCGCTTCTGGCAAATCGCCTTCGGTACCGGCATCGTCGGTGGGGTCGGCGACTTCGGCACGCAGGGAGAATGGCCCAGCCATCCCGATTTATTAGACTGGCTCGCCGTCGAATTCATCGAGAGTGGTTGGGATGTCAAAGCATTGATGCGGTTGCTTGTTACGTCGGCAACGTATCGCCAATCATCAGTGTTGCGTCCCGAGCTGGCCGATATCGACCCCCAAAACCGTCTGCTGGCACGAAGCCCGCGACATCGCCGTTCGGCAGAGATGGTTCGCGACCACGCACTGATGGTATCGGGACTGCTGGTCGAACACGTCGGCGGACCGAGCGTGAAACCGTATCAGCCGGCGGGGCTGTGGCTCGAAACCTCAAATCGCGGCTACGAACAAGACAGCGGCACAAGCCTGTTTCGCCGCAGCATGTATACGTACTGGAAGCGTTCGGTTCCGCCTCCGAACATGGCGGCGCTCGATGCCCCCAACCGCGAGACGTGCGTCAATCTGCGTCAGCGCACCAATACGCCGCTGATGGCTCTCGTACTGATGAACGACCCGACATTCGTCGAAGCGTCGCGTGCCCTTGCCGAACGCATTTTAACGGAATTCGGCGGCGAGAACGACGAGCGTCTACAGTTCGCCTTCGAACTGGCGACGGCGCGACCGGCTATGCCCAACGAAGCGATGGTTCTGCGGAAGATCCTCGACCGCAAAATCGATTATTATCGCGCGAATGCAAAAGCCGCCGATCAATTGCTGGGGGTCGGCTCCTCCCCGAGGAATGCGTCTCTCGATGCCGCCGAACACGCCGCATGGACCGCCGTTTCGACGGTGATTCTCAATCTCGATGAAACGATCTCGAAAGAGTAAACCGATGACAAACGATAATGATTCGTTCCCGACACTCAATCGCCGTTCGCTGGTCGGCTGCGTACCGGCGGCGATCGGTGCTGCTGCGTTTTCGTCGCTGCTGGGATCGAACGCGTCGGCAGCCGACGATGTCGCGCGAAATGCGATCGGCGGACTCACCGGTTTGCCGCATATGCCGCCGAAGGCGAAACGGGTGATTTGCCTGTTTCAATCGGGAGGCCCGTCGCATCTCGATCTGTTTGACTACAAGCCGAAACTCCGCGAGCTCGACGGAACCGAACTTCCCGATTCCATTCGAAAAGGGCAACGCCTGACTGAAATGACGTCGAGCCAGTCGACGCTCCCCTGCGTCGCTTCACGCTTCAAATTTGCGCAGCATGGCGAAAGCGGCACCTGGTTGTGTGAGAATTTTCCGCACCTCTCAACGGTGGTCGACGAAATGTGCGTTGTGAAATCGCTCTTCACCGAAGCGGTCAATCATGATCCTGCCATCACGCTGATGAACACCGGGACGCAACAACTCGGCAAACCGAGCATGGGCTCGTGGGTGAGTTATGGCCTCGGCAGTGAAAACCATAATCTGCCATCGTATGTCGTCTTCATCTCGCAAGGAGGAGGTGGCCAGCCCCTCTTTTCGCGGCTCTGGAGCAGCGGATTTTTACCGTCGCAATATCAGGGGGTTCGGTTTCGAAGTGGGCAAGACCCCGTTCTCTTTTTGAACGATCCCCCCGGCATCGATCGGACCGGCCGCCGCGTCTTGCTTGACGGATTGACCGAATTGAACAGCATTCGCGCCGCAACGGTGGGGGATCCCGAAATCTCTACACGTATTGCGCAGTACGAAATGGCGTTTCGCATGCAGACCGCCGTCCCCGAACTGATGGATCTCTCGGACGAATCCGAAGCGACATTCGAACTCTACGGTCCGGCATCGCGCACGCCGGGTACCTTCGCCGCGAATTGCCTGCTGGCCCGCCGTCTCTCAGAGCGAGGTGTGCGGTTCATTCAATTGTTTCAACGGGGCTGGGATCATCATGGCGATCTGCCGAATCGCGTGCGGGCGCGGTGTCAAGACACCGATCAACCGACCGCCGCGCTCATCAAAGATCTCAAGTCGCGCGGGTTGCTCGACGATACGCTGATCTTCTGGGGGGGCGAATTCGGACGCACCGTCTACGCCCAGGGAAAACCGACCCCCGACAACTACGGCCGCGATCATCATGGCCGCTGTTACACGGTCTTTCTTGCCGGAGGGGGGATCAAAGGGGGACAGACATATGGCGAAACCGACGATTACGGTTATAACATCACCGAGAACCCGGTGCACGTCAACGACCTGAATGCCACGATGCTTCACTGTCTCGGGATCGACCACCGCAAACTGACGTTTCCGTTTCAAGGACTCGCCCAACGGCTCACCGGCGTGGAAGAAGCGAAAGTCGTCGCACCACTGTTAAGCTGATCCTTTACGAATAGAGCGACCCGATCGCCGTCCCTTTATTCAGATGCACGGGACGATTCAGTCGATCGCGAACGACGGCGTTCGGCATGATTCCCAACGCTTCGTACACCGTTGCACCGACGTCGTCGGGCGAAAAAGCCGCTGTCGTGGGATAAGCGCCGTCGGCGTCGGATTCGCCAATCACCTTTCCCTCCTGCACACCGCCGCCGGCGAATACGCCGAAGAAACAGGGGCCCCAGTGGTCGCGGCCGGCATCGTTATTGATTTTGGGCGTTCTGCCGAATTCCCCGAGCATCATCACCATCGTTTCGCTCAGACGCCCCGACGATTCGAGATCTTTTAGCAATGCGGCGACTCCGCGATCGAGCGGCGGCAGCAAACGAGCTTTCAGCGTCGGAAAAATCTTGCCGTGGTTATCCCAGTTCTGGACCGATCCGACATTCACCTGCACGATCGGCACACCGGCTTCGGTTAAACGCCGAGCCAGCAGCAGCGATTGTCCCGTCGTATGCCGGCCGTATTCGTCGCGCACGGCATCGGGTTCGCGCTGCAGTTCAAAGGCCTGCGAAAACCGGCTCGACGTCAGCAGCGAAAAGGCCAACTCCTGATTCGCCGTCAACCGTCGCGAGGCGATCGCGTCGTCGAGTCCGTGCTGCTGACGGTTGATTTCGTCGAGCAACGACTTGCGTTGCGTCAATCGCGTCAGTTCGAGCCCCGGTTGAAACGTCAGATTCTCGACTTTGAAATCTGCATTGTTGGGGTCGCCAGTGATCTGCCACGGATCGTACTTATCCCCCAGAAAACCGGAATGCTGTCCCGGCCACGTCAACGGCCCTTGCAGCAAAAACGTCGGCAGATTGACCCCGCTGGGAATGCCATCAGCACGCGGGCGGAGGAATTCGCACCCCGCGGCATAACAGGGCCAGTCGTCGCGCGAGGCAACCTTATCGAAAAATCCTCCGGGCTGCTTGGCCCCCGTCAGCACGTGATGCGTCGACATCAAGTGATTGTTATCGCTATGCGACAACGTGCGAATGAGCGCGTAACGATCGGCCAGAGCCGCCAGCTTCGGCAAATGTTCGCAGATTTGCAGTCCCGGAACCGATGTCGCGATCGGCTGAAACTCCCCGCGAATTTCGGCAGGTGCGTTCGGCTTCATATCGAAAGTATCGTGATGGCTCGCGGCACCGGTAAGAAAGACGATGATGATCGACTTCGCTTTGGGCGCGAGCGATTCGGCATCATCGCTCTTCGCGGCGGAAGGCCAGCTCGAAACACCGACCGCGCTCGCAGCACCAATCTGAAGCAGACTGCGGCGATTCAGTGGAGGATGAGGTAGCGATTGAAAGTGGGAATTCATCGTTAGGAAGGTCTCGCAGAGAAACGATTTTCGATGACCGATAATAGCTGGTCATTCTATCATGCCGCCGCGTCGCGGGACAGATCACCCCGTCGTATTGCCATCACTTTCGCAGAGACCGTGTTACTCGTTCGCAAACCATAACCGCCGGGCGGTTTCGCCCAAGATCGCTTTCTTCTGTTGAGTATCGAGGCCCAGTTCGTGGGTGAAGATTTTCAGATGCTGTGCGTAACTGACTTTAGGACACCACAATTCGCAGGGAAAGTCGCTTCCCCAGACGCATCGTTGCGGCGTAAAAGCATCGATCACCCTCAAGCAGGCCTCGTGCAAATCGCGGCAGGGGTATTCTTCGGCCGATCCCGTAGGAATAAACGTCAACTTCACATGCGCATTCGGGAGCGCCGACAACGCGACAACGTCGGTGACGATTTTGTCACGGTCGGGACCGGTGGCGATATTCAAGCAATGATCGATGACGATTCGCAGATCGGCGTGCCGTCCCGCGAGCGATTCGATCTCGCCGCGGTGATCGCGGTTGGTCAGTACGTTGATGACGATACCGAGTTCTTCAGCGACGGACCACAACCGCTCGACGCCGGGGTCGTCGAGTTTGCCGCTTTTCGCCGGGATACTGCGCATGCCGCGGACATTGAAATCGCGAACATATATTTTCAATAACTCCGGGCTCTGCTCGTTGTCAGGATCGAGCGTCACGACGCCGGCCATAAACTCTCTGTTGTCGCGGGAGGTATCGGCGGTGTAGCGATTGTCGAAGCGGTAAAACGTGCTCGTTTGAATCGCCGTCACATAACGGACGCCGTTCGCCTGCATCTCGCGTTTGAGATGTGCCAGAGTCCCCTTCCCCGCCGGTGGTCGGTACGGCTTGTCGATCGTCGGATATTTTGTTTCGTCTTCGCCATAGATGTGGGCATGGCAATCGATAATCAATAATTCATCGTCGGCAGCGGCGGGATACGATCTTTCGACAAGCGATGCCGCTCCGACAACGGCAGCCGACGTTTTGAGAAAATTCCTGCGCGTAACCGCATTGAAACGTGACATGCAAACTCTCCCGGAGGATCATCGAGATTACCCTATCAGCCCGTTAAAGATGTGTGGCACTGCCGGCTTGTCCGGCAGTGTGGTTGTGTGCCCCGAGTGGACAAGCCACCCGTTGCACACAAAAAAATGATCATCCATTATATTTAACGGGCTGCTACGAGTGCGGCCCGCGTCCGCTGCACCAGTCCGTTGTCACGGTCTCCGCTGCCGCGCAAATTGTAGACGGCGGCCGCCATAAATCGGTCGCGGAATTCGGGGCTGACGTGCTTGTAGTCTTCGAGCACAGCTTCGCTGAACTTGTAATCGTGGGCGTTGTCTCCTTTGACGAATAGCATACGCCGGGCGCCGGCGATCAATTCGTCGGCGTTCCCACCTGATGAGAGGTATCCAAATACCTTTTGCGCCGCCTGCAGGCGATCGCTGGAAATGTCGGCAAGAATTTCAGAGACGTTTTCGACCCCCGACGACTGTAACTTCGCCGGTTCGAGCGCGGTAATCTGCTGGTCTCCCAATCGTCCTCGTCCTTGAGCCGATTCGCGGAACATCGGATTGAACGAACACGCCTGAAGCAATAGCCGCCGTCGTAACCGGTCGTCGTTCGCATTCACCCAGAGATAATGCATGGCGTTTGCCGTGGTGAGGCCGTGCAGACCGATGATTCCCGGTTGCCGCATCAGCAACTCCCCCGCCCCGACGAAGACACCATTCCAGATCGACTGAGCGCCGACGCCGCGTGACATGGCATCGGCGGCGGTTTCGGCCGCATCTGACGGTCCCGCATTACGAAAGGCATCGAACAGTTGCGTTGTTGCCGAGGAATCGAACGATCCGCTGATCCAATTTGCGGGAATGCGATCAAGCTTCGCTTCGTTTTCGCGCCAGGGACGGTCGGCGGCGAGATCGCTTTCGGCAGGGTTCGCTTCACCCGAGTGATTGAGCAGCGCGAACGTAAGCGAACGCAACACAGGCTCGGCATACTCCCAGCCGATCACCTGCAACGTGCGCCACGAGTTTGCGAGATAGATCGCTTTGTGTCCGATTGAGCGAAAATCGCGGGCGGCGTAATTCGCGAACAGATTGAAGACGTCGGTCGCGCCGGCGGTGCGGACGAGCCCGGCGGTCGCGGCGTCGGCTTTGTCTTCGTCCCACGTTTCCATCGCATCGGTGAACATGGCCCGTGCGTGAGCGGCATCGGGAACGAGCGATTCGTTAACCGGCTTCATCTTCCAGCCGGTGCTGTTCGCTTCGTCGGCCTGAGACGATTTGAAATAATCGAGCGCCCAGAACAACGGAAGCCAGCGATCTTCATCAGGGCCGGCGAGACTCGCCAGATGACACGAATTGACCACCAGCACGCAGTGAAACTTGAAACCGACCGATGGCCGAGGCTGCACGTTCCGCACACCGGCCAGCAGAAGAGCTGCAAGAACTTCTCCGTACGAACGACCGGCGTGAATTTGAGCAGCCAGGTTTTCGAGCAGCGACTCGCGTGGTGTATTTTCGATTAAACGCACCAGCGGTTCGATGTTGTCGCTATACCGCACCATCTCGGGATTCACCTTCGCCTCTTGAGAGGAGACGCGCGGCAGATGCGACAGAAACGCCAATCCCCCCGAAAATGTGGCCAGACTTCCGGCGGTCGTCCGTAGAAAATCACGCCGACTCGCATGACGATGAGCCATTTTTCACCTCCGTACGATGAGAACTGGTTTCATAACCCGAATGGTGACTGAAGAGACGTTCGAATGGTCGTGAAAACTCAGCGTCCAGAGGGTTATGAAACTGGTAACATTTTAGCCGAATGCAGTGCACTCGGATCGGTCAGACGATTGTTTCATGCAAAGGGGCTAATCCGCCAAGAAGAAAAGGCATTTTTTTACCA
>JAQCEJ010000127.1 GCA_027618475.1 Planctomycetota bacterium | reverse complement strand
CCCAATGATGTTCTCGATACGCCTGCCGTGATTGCTCATGCCCGGCTGGTTGTGATCGGCGGCGACAGTTTCCGGCTGCATGAAGAGATCATCGCCACGGGTGGTTTCATCAAGGATCAAAAATGGGGAACCCGCCTCAACGTCGGCCAAACTGAAACGGCCTTGGCGGGAGCCACGTCGAAAGAACCTTCGGCGGCGGTGAAGGCCAAGTTGCTCGAACTCTACCCCACGCTGACCTCATCACTGGCACTGGCGTTGGAAGCCCGGATGAAGCAGATGGTCGATGGCCTTCAAAAGAAGTTGGCGGAACGGGCCGACAAGGAAGCCAAGGACATCGAATCCATTCTCACCGAACTGAAAAAGTCCATCGAAGCCGAACTCAAAGACCCCGTGTACATCCAAGGCACTCTGTTCGATGACCCGGAACAAGAACGCTTTGAGCGAAACAAGGATGCCATGCGAGCAAGGGCCAAGGAAATCCCCGAAGAAATCAAACGAGAGACGGCGGCGATCCGGGCACGCTTCGCCAACCCGCAAGCTCGCATGTTCCCGGTGGCGGTGACGTTCTTGGTCCCTGAACGAATGGCGGGGGGCTAGGCAAGTCATGCAAATCGAACTCGATCACACCGTCGCCTCTCTCGTTGAAGCAACAGACAAGTTGCTCTGGGACTCATTTCGCTCTGCGGTGAATGGCACACAGTCGCCCTCCCGATTGGTGTTTCCTCGGACGTCGAAAGGCGCAGTGAGAGTAAGCGAACAGGAAGCGAAGCAACTTCTAATTGGACAACTAAACGATTCCTCATTTTTATTTTCTGTCGAGACTCCGACTCTTCGCAACTACGGCTTCAGCGGCAAGGGCGAGCGAAATGCAATGACTGACATCACCCTCTACACGGAGGAAAAACGCTGTTTGAACATGGAGTTCAAGTCTGGAAATACATCAACGAAACGACTCCAACGAAAGCACATCAACAAGGACATACAGAAGCTCGTTTTTGAGGATGTGGATGGTTTCTGGTTTCATATTCTCGAAAAAGCCAACGGGACCGGCATTGAGACGCTCTGGCAAACGATTCAACATGAATTGAAAGCTGTCACGCAATTGGACCGAAAGTTCAATCCAAAACTCATCACCTTCCATTGCTGCGTGCTTCGGGAAGCCTATTCAGTTGAGACGACCATTGTTTTGAATGACGACTCACGAAAAAAGGACTGGCTGGACGATTTGCAACCCCCGGTTGTGAATGTGAAAAAGGGGGTGCTGATCGACTTGCCCCTTACCGATGGCTGGATCGTTCGACGTTCCTGCTCCGAGGTTGAAACCGTGACGATGGAGGCCCACTAACCATGTCCATCGCACGCCACCATGCTGAATGGCTTTCCCTTGTGCCGGTGTCAGGCCCGTTCCTGAGCCTTCCGGTGCTGATGGAAGCGTTCAATACCGGGCTGGAACCCCACGACCCCGATCAATCTCGGTTGTTGCGGCAGGAGTACGGCAATTGGCTGGATTCATTTGAGAAGCGCAAGGCCGATCCTGCCCCGCATCAGCATTGGATTAAGTTCGTCCTGACCAAGACTCTTGAACTCGATGACCGGGTTTTGGCCGAGGGGCAGGCGATCCCGCAAACGCTGCAAGCGGAAGTTCCCGAACATCACGAGTTGCTGCGGCCCAACATCGTCGTGATCGACCCCAACACGAAGAAGCCCCGGCTGCTCGTGCAGACTTATCCCCGCTCGCAAGAACTCACCAGCTACGTCGTCAACTCCCGATGGAAGGCATCGCCCGATACTCGCATGACCGAGTTGCTTCATGCCACCGGAGTGCGGCTCGGCCTCGTAACCAACGGCGAACACTGGATGTTGGTCGATGCGCCGAAGGGGGAAACCACCGGCTACGCTTCTTGGTACGCAGCGTTGTGGCTTGAAGAGCAAATCACCTTGCGGGCCTTTCGTGGATTATTGTCGGCCAGCCGCTTCTTCAACGTCCCCGACGATCAAACGCTCGAAGCGTTGCTCACGAAGAGTGCATCAAATCAACAGGAAGTCACCGACCAACTCGGCTATCAGGTGCGGCGTGCTGTTGAAGTGCTGATTCATTCGCTCGACCGGGCCGATCAGGACTTTGGCCGTGAACTCTTGGCCGGGGTGCGGGAAGAAGTGCTTTACGAGTCAGCCCTCACCGTGATGATGCGGCTGGTGTTCCTCTTTTGTGCCGAAGAACGGGAACTCATCCCCAGCAAGCCGTTCCCGGTCTACGAACAAAACTATTCCGTCTCCACGATCAGCAAGCAACTGCGGGAACTGGCCGATCAACACGGGGAAGAATTGCTCGAACGACGCTACGACGCATGGCCCCGGCTCTTGGCAGCGTTCCGAGCGGTGTATGGCGGGTTGCGGCACGACGACGTTCACATTCCGGCCTACGGCGGCAATCTGTTCAACCCCGACCGCTTCCCATTCCTCGAAGGCCGCAAGCGGGAAACCTCATGGCGAGACACCGAAGCCAACCCCCTGCCGGTCAATAACCGCACGGTGCTGCATCTGCTCGAAGCGTTGCAGTACCTGCAAACCAAAGTCCCCGGCAGTTCGGAAAAGTCGCTTCGTCGGCTTAGTTTCCGGGCGCTCGACATCGAACAGATCGGCCACGTTTACGAAGGGCTTTTGGATCACACAGCCAAGCGTGCGACCGAACCGTTTCTGGGACTGGCAGGGACTCGTGACAAGGAACCTGAAATCCCGTTGGCCGAATTGGAAAAGCTCTTGGAAAAGGGCGAGGCCGATCTCGTCAAATCACTGAAAGATCAAACGGGGAAGTCGGTCAATGCTCTCAACAAAGCATTGAGTGCCGAAATCGACGATCAACTTGCCAGTCGATTTCGCACCGCTTGCCAAAGCGACGACGCCTTGTGGAAGCGAGTGGAGCCATTGGCCGGATTGGTGCGGCAGGATAACTTCGGCTATCCCGTTGTCATTCCCAAGGGGAGCGTCTTCGTCACTGCGGGGACCGACCGGCGATCCAGTGGCACGCATTACACGCCCCGCAGCCTGACCGAACCCATCGTGCAGTACACGTTGGAGCCGCTGGTTTACGTCGGCCCGGCAGAAGGCAAGCCGAAGGGCGAATGGAAGCTCAAGTCGGCCAAAGAACTGCTTGAACTCAAGATTTGCGACATGGCCTGCGGGTCGGGGGCGTTCTTGGTCCAAGCTGCCCGCTACATGGCCGAGCGGTTGTTGGAAGCATGGGACGAGGCAAAGAAAGCCAATCCGCAAACACCGGGGATCACGCCCGAAGGCACACCGTCCACCGGCAAGTCGAATGAAGCGATCATCCCCGATGATCCTGCCGAGCGCAAGACCTACGCCATGCGGATCATCGCCCAACGTTGCTTATACGGCGTGGACAAGAACCCGCTGGCGGCGGAAATGGCGAAGTTGTCGCTGTGGTTGCTGACGCTGGCGAAGGACAAGCCGTTCGAGTTTCTGGACCACTCAATTCGCTGCGGCGATTCGCTTGTCGGCCTGCACAGCATCGACCAACTACGGCACTTCAACCTCAAGCCCGATCCAGACGATGCCGTTCTGTTCAAGGGGCCGCTCGATAGTGCCGTGGATGAAGCGATCACACTGCGGCTCAAACTCGAAGACTTGCCCGCCAACTCGGTCGATGATGTCGAGCGGCAAGAGAAGTTGCTGATCGAGGCCAACGAGAAGATTGCCCGGCTTCGATGTGCAGCGGACTTGCTCGTAGCGGCTGAGTTCTGGGGCGAGAGTGCCAAGGACAAATTGGAACGAGTGCGTCACGCCTCCAATCAATCGGTGATCCACTTTGATAAAGGGCCGACTGAAGAGTTTGAGCAGATTGCTGCTAAGGAACGCCGGGGCAAGGCGATGTTCCACTGGCCGTTGGAGTTCCCTGAAGTGATCGTCAAGCGGGGCGGATTCGATGCGTTCGTTGGGAATCCGCCATTCATGGGCGGGCAGAAAATCACTGGCAACCTAGGAAACTGTTTCCGTGCTTTCCTAATCGACATTCTTGCGCACTCCCAAAAGGGAAGTGCCGACCTTTCCGCCTACTTCTTTCTTCGAGCTGGTGAGCTTGCCAGAGTGTCGGGCGGAATCGGGTTTCTTGCGACCAATTCAATCGCTCAAGGTGAGACTCGAACTGTTGGGCTTGAACAACTATCCCAGCGTGGCTTTGCAGTAAGCCATGCCATCTCAAGTGAAACGTGGCCGGGTGAAGCGACTGTGTTTTATGCCGCCGTGTGGTTGCACAATGGCAAGTGGAACGGAGAATCGCTACTCGATGGGAAGAGCGTCTCAAGAATAACGTCGTACTTGACACCTGAAGGTGCAGTCGTAGGTGAGCCGCATCGTCTCACAACTAATGCCCGGCTGTCTTTTCAAGGGAATATCCTTCTCGGCATGGGCTTTGTGCTGACCCCTGAAGAAGCCCACCGACTAATTCAAGCAAACAGCCGCAACGGAGATGTGCTGTTTCCGTATCTGGTAGGCGAAGACTTGAACGCTTCGCCTACTCAGCAACCTAGCCGTTGGGCGATCCAATTTGGAGAGAGAGACAAACAGGATGCTCAAAGCTACACGGAAGTATGGCAGCTTGCGGAAGAACGCATTTGGCCTGAGCGGTCGCAAAAGGATGCCAAGAAGTACCCTCGTATGGTTAACGGCGTTTGCCCATTCCGACGCACCGCTGTTCCTGTTTCACTTATTGGAATGGGAAAATGTCGATTTCGAACTCGATGTCGCTGAACTGAACGCCCGCTGGTCTGACCCGGAGAACATCGATAGCTGGGGACAACTCGTCATTAAACATACGCAAGACTCCGTCGAGCTGATTACCTCGGCGCCGAAATCGGGCATCTGGCGGATGGGAGACGATGGCACATTGAATTACGTCCGCATGCAGACCCATCGACGCACCGTCGAAAATGAGCGAGAGGCGTTTTTCCTGCGCATCGCCAGGCCAGGCGACTACAAGTACGAAGGGGCCGATCTGGGTATCCTGATCACACCGGGACGGTTAATGACCGAAGAATTTCTCTTGAACGATCGTGCCCGTGCATGGACCAGCGGAATCTTGGCACAATTTCAATCACGGCCGATCAATCCGGCAGAGTCCGAGGCCGCGGTCCAGGTGGCGGAGGTCGGCAATTTTAAAATGATGTGATCTAGAGGAACGCAAATCTGATGATTCTCGATCATAAAATTTCGTTACCAGAGATCAAAGTCTGACGGCATCTTCGGCACCGTTCGCTTCGCGCTACAGATTGATAGATCATGGAATCAATATTGCAATGCGTAAGCGAAGTCGCTCCCAGTGAAAAATGGCGTTCTATTTTTCAGCATCATTGGCCGGCGTATCGCAAATGGTTTCTAAAAGAGGGGGATGCCGCTAGACCGACGTATTTGGCTTGTGAACGTGCACTCCGCACGTTCATGCCCGAACTGATTCCGACGTATGAAAAATTGACTGAACTTGTCGGCGGTGGTGATTTAGAATCGCGATTTCTCAGCCTGTATCGGCCGACCCCCTACCTGACGGGGTGTTCCCAGGCGGTGTGGACGCGAGGTAACCCCATCCTCGTGCGCAATTACGACTATAGTCCTAAGTTATGGGAAGCCGTTTTGTTGCATACTGCGTGGAATGGCCGACGGGTCATTGCCATGAGCGACTGCATGTGGGGAGTGCTCGATGGCATCAACGAATCCGGTTTATCGGTCTCATTGGCATTTGGAGGTCGCCGCGTTGTTGGTGAAGGGTTCGGTATGCCTCTCATTTTGCGTTACATCCTCGAGTTCTGTGATTCTGCCGATGACGCAGTACACATTTTGTCGCGCGTCCCCAGCCATATGGCGTACAACGTGACGGTTCTTGACGGTTCGGGTAACCATAACACGGTATTCGTCTCTCCCGATCGGCCGGCGTTGGTTTCACGACGTCAACTTGCGACCAACCATCAGCATCAGATCGAATGGGACGAGCACGCACGAGCAACCGCAACGTTGGACCGCGCCCACTTTCTCACCTTGCGACTCGACGACGATCAAGAAACCGCCGACCGCTTTGTCTCTCGATTTCTGCTTCCCCCTTTATATCAGACCAATTTCAAATCCGGCTGGGGCACGCTATACACAGCGGTTTACCGCCCATTGGACCGTGCGATGTCGGTGCAATGGCCCCATTATTCGCTTTCAGAACAAATCGATCGATTCACAGAAACGACGTTATCAATTTCATTTGACGTATAAGACCGTTAGTTCATTGAAAATAGAGTTGAATAGCCCTTCTGGCTGGCTAATTGGCCGAAACGGTTAAATAGTTGAATAGCGGTTCGTCTATCGTTCAATATCAGTCTCCATATATGCATGGATTGCTTCAAATCCCATCATTTTAGCTCCGATCACCTGTTGCGATTTGAAACTGTGCAAACAAAGATTCGATTTTGACATTTGGTGATTTGGATTTCGGCATTCAGAAAACCAAGGAGGCTCCCCCCCTCCCCCGCTTCAGAACAATTCTGTAATCGGCTGCCCTTCGTCGAGCAAATTGTACGGACGATTTTGATTGTCGTATGCGGTCAGGTCATGAATTCCCATCGCGTGAAATACCGTATGAGCGATGTGCTCGGGACCAACGGGACGGTCGGCGGGATACGCGGCGATCTTGTCGCTCGAACCGTAGGTTTGGCCGCCGCGAATTCCACCCCCTGCTAATAGTGCCGTTTGACAGTGCGTCCAATGGTCGCGGCCCGGTTCAGGCGCGCCGTCACCGCCCGATCGCGGGTCGCCGATCTTCGGTGTGCGGCCCATTTCTGCCGTGACCAAGACCAGGGTTTCGTCGAGCAACCCCCGTTCGTGCAAGTCGGAGAGTAGAGCCGAGAACGGTTGATCGAACAACGGCAGGAGATAATCCTTGAGGCAACTGAAATTCTTCCAGTGCGTATCCCACGCGCCTCCAAGACAGCCTCGCTTTTTGTCTTCTTCGTAATTGTGAAGCCAGTACAAGGTAATAAACGGCACCTTGGCTTCGACCAGGCGACGGGCCATTAACATGCTCATCCCGTTGACGGTTTCGCCGTAACGCCGGCGAACGTCGTCCGATTCGCGTGTGACATCGAAGGCGACGCGTGCTGCCTGCGATGTCAACAACTCAAACGCTTGTTGCTGGAGTTGCGAATAGTTGCCGATCGACGTCGACCGCTCGAAACCGCGGCGCGCGTCGTCCAGAGTCTTGAGCAGAAACCGGCGATCCTGCAAGCGCGAGACCGAGATGTCACCTTCGAGCGTCAGCGAGGGACTGCGAAATTCCAACGGTTTTTCGTGAGACGCGAGGACGTAAAACGGATCGTGCTGCACGCCCAGCCGCGCACCGAATGTACCGGGGTTGTTGACATTATCGGGCCCCGATTTCGTCGGTAACCAGATCGACGACGGCAACGACGGATGCGCCGGTTTTTTGTAAGTCACCACCGAACCGACATACGGCCAGTCGCTCGGCGTCGGCTGATTCGGCAAACTCGTATCGCGCACATGGCCCGTCATAATGTAATAGCGGCCGGCCCCGTGATCGTTCGCGGCGCGGTTGTGTTGACCCAGCGAATTGACGAGCGCGATGTGATGGGATTGTTGTGCGAGTTTTGGAAGATATTCGCATAATGTGACGCCCGGTGCAGATGTCTGCGCGGGATGAAAATCGCCCCGGTATTCGCGCGGGGCGTGCGGCTTCATATCCCATATATCAATTTGCGAGGGACCGCCGTTGAGATAAATGAGGATCGTCGATTTGGCTTTTCCGCCCGAACCAGCAGCATTCGCCGCACGGGCGTTTTTCGCGAATTGTCCTGAAGTGAGACCGACAAGCCCCAGTCCCGATGCCGACAGAAAGGCTCGTCGCGAGGCGTTTGTCGTTCGTGATGAGTGAATGATGGGCATGGCAAGTTCTCACTTCACATCAGCCGAGCAGTTCAAGTCTCAATTCGCCGTCGCCGGCAATGGGATGCGGGCGTCCGGTCTGATCGGGAATCATCCCGTGGGGATCGATTCCCAGCAAATGGTAAGTCGTGGCGAGAATGTCTTTCGGCGAGACGGGGGTGCTTTCCACATCGCCACCGATGGTATCGGTTCGACCGACGACGCGACCTTTTGCGAAACCACCGCCGGCATACACGGCAGAGTAGGCCCGCGACCAGTGATGCCGGGCGGCTCCGATCGGACCCGAATCGATTTGTGGCGTACGGCCATGTTCGCTGATGCAGAGAACGGCGGTCTCTTCGAGTAATCCCCGTTCTTCGAGATCGAGAATGAGCACAGGAAATGCTTCGTCGTACACCGGCAGTAAATAGTCTTTCATACGCGGAAAATGATTCGAATGGGTATCCCAGCACGATGCGCCAAATGGCCCGTAAGGATCCCAAAAGACCGAAACGAACTTTCCCCCCGCTTCGACAAGTCGCCGCGCGGCGAGCAGCGATTGACCGAAGAGCGTCATGCCATATTTTTCGCGGGTAGCGATCGGTTCTCGCTGGATATCGATCGCTTCGGACATCTTGCTCGTCGAGAGCAACGAGTAAGCCATCTGCTGATGTTTTTCGTACAATCCGACGTCGTGATGGTTATCGAGCGCCCGTCGCGTACGATCGAATTGTTCGAGCAAATTGCGACGCTGAGTGAATCGTGACGAGTTCATACCTTCGGGAAACTGGCAATCGGCTCCCAGGCTGAACCGGCCATCGGGCGTCGTGCCACCGAAAGGATCGTAGACGTCGTCAACTTGCGAATTGGCATTGAGTTTGGGGACGATTTTCGTTCCCGGGCCGTCGAAATCGGTCCAGAGGGGGTCGTACGTCGGCCCGAGAAACGATGCATATGGACCGGAAAGGCGTTTGGTCCCCGCGCCATATTTATCCGACTTCACACCATACAACCACGGAAGGCCGATATTGTGGGGGACTTCAGGAATCGCCCTGCCTGTTCGTTGCTGTTCGATATAGTCGACGATCGAACCGATATAGGGCCGCTGACGCGAATCGCGCGGCAGCGAATTGAGTTCGGCACTCGTCATCGGCATCGCAGAGGTCGCATATCCGACACCGTGCAGGGGGTATTCGTGCGACATCGAGCGTACGACGGTGACGCGATCCATGATCTGGGCATGCCGCGGCAGGCGTTCGCAGATGTCAAGGCCCGGGACGTTCGAGGCGATCGCCCCCATTTCGCCTTGAATCTCGGCAGCAGCTTCGGGCTTCGGATCAAAAGTCTCATGTTGCGACGGAGAGCCCGACAGAAACACAAGAATACATGCTTTCGCCTTGCCGAACGACGACGAAGCCGAGGTGATATTCGCGGCTTGTGTCTCGCGAAGGCGAAACCAATCGGCGGCGGAAAGACCTAACGCACCAAGCCCACCGATCTGTAACAGATCCCGGCGTGAAATACCGTCGCACAATTTGGTTCTAGCACCGGTCAGCCGAAGCATCGAGACCGCCTATCGTGAGAGTTGATGGTAAATCAAATATTACATGAACAGTGTAGCCTACATCATCGGCACGATCAGTTTGTATTCGTCATACTTGCTTGGTACTTTCCGCTGAAAAAACGCTCTGCTTGGGAACACATCGCCTTGCAGCATAAACTACGAACGAATACAGAATGATGTTCAAGTCCGAACATTCCCATTCAGGTGACTGAATTCTGGTCGTGATTTCCCTGATATAATCCTCTTTGATACCGATAATAGCCAACCGGGATGATCTTAATCTCTCCGGAAGTAACTCACTTCGTAACGATGCGCATCTGTTTTTGCGAAGCGTGAATGTCCCAAATTGTTCAGGGAACTAAGTCTCGTTGTCATCCGATGATTGGGACTCTCTTCGAACTTGTTTTGAAGGGCTTGGCGCAAATCGCGTGCCAAAGTTCGGGAAGTCAAATGGGAAATGCGGGTTTAATGAAATCCGCACGTATTACAGCATCGATGATCAAAACTTGATGCAGACTGGTGTTGGAACAGGTATAGGTGCACCGTGTGGCATAATGGATCCATCTTTCGATTCAATTCGAAAGACTTGTAACTGGTCACTTTTTTGATTGCCAATGATCAGAAAACGACCCGAAGGGTCGATGGCGGCACTGCGAGGGAATTTACCACCACAAGATGTGTTTCCCGCAGTTGTAAGTAGACCGCTGGCACCATTAACTCGCCAGATCGCCACACTGTCTTCACCACGATTGGTGCCATAAAGGAAATCGCCATCTTGCATGATGACGATGTCGGCGGCATAACTATCACCCGAAAAGTTTTGAGAAAGCGTTGTGATATTCTGGAGTAGAACGGTTTCGCCTGTGTCAACGTCCGTGCGCAATGTCGAGACGGTATTTCCTAGCTCACCGATCACGTAAATAAAACGTCCCGAGGGATGAAAGGTGACATGCCGCGGTCCGTTTCCCTGTGGTAGGTCGACCGATTTCAGTTCGTGCGGAGCCATTGTGCCATTCAACGCATTCAGTCGATACACGAATAACCGGTCAAGACCGAGGTCGGCGGCGACGGCAAAGTTTCCGTTGGGAGAAATCTGTATTGAATGCGCCTGCGGTTTACCCTCGGAATTGCGGCTTTGTCCATCATGTTGAATGACGGTTGACGTATTGCCGAACCGGCCATCGTTTGTCAACGGAAGACACGCCACTGTTGCCGTGCCGCAGTTCGCTATAACTATTAATTTCCCTTGGGGATGGCATGATAAGAAACATGGCCCTGTACCACCAGTGGACTGGCGGTCGATCATTGTGAATTCTCCCGTCGTTTCATCGACGGCGAAGGCTACTACCGCACCGGTGGATTGTCCACGATCATCATCCATGCTTGACGTTGCATAGAAATATTTTCCCGAAGGATGCGGTACGATCGCCGCTGGACTTGTGATGCCACCCGTTGGTTTCAGATTAAGGATATCTCCGGTTGAGGTATCGAACTCGCCTCGAAAAATGCCTTCACCTTCAACGGCACTGTACGTGGCAACATAAATGTGTAATTTTTTAGGGGTGACCCGTTCGCCCGCGAAGGTCAACATCGACACACGTTGCGTTAAGACGACGGCAAGGCACCCACAAGCAATCAAATAACAACGTGATGTGGTCATGGAATTCTCCCCGACACCGTGAAGAAAAACTTATTCGGGTGTGTAGTCGGTCACCTTCAGTTGCGGCAAGCGCGCTTTGAGTGCATCAACAGCCGACGTTTTCAGTTTCAAATCCGTGATGAGCAACAGTTTCAGGTTTTCGAGTCCGTAAAGATGTTCCAGACCCGCTGTCGTAATTTTCGTGCCGTAGATGTTGAGATACTTTAATTTCTTGAGGTTTCGTATGTGTGAGAGTCCCTCGTCAGTCACATTGCACTTGGCAATATAGAGTTGTTCGAGGTTTTCTTGTCCCGCGACGCGTTCCATTCCTATATCTGTGATATTGGTTGCCGCCAGTTGTAATTCCTTGAGCGTTGGCAACGATTCGAGATATTTCATTTCATCATCGCTGAAATTCGTGCCCGCCAGGTTGATCGTCACGACGTTATCGTCCTCATCAAATGTCGCACAGCCGAGAGCACGCAAGACATCGACGAGAGAACGTTTTTGATGTTCAATAAACAGTCTGACGATTCCCTCGAGTGTGACTTCGGTGCCGTTGAGTGATACGCGTTTCAAATGGACAAGATTTTTAAGGTGAGGAAGGCCAGCATCCGTGATACCAGTGTTTGTCAGATTCAACTCTTCGAGCTCCTTCAGTTCAGAGAGATGAACAAGGCCTTCATCACCAATTGCCACAGCACCATTCAAATACAATCGTTTCAATTTGCTGAACGGTTCAATATGACGCAATCCGGAATTGTCAATTTCGGAATCTGTCAGCCCGAGCGTTTCCAGCGCAGTCAGGCTACTCAAGGGCATCAATGCCTTACCCGACATGCCGGGTGGCAGAGTGAGCGAGTGCAGCGTTGTGAGTGGAGCGAGGGCGACGAGATGTTCTTCTTGTATCTGTGTCAGATCGACGTCGAGTAATTCGAGCTGTCGGAGCGCGGTCAGCTCCCTCAGTGACACTCCTGTCAGATCGGTTTCGTTCAGTCTCAAGGTGCGAAGGTTGGTCAGTCGCTTTAGAGCTTTAAGACCGTCGTCGGTGATCGCGGTTTGTGAGAGATCGAGATGCTCGAGTGCAGTCAAACGCGAGAGATGCGCGACGCCGACATTTGTAATACGTTCAGCTCCGTTGAGCGTTAGCGATCTCAGCTTCGACAGTTGTGCGATGTTTTCCATGCCAATGTCGGTAATTTTAGCGCATCGGGTCAAATCGAGAGATTCGAGCTGTAGCAGTTCAGTTACGACTTTCAAACCCATGTCGCTGATCTGCTGAGGTAGCCCTAGGTGTTTAAGTGATTTGATATCCGCCAGCTTGAGAATCGCTCTATCAGAGAGACGGCGGTGAGTACTTAGATCAAGATTTTCGAGGTGATTCAGCACGATGATTTGTGCGAGTCCTTCATCATCGAGGTGAGGAGGAATGATCAACTCACGTACCGTCGATAATTCGGCTATCTGTTCAATCGCTGCCTCCAGATCGGTTACAACCGACAAGTCAACACGAACGACTTCGCCAACATTATTCAGTTCAATGACCACTCCCTGATCTTCCAATGTCGATAATTTTTCCGATGGGTCGATGTAACACCAAACCGCTTCTGTGTTGAGAATAAGAGCAACACTGCTGATAATGGTGATTATTAAAGCCCGACGAAGACGATAACACATACTCGGATCCTCGGTGGCATCATGGCATGGGGATAAAGGAGGGCGACTGACTCTATGTGCCGAATAATTCAGGAATCGCATGGCCCTCGGCGAGAATCGGGACGGGCCGACCGGCTTCGTTGATGAAAGTGTGGTCAGGCTTGATACCCATGGATGTGTAAATCGTTGCCAGCAGGCTTTGATATTTCAGCGGCCTATCGAGCGGGTTTTCGCCCTTGCCGGTCGTCGATCCGATCACTTGTCCCATCTGCATACCGCCGCCATATACGAGGGCGCAGCCAGCAGGTCCCCAATGCTCTCTACCGGGGCAACCCTTGTGATTATGAATGCGCGGGGTGCGACCGAATTCACCGACAACAATAACCATGACATCATCGTGCATGTCGCGATTGTCGAGGTCTTCAATGAGGGCGCTGACCGATTGATCGAATTGAGGACCGCGCATGCGCATGACGTCGAAGATATTGCCATGAACGGCGTGATCGTCCCAGCCGATCATCGTCTTGTCGTAGTCACCGCGACCGTCGGGGGAAAAACGAACGGCAACCATGCCGACTCCGGCTTCGACCAGGCGGCGCGCCAGCAGGCATTGCTGACCGGCGAGATGAAGACCATACCGATCGCGGACCTCGGGACGTTCGCGAGTCAAATCAAAGGCACGTGCGGCACCTGCACCAGAGAGTAGATCGATTGCTTGCTGTCTAAAACCATCGAGTGCCTGCAATTGGTCAAATGCCGCAGCCTCGGACGAAATCTTCCGATCGTAGCGGTCGAGTTGGCCAAGCATGTTCAGACGAGACTGAAACTGCTCGGATGAACTTGCCGATGCCAGATTTTGTACGACGAAACCGGGTTTCGATGGATCACCAGACACTTGAAACGGACCATAAACGGGACCGAGAAAAGCGGGGCCACCTCGATGTAATCCCCCACCGATATCGATGTACTGAGGCAGTGAATTACGATCGGGGCCGGTCGCGCGGTGATTTGCTCCCATGCCGCGTGCGAGACGGGCATCAGTTGACGCTCCAATCGTGATATCAATATCTTCGGCACCGCTACGCATGCGGCTGATGACAGCGCCGATATCTGGATATCTTGATTTGCTTCCCATCGTCTCGCCGTCCCAACCGGTCAATACATTATGCGAACCGACCACATGGTCAGACGATGGTTGATGAAGTGACCGAATGACGGTCGTGCGATGAGCGAGTTGAGCCAACCGCGGCAGCACTTCACAGTAGTTGATTCCCGGCAGGGTCGTCTGAATGGCATTCAATTCGCCGCGGTACTCACCAGGAGCTTCCGGTTTCGGGTCAAAAGTTTCGAAGTGAGTCGGACCGCCATCCTGCCACAACAGAATCAGCGAGCGTTTCTTCTGATGTGTCGTTGACGCGGCGCGGGCCTGCCATTGCATCACTTGAGGGAGACTCAAAAGTCCGGCCCCCAAGAGCGACCCGCGCAGAAATGCCCGCCGGCTCAGATCGCGGTCGAGCATCGGAAGCCGCATGCTTATTCTATTTTGCGAATGTG